>JACRPN010000012.1 GCA_016223145.1 Armatimonadota bacterium | reverse complement strand
ACCTTTCATCGTCTTGCTTCATCCACCCCCACCCTGCCCTCCCCCGCGACAAGGGAGCGATCGATAGGCGGGCGGCCTCGGGTCGCAGGAGAGGGAGACCTTCTGCTGACCGATGAGGAGAGGCGCTGCCGGCGGCATCACCCCCGGCATGGTCCGCCTGTCCGTGGGTCTGGAGACGTTGGAGGACCTGCTTTGGGATCTGGATCAGGCGTTGGAGGGGGTGTGAGAGGTTGACGCTTATCGAGCGGAACCTCCCCGGCTCCCCTTACTCCGACCCGCCGTGGACTTGCGTCGTCGCTGCCCGCTTGTGGCCCTGGTGTCTTCTCTTTCCGCCGCCAAGACGAGCGCAGCAGCACGCCCGAACTTCTCGATTTCCTTAACGGCTCGCGCCTTCGCTTCAATGACTGCCTCAATAAAGGGCACACCCACCCAGAAAGACTCAGCGGCTACCTGAAGGGCTGCATTGTCCTCCTTTAGGGAGTGAAACAAGACATGGTGCTCTCCCTTAGTTGCGCGTCGACGAAGCAGCTCTTCAAGCTTGTCCCGCGCTTTTGAATCGTCGCGATCGAAGAGATCAGGAAACGAGGTGCGGGCTACAACATATACTGGGAAAACGATCCGATCCCGAATGAGGCCCAATCTGAAATGCATTCGGACCGGCAACTTCTCTTTCCCTTCTGCCGACGACGATGGCTGAATAGGGATCAAGTTAGCTGAAGCACCACTGAGCCTAAGAAACTGCCGATACACGTTTGGACTAACCTCACCCGTGTACGCAATCGCAGCCAGCATCCCGTCAGCCAATGGCAGCAGTAGCATCCTGAGGAATAGCTCAGGATTTACCCCATAAAGCGAGGTCAAGAAACCGGAGTTAGGTTCATAGCGAACGATGCTCTCAATCACCTCCTTGGCGCTGCTTTGCGGAAGATGTCGGCCCACGTAGACGGCCGCAAAATACTCCTGGAATGTCCGGTGTGTGAACCGCTGTTCATCGAAAGAGACGCGCTCTGCAGAATAGGAAATCGCTGAGAAGATAGAGAACACCTTGCCGAACGATTCGTGATCCAGCTTTGACCGGAGTTGCCTCCTGAAACTCCCCTTCTTTCGCACGTCGTGTCTCGAAAAAAGCACTTGATAGGCTTGATCGTAGAACAAATGCCACTTCTTAGGTATTTCGGCGTTCTCGCCAAACATCAGGACCATCAAGGTCAACAATAGCGGGTTTGATGCGAAGGAGTTGTGGGTTTGGAATAATCCGCTCTCAAGTAGATTGACAAATTTGGTCTTGAACTCTTTGTCTTCAAACGGCATCCTATGCACGAGGTTGCATGCTTGAGATTGGCGCATGGGATTGACGCCACATACAGTAAATTCCTCCCAAGATTGAAACTCCTCATAAGGCCTCGAGGACACTACTATCCGTGTTTTGGGGAATGATGCGGATAACTTCTGGATTGCCGAGACCGTTCGCTTAAAGAACTCGTCGGAAACTTCATCAAGGCCGTCAAAGAAGAATGACAAAATGCCCTTCTTTGATGCCGCCACCAACATGTCTCTATCAAGTCCCCCTCCGTCTGTATTCACAGTCTGCAGAATCAGGTTCTCCAAGTTCCCCTGGAGATCGTTGATGTTACGCAAAGTTATGAGCAAGGGAACGCTGGTCCTCAGCTCGCATTCTTCTAGAAAGAACGTTCGAAACGCCGTTGACTTACCGCTGCCAGCAAGCCCAGTGAGTATGATTCGAGTGGACAGTTGACGGAGCTCTGACCAAGCTGCATCTTTCAGCTCCGAAGAGCCCACCCTGAGATCCATCGGCACATATATGTTGGTGATTGGTGTCGGCTCGTCGTTTAGCAGGGTCTTGCAGTGAAGCGCCTGGTCGTGTGCTCTCTTCAGGTAGGGCTTGAATGCCGCGCCTGACTTCGCTAGCAGGGCTCGAATCGGCCTCGTGGCGCCGCTTTCGGCGTTCTTGAAGAGTGCGTCAACATAGTGAATTGTCAGGCCCTTCGCGTACTCAGCGGTCACTTTGTTGATGTCGATATCCGAGCTCATGATTCCAAATCTACCAGGACGGGCAAACCACCCGTTGGGTAGGTCTTCCCCTTCTTGCTTGGAGCTTTGAGTGGCTTCACGCTCTATCGAGGAGTGCTGGTGGGTTGCCGCATCGTCTGATGGCACTCGTCCCGCAAGCGTTGGCACTTGCCGTTTTGGAAGAGCGTGAGGCAGGGAAAAACCGTGTCCGGGTCATTGGGACACGAAGTCTGGTCGTTGTCAAGATAAGGTTGATTGGGGAGAATCGTGTCCGGGGCGTTCGGGCACGGAGATTGGTCGTTGGGGAGGGTGGATTGGTTGGGCAGGATCGTGTCTCAGAGGTTCGGGCATCAAGTTTCCCGTTTGCGTGCCGATGATAGAGGGCATGGGACGGGTGGTACCGAAGAGCATCGTCGGGCGCATCGACTTCTTCGCCGCGCGCGGGCAGGAGTGGCTCGCATCGGCGGCTGAGATCGGCCTGAGCCCCGAGCTGGCGCAGCGCGTGGCCGACCTCGCGCAGGAAGCCCAACAGGCCTTCGACCTTCAGCGAGCCCAAGAACAGGCCGCGCGCGCCGCGACCCTCGCGCTCAACGCCAAGGTCGCCGAACTCATGCGCGTGGGTTCGGGCGCGATGCAGACCATCCGCAGCCATGCCGAGGTTGTGGAGGACCCGGGAGTGCTGGCTACCGCCTCGCTGCCCGCCAAACGACGCTGGAGCCGCATCGGCCCGCCGCCCGCGCCGCAGAGCGTGAGCTGCCGCCTGATGTCCAACGGCTCGGTGGAAGTGACCTGGAAGGGCCGCTTCCCTGCCGGCACGTTCTTCGAGGTCCAGCGAGCGCTTGGGGATTCCGTGGCGTTTGTCCCGGTAGGCACGATCGGCGGCAAGCGCTATGTGGACGGGACGCTGCCTTTCGGTGTCACCTCGGCCACCTACCGCGTGATCGCCAGGCGTGGCGGCGGGCTCCAAGCGGCATCGACGCCGGTTTCGATTCGGTTTGGGGTCCTTCCGAGGCACGAATTGTCGCTCGCCGCATGAGAAGGTCCGAAGTCACGCCCCTTCAGGGCTAGGGAGGCTCGTGGCGGTTGCCGTTCCCAGGGCAACGCCCTGGGCTATCACCTTGCGGCCCTTTGGGCCTTCGGGGATCCCGTTCTTGCTCGGACCTTAGGGTGGCTCGACCCCTTTGGAAGGGGCACGCATCGCTTGCCAAAGGTGCTAACCTCTGGCTCAAATGCACTGGAGCCTACTGGCATATCTTGGGGCCGTGAGTCTGGGATTTGGGGCATCGGGCCAGGAAAGTGCGTCGGCGAACATGAAGGACACAGCGATCGATCCCTCCACCTGTCTCTGGTTCGCTTCGCCGGCCACCAAATGGGACGAGGCGCTGCCGGTCGGCAACGGGCGGCTGGGGGCGATGGTGTTCGGCACGGTCGCCGAGGAGCGCATCCAGCTCAACGAGAGCACCTACTGGTCCGGCGGGCCGTACTCGACCGTCGTGCCCGGAGGCTACAAGGCGCTGCCGGAGATCCAGCGGCTCGTGTTCGCCGGCAAGTACCTCGACGCCCACAACCTCTTCGGGCGCAAGCTGATGGGCTATCCCGTCGAGCAGCAGAAGTATCAGAGCCTTGCCAACCTGCACCTGTTCCTCGCGCACGGCGACCAGGCCACCGACTATCGGCGAGAGCTGGACCTAAAGACCGGCATCGCGTCGGTGTCCTACACGGTCGACGGCGTAAGCTATCGGCGGGAAGTGCTCGCCTCCGCCCCCGATCAGGCGATCGTCGTGCGGCTCACGGCGAGCCGGCCGGGATCGATCAGCCTCATCGCCAACCTAAGGGGCGTGCGCAACCAGACCCACTCGAACTACGCCACCGACTACTTCCACATGGACCCGGTTGGGTCCGACGGCCTGGCGGTCACGTGCAAGTCCGCGGACTACATGGGCGTAGTAGGAAAGCTGAAGTGCGAGGCCCGGGTCAAGGCGTCGGTGGAGGGCGGATCGGTCAGGACCGCCGGCATCAACCTGGCCATCGAGAAGGCCGACGCCGTCACGCTCGTGTTCGTCGCCGCGACCAACTTCGTGAACTACAAGGACGTGAGCGCCGACCAGCACAAGCGGGTCGAGGAATACTTGCGGGAGCTGAAGGGCAAGTCCTATGAGACCCTCAAGGCCGCAGCGGTGCAGGACCACCGTCGGTTCTTCGATCGGGTCGCCCTCAAGCTGCCAAACACGGAGAGCTCTTACCTGCCGACCGACCAGCGGAAGCAGAAGATCCAGACCGAGCCGGACCCGAGCCTGGGCGCCTTGGTCTACAACTTCGGCCGGTACGTGCTCATCTCGTCGTCGCGCCCAGGATCGCAACCGGCGAACCTCCAGGGCATCTGGAACGACGACATGAACCCCATGTGGGACTCCAAGTACACGACCAACATCAACACCGAGATGAACTATTGGCCGGCGGAATCGGCCAACCTGGGCGAACTTACCGAGCCGCTCTTCCGGCTCATTCGGGAGGTGTCCGATCAGGGCGCGCAGGTCGCGAAGGAGCACTACGGCGCGCGCGGATGGGTCTTCCACCAGAACACCGACCTGTGGCGGGTGGCGGCGCCCATGGACGGGCCGAGTTGGGGCACGTTCACCGTCGGCGGCGCGTGGCTGTGCACCCACCTTTGGGAGCACTACCTGTACACGCGGGACAAGGCGTTTCTGAAGGCGAACTTCCCGCTGATTGAGGGCTCAATCCGGTTCTTCCTCGATTTCCTTGTGCCCCATCCCAACGGCAAGTGGCTCGTGACGAACCCGTCCACCTCCCCGGAGAACTTTCCGAACGGCGGCGGCAACGGGCCGTTCTTCGACGAGACGACGGGAGCCATTCTCCAGGGCACGCAAATCTGCGCCGGGTCCGCCATCGACATGCAGATCCTCCACGACCTGTTCGGCTACTACCTGCAGGCAGCCGAAGAACTCGGCGTGAAGTCTCCCATGCTCGCCAAGGTCAAAGAGGCCAGGGCAAGGCTCGTGCCGCCGCAGATCGGCAAGAGTGGGGCCTTGCAGGAGTGGGCCGACGACTGGACTTCGCTCGAAGAGAACCACCGGCACTTCTCCCACCTGTACGGGCTATACCCCGGCCGGGCGCTTTGGGACAAGCGGACCCCCGAGCTCATCAAGGCCTACAAAGGCGTGCTCGAAGAGCGGGGCGACGGCGGCGTGGGCTGGTCGAGATCGTGGAAGATGGCGCTGTGGGCGCGGCTCGGGGACGGCAACCGCGCGCACAAGATCTTCAAGGGCTATCTGAAAGAGCAGAGCTGCGCCCAAATGTTCGCTCTGTGCGGAAGGGCGATGCAGGTGGACGGGACGCTGGGCGCTACCGCCGCGATCACCGAGATGCTCATGCAGTCGCACGAGGGGTTCATCCGCCTGCTTCCCGCCTTGCCGGATGAGTGGAACACCGGCGAGTTCAACGGCGTCTGCGCCCGAGGCGGATTTGAGGTCGATATGAGCTGGAAGGAGGGGCGTTTGACCCGGGCGGTGATCCACTCCAAGGCCGGTCTGCCGTGCAAAGTCGTCTGCGGTGAGAAGAGCTGGGAATTCGACACCGCAGCCGGGAAGTCGTATCCCCTTAGGATCGAATAGAGGTCTGCGGTAGGCCTCGCGTTGGGAGGGCCTACGTTTCCCGCTTGGCGAATCTGGCAGCTCCAGCCGGAACAAGGGCCTCTTCTGGAAGCGATGTAAACTCCCTCCCTTGACCTCGCTCGACAACCCGATCTGGCACTCCCTGATGACCCGTCACGCCCACCTGGCGATCGGCGATGGCCTCGCGCTGCGCTATCCGCCAGACGTCACCCCGTTCATCGCCGTCGAGGAGAAGTCGGGGCGGGCGGCCTCCCAGATGCTCGAGATCGTCCAGCCTGGAGACCGCGTCGGCATCCTCGCCGTCATCCCGGAACGCACCGCCGACTGGGACCTCGTCCACGGCATCGAGGTGCACCAGTACGTGTGGGACCTTCCTGCCGCCGACGCCTGGCCGGAGCCAGAGGCCATCGTCATGGGCGAAGCGCACATCGAGGCGATGCTCGAGCTCACGGCGCAGGTCTATCCCGCCTACTTTCGACCTGGCACCGCGCGGCTGGGCCACTACGTGGGCATCCTGGAGGACGGCGTGCTCTGCGCGATGGCTGGCGTTCGCATGGCCATGGATGGCTACCAAGAGCTGAGCGCGATCTGCACCCATCCGGACCACCGTGGCAAGGGCTACGCCACCCGCCTCACGCGCCATCTCGTTCACTACGTGATGTCCAAGGGCGACGTGGCGTTCCTGCACACCGAATCCGACAACGTCGCGGCGCAGAGGGTCTACGAGCGTCTGGGCTTTACGCTGCGCCGCGTCTTGCCGTTCGACATGCTCGAACGAAAAGGTGCTTGACCGCGGTTAGCGCTTTAGCTGCGCGGGCTGGCTGACCTTCTTCGCCGCTTCGAGCACAGCGGCACCGCTAAGGCGGACCTTGTAGTCCGGCTGATAGTGCACGTACCGGATCGTTCCTGAAGCGTCCACCACGTACACCGCCGGCACCGGCAGGATGTGGTGCGATTCTCCGGAGACCTTTTCCAGGTCGACCCCGAAGCCCTTGTAGCGCTCGATCGTAGCGTCGTCCACTTTGAACGCCAACCCAAACTTCCTGATGAGCTCGGCCTTGCCATCGGAAAACAGGTTGTAGTCCACTTTGTCCTTTTCGATGGCGGCTTTGAGACCGGCCGGCAAGTCTGGGCTGATAGCGACGAGCTGCACGCCCAGTTTCTTGATATCGCCTGAAACCGTCGCGAGATCGGCCAGGTGTCTCATGCAGAACGGGCACCAGCTCCCACGATAGAAGATGAGGACGGCGGGCCTGCCACCCAACACCGCCTTCAGCGTCGTCTCTTTGCCCTCGACGGTGAGGAGTTTGCCGTCCGGCGCTGGGCCGCTAGTGATCGGCTTGGCGTCGCCTGCTTTGAGCGCCACTGGGCTAGATCCCTGGTTCGGCGCGCTCTGAAATCCAACGACGGCGAGAAGAAGAACGGGCAGGGCGAAAAGACGCATGGTGTTTCTGACGCGTCTCTGCGTCAAACCGTCACCCACTCGGCCGTCGCCGCAAAGGGTTTCACTCTGCGGAGAACGGAAGCCTCCCTGCGATCGGCTTGCCCCGCCATGCCACAATCCCACCGATGGCCTTCACTCCCGCCTATGACGTTTGCCTGGACACGTCCCTCTCTGCAGATCAGCGCGCGGCGGGTGGCCCTCCAAAGGATGACAAGTGGTCTCCCTTGGTTGGGTGCAGCCCCACACCGAGTCTCCGAGGTTTGGAGCGAATTGCAAGAGCCCTACACAGCTTTGCGAAGGCTGCCGTTGCGAGCCTCACGCCCCAAAGCAAGTTTGGGGCAGCACCCTAACTTTCGGTGCGGACCATACTCCCCTATGCCACCCGACCTCCGGATTCGCCTCGCGACTGAGGATGACGCCGCCGAATTGACGCGGCTCTTTATCGCCACTCGCACCGAGTGCTTCACCTTCTTCGAGATCACCTATCCGTTCGACACCCTCAAACACCTCTTCGAAACCAAGTGGATCCCCGGCGACGGACTGTGGGTGGCGGAAGACGAGGGCAAAATCGCAGGCTTCATGCGGCTCGAAGGCACGGAGTTCGACGCCCTTTACGTCCTGCCGCGCAGGCACGGAAAAGGGGTCGGGACCGCCTTGCTCGAACTCGCCAAATCGAAGAGCCCGGGCGAGCTCTGGCTCTGGGTCTTCCAAAAGAACCTCCAGGCGCGCCGGTTCTACGAGCGTCATGGCTTTGTGCTTGACCACGAGACCAACGGCCAAGGGAACATGGAGAAAGAGCCCGACGCCCGATATGTGTGGAAGGGCCACAATAACCAGAGATGAACGTGCAGGAATCGATCAGTTGCGATATCCGCCTCAACACCTCCCTGTCTGCAGATCAGCGCGCGCGCTTCCAGAACTCCTGCGCCATTCAGGACATCCTCAGAAGCGCCAAGACCATCGCCATCGTGGGTCTTTCCACCGAGAAGACCAAGGCCAGCAACATGGTCGCCAGCTACCTTCAGGATGAAGGCTATCGGGTCATCCCCGTACATCCCAAGGCCGAGACCATCCTCGGCGAAAAGTGTTATCCGTCGCTCCGGGATATCCCCTTCCCCATTGACGTCGTGGACGTTTTTCGCCCCGCGAGCGAGGTCGCCGGCATCGTCGAGGACGCCATCGCCATCGGCGCCAAAGCTGTGTGGATGCAGCTTCGGATCGTCGACCTAGAATCCGCCGAACGAGCGCTTGCGGCCGGGCTGAAGGTCGTGGCGGACCGCTGCATCAAGATGGAGCACGGGCGGTATTCCGGCAACCTGCATTGGGCAGGGATGAACACCGAGATCATCACGGCCAAGCGGGCACGATAAGCTGCGCAGGGACCAAGGGACGAAGGGACAAAGTGACAGGGAGACAGGGGGAGACAGGGGGACAGGGAGACAGGGAGACAGGGGGAGACAGGGAGACAGAGGGACAGGGAGACAGGGGGACAGGGGAACCATTAGGAACTGGGCATTGGTGCGACGGTCCTCAAGACTCTCACGCAGAGACGTCGAGAAGTCGCAGAGAACACGGTTGGAAGAGGCGACATCGAACGCCCTTCAACCCGCCAACCGAAGAACCCCACCACCTGAGAACCTCAAAACCTGAAAACCTCGACCTCCAGACCATGCATCGGAAAAATCGTATCGCAGCGCCGATACAATCCTTGCGAAAATCGCAAACAAGTTGTATGATAGAGTTGTGGCAGACCGGCGACGAGGCTCGGTTCCCAAGCGAAGCAGCTATCAAGACATAGCCGAGTCTCTTCGCGCCCAGATTCGCGAAGGAAAGGTCGCACCAGGCCATTATCTGCCCACTGAGCGCGCACTTCAGGAGTCCTTCGAAGCCAGCCGCAGCACCGTGCGCCGTGCGCTTTCGGCGCTCATCTCGACGGGCTACGGCACAAACGTCCCCAGCAAGGGTGTTGTCGCCATGCAGCCCGAGGCTGTGCCAAAGACCAAGACGATCGCGCTCATCGACAGCACCACCGCTGTGCTGAACATCCTCTTTGCCCGGATGAGCGACGCCCTCAGGGCCAAGGGCTACCACCTCGTCCACCTCGGCTCGATGGACAAGACCATTGAGGAGAGCCTGCAGTACGCCGTCGATCACGAGTTCGCGGGGGCGTTTGTGTGGCCCTATCGCGGGTTCCCGGACGCCGCCCAGGTGGCCAAGCTCGGCGAGCAAATCCCTATCGTGGCGCTCGACCACGCGCTCCGCGGCTATCGGTCGGACCTGGCCACCTTCGACTATTTCGACGCCGCCTATCGGGCGACCTCGCACCTTATAGAGTCTGGACGCCGCCGCATCGGCATTACCGGCATGATGGACATGCTGGATATCAGCCACGACCGGCTCAGCGGCTACATGAAGGCCCTATTCGATCACGGGCTGAAGCCGTGTGTCCGCGATTACGTCTTCATGCACACCAGCGGCTCCGAGGAGCCCGACACGTTGCCGCTCAGGCGACGGCTATCGGACGAGGATCGGCCTGATGCCTTCTTGGTGATGCAGGATGAGTTCTGTCCCAGGGTCATCGAGACCGCTTTGGAACTGGGGCTCGCTGTACCCGGAGACGTCGCCCTTTGCACCATCGGCGACGACGTGGGCGTAGACGTGGACGGGCTCGGGCTCTCGGCGGTCGCGCTTGACTGGGAGGGCCTTGCCGAGAGCGCAATCTCCATGATGCTGAGACGCATCCGCGACCCCAAACGGGGGCCCGAACTCTTCCAGGGCAAACACCTGCTGGTGGTGCGGGGGCTTTGCAGCGCAGCCGCAAACCGATGGACAAGAAATCCGGAGCGATATAGCGGCTTTACCAGAGAAGTGCCGTACCCCAAGACCAAGTTTCAGTACCGTTCATCATTATTGGCCGGAGGACCGGCCCTTTCATCATCGCAACACTCTCATCGGAGGTCCATGTAGCAATGAAACAACACAAATCAGCCTTTACGCTGATTGAACTCCTCGTCGTGATCGCGATCATCGCGATCCTTGCCGCAATCCTCTTCCCGGTCTTTGCCCAGGCAAAGCTCGCCGCGAAGAAGGCCTCGGCACTCTCCAACATCAAGCAGACCGCCCTGGGCGTGATCATGTACCAGTCGGACTACGACGACATGTTCCCCATGGGCAGCGGCGCCTGCTGGTGGTACCCGCTCGATGGCGGCTGGTCGCTCGACACTCAGCCGTACATCAAGAACCTGCCAATCCTTCGCTCGCCCGCCGACCCGCTTTCCAAGAACGGATGGATGGGCTGGTTGGCTTCCCATGACCAGGGCGTGCCGATCTCATTCGTCGCGAACGGCCTCATGGACTGGGACGGCGCGGCATGGTCGCTGTTTGGCGTCATGGGCATGGTCCAAAACGTCCCGCCCGCCAGCAACCGGTGCGGCGCGTCGGCATGGATGGGCCGAACGGTGACAAACGCCACCGCAGTGACCTACCCAGCCGACACGATCATGCTCGCAGAGCGCTATGGAAGCCAGATCGCTTGGGGTACCGGCGATTTTGTGTGCGCCCGTAGCCTTGGCGATGCCTGGTGGGACGGCGCCGGCCACGGCACGGCGATCCCGGACGCGACACGTAACGGCAACCCATACACCTTCACCAACTGGGAAGGCAACACGGTGACTGCCCAGACGGACAACCGCCAGGGCGCTATCACCAACGCCTATTCCAAGAAGAGCGTGTTCTCGTTTGCCGATGGACACGCGGCGACCATGACGCCCAGCACCACGGACCCGGACTATTTCGGGAATCCGGCGAAGAACAAGTGGAACGCCTACAGGAACTAGCCATGCACCGACGCGATTGCCATCGTCCACCGACGCTCATCTGGTCCTTGGCCTTGGCCTCACTCTTTGTGACGGCCGGGTGTGGATCGGGAACCGGAACAACCGCGACCAAGGAAGAGCAGAACACCTATGAGCACCCAATCCTGCAGCCGCCACCTCAGGCGACCGCCGGGCCCCCGCCCGGCGCCGTCGGCGGGCAGGGCGGGCCGCCCGTGAACCAGAACGCCGACAACGGTGGTGGCAAGACCGCCCCTCCAGGTTGGTCTGGCGGTAGCGGAGGGGCCTCGGCGCCTCCAACCGGCGGAAGCGGCAATTAGTCGGAGACAATAGGGGCGGCAGATGCCGCACGGCAGAACCGAGGAGGCCTCGGTTCAATAGGTTGCCGCCGATCGGCAAAGGTCGGCGGCAACTTTTTGTGGATGAGAAGATGAAGTCAACGCACCTCTCCCAGGGATGGGAGTTTCGTGAATCCGGCGCGGACGCGCCTGCGAATTGGCTCCCCGCGCAGGTTCCCGGACACGTCCACTTAGACCTCTGGCGCGAAGGGGTCATTCCCGACCCGTTTGAGCGCATGCACGAACTGGGCTTGCGCTGGGTAGATGAAACCGGCTGGGAATACCGCACCACGTTTGAGTGGAGAGCCGATCCCAAGCTTCCCTCCCGTGTGCTGAAGCTCCATGGGCTGGACACGGTGTGCGAAGTCCGGCTGAACGAAGCGCGGATCGGCGCATTCGACAACATGCACCGCTCCTTCGAGATCGACGTCTCCTCCATCCTCCGGGAGGGCCGGAACGAGCTCGTCGTTCGCTTTTTGAGCGCGCGCAAAGAGGGAGCAAGGCGCAAAGAAGCCTATTTCGCCACGCATGGCATCTCGGCGGACGCGGCCTGCTTCTACGATCGATCGTTTGTGAGGAAAGGGCAGTACATGTTCGGATGGGACTGGGGCCCCAAACTCATCTCCTGCGGCATCTGGAAGCCGGTGGAGCTCCTCGAGTACTCATCGCGCATCGAACGGCTCGAACTCTTCACCGAGAAAACCGGCGAAATGTGGAGCCTTCGGGTGCGCGCACAGACTCCCGGATCGACACAGGTCCGCTATCGCCTCAGCGACCCCTCTGGAAACTGCCTTCACGAATGGCACGGGGATTCCGAGGTCGCGATCTCCGACCCCAAGCTCTGGTATCCCCATGACCTTGGGGCGCAGCCACTCTACCGCCTAACAGCCACCCTGGGGCGGCACACCGTCGAGCGGGAGTTTGGCCTCAGGACCGTCGAACTTGTCCGCGAGAACGACGAGCACGGCCAATCGTTCCAGTTCGTCGTCAACGGGTTGCCCGTATGGGCGCGCGGCGCAAACTGGATTCCCGACCACTCCTTCCCGAGCATCGTCAGCCGCCAGCGTGTCTTCGAGCAGCTTCGGCGGGCCAAGGGCATGGGCATGAACATGCTCCGGGTATGGGGTGGCGGGCTGTATGAATCGGAAGACTTCTACGATGCGGCGGACGAACTCGGCATTTTGGTCTGGCAGGACTTCGCGTTCGGCTGCGCCTACTACCCCGATACAGATGGCTACGCGGACGAAGTCCGACGAGAAGCTCTGGAGAACGTACAGCGGCTCCGGCACCGTGTCAGCCTGGCCCTTTGGTGCGGCAACAACGAGAACCTGACCATGTGGGAGAGCGGATGGGGCGGCAAGGATAAGCGCCCACCACGCTATTTCGGCGAGAAGCTCTACGAGGAGGTGATCCCCGAGGTGCTCCGGCAAGAGGACCCTGGCCGGCCCTACATTCCCACGAGCCCATGGGGCGGCGAGCCCTGCAACTCCGGCGGGACCGGCGACCAGCACTATTGGGACGTCTGGCACGGGCGGGGTGACTGGCGCTACTATCAGGACTCTTCGGCGCGCTTCAGCTCCGAGTTTGGGTTCGTGAGTTCACCGTCGATTGAGGTGTGGAAGAGTTGTTTGGGCTCCTCTTCGACTGGCGTGAGGAGAGGGGGAGACTGGGACCCCTACTCCCCCGCAGTCCAGTGGCACGACAAAACTGGGAAGGGCTATGAGAACTACCTTGGGATGGTCCATCTCCACTATCCCGAGATTGCGAGCATGGACGATTTGGTCTACTACACCCAGCTCAACCAGAGGGACGCTATTCGATTTGCCTTTGAGCATTACCGGGGCGGCGACCTCTGCAAGGGCGCGCTCGTCTGGCAACTCAACGACTGCTGGCCGGTTCAGAGCTGGGCGATCCTGGATTGCACCGGAAGTAAGAAGGTGCTGGGCCATGAGATGGCGCGGCTCTGCGCTCCCAGGATGATCGCGCTGCAATTGGAGGAGGGCAAAGCTGGTGCGGTTCTGGCAAACGATGGCGCCGAACAGTGGAACACGACATGCGTTCTCCGGGCAGTGAGCCTAACCGATGGCTCGGTGCTCCGCGAGGCCTCGTTGGAGGTGAACGTCGAGGGGTTTGCGCGCCGCGCTGCCGGGGAGATCGATTTGAGCGGGCTGGACCCCAACACATGCCTCCTTTGGGTCGAGGCGGAAGACGCGGCCCCCGCTTGGCGGCTGCTTTGCGAGCCTAAGGATATCGTCGCGCCCCTCGGCGAGATCGAAGTGCGAGCTGATGGCGACCGGTGGATACTGGCCTCCAAGACCCCGGTCGTGGATCTCTGGATCGACGCCGAAGGCGGTGAAATCGAGCCGAACGGACTGACGTGGCTTGGCGGCTCGGTGTCGGTGCGCGCACCGCAGGGCGCCAAGCTCCTAAGCCTCCGATCACTTGCGGGTTGGCACCCGATCAGGGGCGGCGCGTAAGGGATAACACGGAATCGGGCGACGTGAGCTTGACTCTGCCGACGACCCAGCCACCTTTGATCTGAACGGTCCCGATCTGACCCGATCCTTGAGCCAAGTCCAACTCATTTGACCGATAGATGCCGTCGGGGAGCCCGAGCCCGCCGAGCCCCACCTCCAACGGAAGGGCTGCTCCGCCGGCCAATCGCAGCCTGATCAGCGCGCCGTTCTTGTCGCCACAGGCCATCCCTGAGGCCAGAGGCGCGATGCCGGCGATCGAAAAGCTCTGAACCACGACCCAATCCGGCCCCAGGCTCTCGATCTTGAGCACGACGTCGCCGGCTGGGAACTTGGCTTCCAGCGTCTCGTTCAGGAGGCGGTCAGCGTTTCCGCCGTCCCATTTCCGCTCCGTCACCACCGCCCCGTTGGCGGACACGCGAAGCGAGGCTCCGGCCTTGGCGAGCGTTCCCAAACGGATCTTCAGAGCCCCCGCTGCCGGCGCCCGGAAGCGGAAGGTCAGCGGCTCGGGGAAGAGCGCCTTGTTGCCTCCTGTGTGGGAGTTCATGAACCCCGAAAGCTTGCCGAGGTTCGCTGCGGTGGCCTCTTCTGGTAGCTGAAATTCGAACTTGGTGGTGGCCCCCCAACCCACGCCGGGTCCGAACACCAGGTCGCCGCCCATCGGAGCGTCCACTTTGAAAGCAAGGGGCCGCAAGTCCTTCCTCTCGGCATAGTTGAAGGATGTGAGTAGGTGGCTAGCCCGGCGAAATTCGGCAACCATGCCCGGCGCCTGCATGCGGTCCCAATACCAATACTGCGCCGCACCCGCGTGGCACGAGAGCGCCGCGGCCCAGATGCCATCCCGAATCGCGCGCCTTTCGGCGTCGCCCTGGAAGTCGCCAGGACCGAATTCGCCATAGAAGAGCGGTTTGTCCTTGGGCAACGTGGCGCCCGCCACGGCGCTTGAGATGTCGGGCGGATAGGTGTGGGGCTGATAATAGTCCAGCTTGACCCAAAGCGCAGGTTGGTCCATCGCCGAACTGGAAGTGACGAGGTGGCGGTATGGATCGATCGAGCGCAGGTACTCCGCCATCTCGGCGTGCCAAGCCTCGATATCGGCCCAACGATTTTGGTAGCGAGCGTCCACCCACTCCACCTCGTTGAAGAGCTCCCAAGCCATGATCGAGGGGGAGTGCCCCCATCGTGCCACCGCGTACCTGAGCCAGAGCTTGGCGAGGCGTTTGGCGGTGGGGTTAGTGAAGAAGTCGGCCGCGTTCGAGAGGAAGCCGCCGTTCTTGGCATTCCAGGGGTGATCGGGCCAATTGGGGTTCACGGTCGAAGCGAACTGGCCATGGTGGAACAGCACAAACTGGAACCGCACACCGTTCCTGGCGCAGGCCTCGACAATCTGGTCCCAACGCGATAGCACCTTCGGGTCGAGGGTTCCCATCGGCAGTTTGTGGCCGTCTTGGGGCCAAAACGGGTTCTTTCCGTCCCAATGGCAGGCCCAGATGCGGGTCCAGTTGATACCCTCCTTGGCCATCTGGGCGATCTGCTCGGTTATGTCGGGGAGGCTGGGGGTTTGCCAGCCGAGGTTGTGTCCGATGGGCCAGTAGGCTGCGCCTCGGTCGAACCGAAATCGGCGAGACTTGGAGTCCACGCGAAGGTACCCATCCGGGAGTTGCCTCGACAGATTCCCGGACTGGGGTGCGACGGGCGCAGGCTTTCGATTCACGAGCAGGGTCGCGCGATAGGAGCCCTTGACGGGCGAAACCAAGACGCATTTGATCGTGCCTGCGTCGAAATAGGCCAGGCGCTCTTCGGCGATTTGTTTGGGGCGCTCGAAACGAACGCGCAGGTCGTTCAGGGCCGGATCATATGGGCTTCCTTCAAGCGGAAATGTGAAGGAAACGGTGGCTGGGCCGTACCAGACGGCGGCCTGGGGTGCCGCGAGCACAGAAAGTGCAAAAGCGATCATGAGTGGAGCCTCAGACCCGAGCATACTTCGACTTCGCGCCCGCCGGCTCACAAAACAGTTGGTAGGAGCGTTGGGTCTCGTGTATATTGACTTCCAGAGGCACACCGCAACATGGCATTCCGATCCGATCTAGACGCAGTCATCCTGGCCACGCTGGCCGATGGGCCCTTGCACGGCTACGGGATCGTTAAGCGAGTTCAAAAACACAGCGAGGGCTTCCTCAAGCTGGGCGAGGGGCAGCTCTATCCGGGCTTGCACCGGCTGGAGGAAGCGGGCCTGATCACGGCCGAATGGAACCACGAGGAGGGCAGGGCCTCGAGAAAGACCTATTCACTGACCTCGACGGGGCGCAGTGAGCTCAAGGCCCAGCGCCGCAATTGGCTCCAGTTCGCCAAGAGCATGAATTCCCTGTTCAAGCTCAACCACGATGGTTAATCGTCATGCTGCACGAGCCACCCGAACCGATTGAAGGAGGAGCGATCGAGCGCTATCTCGATGGCGTGGGCTCGCGGCTGCAGCCGCTGAACGACCCCGAGGGCGCCGACGCGATCCTCGCTGAGTTTCACGCGCATCTGCTGGATGCCGTAGAAGACCTGGTCGAGGCTGGACACACTCGCGAGGAGGCTGAGCGCTTGGCCTTGGAGCGCTTCGGCACACGCCAGGCAGAGGAAATCGCCGTTTCGATGGCGGAGAGGGCGGGCCAAGGCGATGTGGCTTGGCGTAACGTGGGGGTTGGGTTTGCCGGACTCGTCGTGTTCGTGCTTGGTTTGGCCACCAGGGTGGACCTCGTGCGCTCGCTCGATGTGGCGATTTGGTTCCCCGTGTTCTTTTCGTCCACCCTCCTGTTTTATAGCTACGCTTGCCTGAAGTCACGGGCTCTTCCGATTCTCCGGCACAGCATCGCATGCGCGGGCATCCTCATGGCGCTCGCGGCCATGGTGCCCTTGCCCGAGGCGGAGCCTGTGCAAAGCGTTTCGTCGATCCGGTCCTTACGACACGGGCCGCGGACCGGAATTCTGGTGGCCAGCACCGATGTCGAGGGCATTCGCAACTTGATGGACGTCATCCAGCGCGACCCCAGGGCCGCCCAAGGAGCCACCTCCGACGCCCGGAGGCTGGCCCTTGAAAGTGCGGCGCGCCGCGACAGGCTGCCGGGAGAAGAAACCACCCCCTGGGGCAAGGTCGGAGGCAAGTCGTTCCGGGCGTTCACCGATCTGATCACCCTGCTTCCCCTCTCCTGCCAACTTGGGGCGATCTGGCTCATGATGGCCGGGATGGTCAGAGCGACTTGCTCGTGGGTCTGCCGTCTGGGAACATGGAGTTCGGCGCGTCCTGGAGTTTGGGTGGCCTGAGCCTACATCTCGCGACGAAACTCGAATGCGCTGTGCAGGGTTGCCGAATCGGCGTAGTCCAGTTCCCCGCCAATGGGCATGCCGTGGGCCAGACGGGTCACTCGAACTCCGCACGGCTTCAAGAGCTTGGCCAGATACAGGGCGGTGGCATCGCCTTCGATGGTCGGGTTGGTCGCCAGAATCACCTCCTCAACCCCTGTCTCCACCCTAGCGATCAGCTCGCGCACGCGCAGTTGCTCTGGGCCGATCCCGTCGATGGGAGAGAGCGCCCCATGCAGCACGTGGTACTGGCCGTGATACTCGTTCATGCGCTCGATCGCCGTGATGTCTTTGGGGTCGGAGACCACGCAGATCTGCTGGGCTTGGCGGCGTGAGTCGCGGCAGAGATCGCAAACCGGCTCGACGCTGAAGTTCTGGCAGCGCTCGCAAAGACGCAGAGAATGCTTGGCAGCAACCAAGGCTTGGCTCAGGCGTTCCACATCGGCCTGAGTCTGCCTTAGGAGATGATAGGCGAGCCGTTGGGCCGACTTGGGTCCGATTCCCGGCAGCCGTTCGAGCTCGGCAATGAGGTCCGCAAGGGGCCGAGCGTAGAGCATCTACATTCCGGGGATATGCGGCACGTTCGGCATGATCTCCTGAACGCGCTCGTTTCGCATGGTGGTCGCCTGGGTGAACCCGTCCCGAACGGTGCTGACGATCAAGTCCTCAAGAACCTCGATATCTTCAGGATCGACCACGCTCTTGTCCAAACTGATTTTCACGAGCTCCCCAGTGCCAGAGAAAGTGGCCTTAACTGGACCCTTGTCGATTTCGATCCGTTCGTTGGCCAGGTCCTCTTCCAGCCTTTGGGCCTTCGCCATCGCCTCTTGAGCGCGCTGCATCAGGCCGCCCATGCCGACTCCGCCGAACTGCTTTGGAAGTTTCATAGGTGTGTGATCCTCTGGGATTTGAGGGCTGTATAGCCGTTAGCCGCTAGGAAAGACCTCGCGAGCGATGTCTACGAGCTTCTGTCCTTCAGCGGGCAATTCTACCGTAGGTTCCTCGATGGACTTGGGGCCCTTCTGCCCGGCGACGAACTGAATCTCTCGGTTTTCACCCAGCTCCTTGCCGAGCAGCTCCTTGATCTTGGCCACCCGGGGTGGACCGTTCGGTCCGTCGACGATGCTCTGCATGTCCACTTGCCGCTCAAATTCGACGATCACTCTTTCCCCGTCGATTCGAACAACGCGTGTGCTCCGGAGCTTGTGCGCCATGGCCCTTGCCTTTGGATTGGCGGAGATAGCGGACACCACTTGCTTCCAGGCGACACGCGCCGCATCGAGCGCAGGATCGCCGGAAGGAGCCTCCTCGATGTCTGGTGAGACCTCTGCCGGAGCTGGTTCCTGTACTTCGACCTCTACGGCCGCGACAGGCGAGCCGTTTTTTGCAGGCTCCGGTTTAGGAGGCTTGGCTGCGGCCACGGGCTTTGGCTCTGGCTCGTGCTTTTGAGGTGCCTGGGGCGCCGGTTTGTGCTCGGCAACCGCTGAACGAGTCGCGTGCAGCGGCGCGTTCAGCTTCGTCGCCAGCCTGAGGAGTTCGGATTCCAGCCAGATTCGCGGCAGGGTCACATCGCGAATGTCGATATGCGCCTGGCTCAAATCCCCTCTGAGTTGCAGAATCGCTTCCTTGCCCAGGTGGGCTGCAGTCTCGAACATGGCCGCTTCGCGCGCCCCGTCGCCGGCGTTTGAACCGGAGATGTCCAGAGAGGCACGGGTGAGGTCGGCGAGGCGATAGAGCGATGACTCCAGAACCGCACGCGGATCCCTGCCAAGCCTGCCGAACTCAGCGACGAGTTCCACGATCGCGGGATAGTCGGCCGCACGGATGGCCAGTAGGAGCTTATCTACAGCTTCCTCGTCGATGAGGCCCAACTGGTCGTAGACGTGGGCCAAAGTGACCGCGCCCTCAGCCGTCAGCGAGGCCTGCTCCAGCAAGTTCAGAGCGTCGCGATACCCGCCATCCGCCATGCGGCCGATCGCGCTGAGCGCGGCAGGCTCGATTTCGATTCCTTCTGCCTTGGCCACGTGGTCTAGGCGCGAAACGATGTCCTGGATGCTGCCGCGATGGAATTCAAACTTCTGGCATCGTGAGCGAATGGTCGGCGGCACTCTGTGATATTCCGTGGTGGCCAAAACGAAGATCAGGTGGTCCGGCGGCTCCTCGACTGTCTTGAGCAGGGCGTCGAACGCCTTGGCGCTCAGGTCATGGACCTCGTCGATGATGAACACCTTGTAGCGCGCTTGGGTCGGCACGTACTCGGCAACCTGGACGATGGAGTCTCGAACCTGCTCGACGCCCGATTCGCTCGCCGCGTCCATTTCCTGCACATCCATGCACGAACCGTCGGTGATCCCGACGCAGATGGAGCACTCGTTACAGGGTTCGGCGGCAGGTCCTTTTTCGCAGCAGAGGGCCTTGGCGAGCAGTCGGGCCGTGCTGGTCTTGCCGGTCCCGCGCGGGCCGGTAAACAGGTAAGCGTGCGAGATCTTTCCCGACTTGAGCGCGCTCTGCAGCGAGCGGACCACGTGGTTTTGCCCCACCAGATCGCCGAAGCTCTGGCTTCGGTATTTGCGGTAGAGAGAAACGTGTGCCACGGGAGTGAGGATTGACGATTGACGATTTGCGATTGACGATTTACGATTTATGATTTAGGCTCTGAAATCTCAGATTTGAAATCTGAAATCCGCGAATATCGAAGACGAACGACAGATGAACCGGGACCCCTTCGTGGGCCATGGAAGACTCTCCGCAGAATATTGCCGATGTCCAGCAGACTCTGACACCTAGATCGTACATCGTCAATGGTAAATCGTCAAGGCCCTGGGCTCCAGTTGCCGGGAAGATTGCGTCGCGCACCGGTGCAGCGTACCGTTGCTGCCTTCCGGCCCTGGCGGGATTTGCCGTTCGTATGCCGCGCAGTTCCCGGCGAGATAGCTTGCCTCCGAACCTGGGAACAGCGTCCCAAACTCTAGAAACTCGACATCCCGCTGGGGGCAACTGGAGCGTGAAGATTATGCCCCATAATGGCTTCCGATGATCGAACTCAGCGGCGAGCCTCTGTCTCTTGAAGCCATCGCGCGCGTGGCCCGTGGCCGCGAGGAGGTTGCGCTTTCAGCCTCCGCCATCAAGGCCATGAAGGAATCCCGTGCCGTGGTCGAGGGAATTGTTCACACCGGTGAACCGGTGTACGGCGTGAACACCGGGTTCGGCAGGCTCGCCAACGTACGCATCCCCGACGAAGACCTCGGCCGCCTTCAACTCAACTTGGTTCGCAGCCACGCCTGCGGAGTGATGGAGCCTCTCAGCGAGCCCGAAACGAGGGCCCTGATGTTGCTGCGCGCCAACGTGCTCGCCAAGGGCTATTCAGGGGCCCGTCCCGACATCGCCCAAATCCTTGTGGACTCCCTCAACGAGGGCGTCTATCCCGTCGTTCCCTCACGGGGGTCGGTCGGCGCCAGCGGTGACCTGGCTCCGCTGGCACATTTGGCGTTGGTGCTGGTGGGTGAAGGCGAGGCGTTCGTCAACGGACGGCGTGTGCCTGGCCGCGAGGCCCTGTTCAGCGCCGGGTTGCTTCCGATCGGGCTGGAGGCCAAAGAGGGCTTGGCGCTGCTGAACGGTACCCAGGCAATGATGGCGGTAGGGGCGTTGGCGACTCTTGAAGCGATCAAGCTCGCAGAAAGCGCCGACCTGGCCGGCGCAATGACCCTCGAAGCCCTTCGCGACACTCCCGCCGCCTTCGATCCGCGCATCCAGGGGGCCCGGCCCCATGCTGGGCAAGCCGCCGCCGCCAAACATCTTCGAGAGTTGCTTGAGGACAGTGAGATTCGCGAGTCGCACCGGGAGGGCGACACTCGGGTGCAGGACGCCTATTCGCTTCGCTGCATGCCGCAGGTTCACGGCGCGGTGCGAGACGCGATGGCCCACGTACGCTCGGTTCTCGAAATTGAATCGGGCTCCGGAACCGACAACCCCTTGGTCTTCGCCGAAACGGGAGAAGTTGTCTCCGGCGGTAACTTCCATGGAGCGCCAATCGCCTACGTGATGGACTATGCCGCTATTGCCATCACCGACTTGGCAAGCATCTCCGAGCGCAGGATCGAGCGTTTAGTGAATCCTGACCTCAGTGAAGGGCTCCCATCCTTCCTGACCGACGACGCCGGAGTCCAGTCGGGCTTCATGATGGCCCAAGTGACTGCGGCGGCCCTTTTGGCCGAGTGCCGGGTGCTCTCTCACCCCAGCAGCATCGACAATGTGCCGACCTCCGGCGGGAAAGAGGACCACGTTTCGATGGGAATGACCGCGGCGCTCAAGTTCAGGAAAGTTGTTGACTGCGCAACCCGGGTGCTGGCGATCGAGTTCCTTTGCGCCGCGCAGGGACTGGAATACCGAAAGCCGCTCAAGCCAGGGGTCGGCGTGCAGGACGCCTTTGAAGAACTCCGTCGTCTAGTCTCCAAACTAGAAGAGGACCGGCCCCTTGGGCCAGATATCGAGAAGATTGCAGGGTGGTTGGCGACAAGGTTCTGATTGGGTGGCACGGGCTATGTGTTGCCAGTGCCACCCGAAAGGTGGTCCCAAGAGCGGACCAAGCGAGACTCACTCCCCCCGCTTCAGCTTGTCGCGAAACTTCTCCCTAAACTTGAGCACCTTGGGCTCGATGATCGCCTTGCAGTAGCCCGCGTTCATGCGCATCTGCACGCTGAGCGGCGCCTTCTCGAAGTTCTCGAAGTAGTTCTGATGGTATTCCTCGGCGACCGTCCAGTTCTTCAGCGGACTGATCTCGGTCACGATCTTGTTGCGCCAAATCTTGGCCTTGGCCACCTCATCGCGCACCTGGATCGCAAGGTCTCGATCGGCGTCGCTCGTCGTGAAGATGGCGGAGCGGTATTGGGTGCCATGATCGGGCCCCTGCGCATTGAGCGTCGTGGGGTCGTGAACCGTGAAGAAGATGCGCAGAAGGTCGGCCGCGTCGACCTTCTTTGGGTCGTAGACGACGCGAACCGTCTCAGCATGGCCCGTTCTTCCCAAGCAGACTTCCTCGTAGGTCACCCCGGCCTTGGCACCGCCAGCGTAACCGCTCTCCGAGAAATAGACCCCTTTGAGCTGGTCGAAGAGGGTCTCGATGCACCAGAAGCAGCCGCCGGCCACATAAAGGGACTTTGAGCCGGGCGGGTCGATGCGCTTTTCTTGAGGTTCGGTGGACATGGGGGTGGGGGGTTGCACGACGCTGAACGCGGCCACGAAGCCGAGGGCCGCAGCTATGGAAAGGACGGTGGCGGGTAGTACGTTCATTTCGATCTTACTGAAACTATACGCTTGAATCTAGTTTGAGCGCACCTGAGTTCCACGGGCCTGGGACCCTCAACGGCGATCCCCCAGAGAAGAAGCCTTGGGCGACTCCAAGGGAAGGAACCCCACCGACAGCCTCGAATGAGTACTTCATGCCCGTGGACGCCCCGGTGAAATGGTGGAAGGGACTGAGCCGCTACCAGGTCCTTGTCCTCGCCGTCGCCTGGCTCGGGTGGGTCTTCGACATCGCCGATACGGCCCTTTTCAACTTCGCCAAGACCCCAATGATCACCGAGATGCTGGGCGGCAAGGCCGCCTACGACCTGAACGACACCGGGACGCGCATCGAGGGCCAGATCCAGACGCTGTTCTTCCTCGGGTGGGCGATCGGGGGCCTGGTGTTTGGGGTGATGGCCGACCGCTGGGGCCGCGCCAAAACGATGACCCTGACGATCCTGCTGTACTGCGGGTTCACGGGACTAACGGCGCTCTGCCAGACCCCTGAGCACGTCGCGGCAGTCCGGTTCCTCACCGCCATGGGAATCGGAGGCGAGTGGGCCGCGGGGGCCGCACTCGTCTCCGAGGTGTTCCCGGACCGGGCCCGCGCTGCAGCGGCGGCGCTCCTTCAGACGGCGGCTGCTTTCGGGCCAGTGCTGGCGGCGCTTGCCAACCAGGCGCTGGCCGGCGAAAGCTGGCGTTGGCTTTTTCTCGCGGGGATCGCTCCGGCTGCTATCACCGTCGTCATTCGAGCAGGGGTCAAGGAGCCTGAACGATGGGTGCGCACCCAAGAAGGCAAGGGCAAGGGCTTGTTTGAGCCCCTGAAAGACCTGTTTGCCGCACCAAAATGGCGAAAGAACGCCCTCCTGGCGATGGTTATCGGCCTCGTAGGCATCGCGGGGGCAAACAACTTCGCTTTCTGGCTCCCCAACCTGGTACAGCAGGCCTCCCAGGGGCTGGATGCCGCCGTGATCGCGGTCCACAAGAGCCAGGTCACCTACACGCAGCACACCGGGACCCTGCTCGGTGTGTTGTTCTTCCCCTGGCTCTGCGAGCGGATAGGAAGGCGAGGGGCCTATTGGGGCTTTTTTGCGGCGTGCCCGCTCGTGCTTTGGCTGGCGCTGGGTTCGGCCATCACGTTCGAATCCCTCCTTTGGTTCGCGCCGCTTCTTTCTTTTTTCACAATTGGGCTCTCGGCAGGCTACGGTCTGTGGCTGCCAGAGATGTTCCCCACGCGGTTTAGGGCAACTGGATGCAGCTTGGCCTACAACACGGCGCGCATCGGCCAAGCGCCGTTCCCTTGGATCACAGCTGCGCTCATCGGGACCTCGGAAGGCAACGTTGCTCGCGGCCTGATGCTCGCCTCAGCTGTTTATGTCGTGGGTTTGATCGTGGTTCCCTTCGCGCCAGAAACCAAGGGCCGCCCTTTGCCGGAGGACTAGTCAGGGCTTAGTGACGCGAACGAACTTGCCAGGTCCGGCGTTGTCAATGGCTTGGCGCAGTTCCTCGCGAATGGCTCGGAGCTCGTGTATGTCGTTTCTCTGGACGTCCGCGACCACTACACAAAGGTCCAGCCCTTTGAGCGACGTCTGATATTCCATATTCTTGTCGGTCGTAAGGAGCACGTCGAACTCGGCGTTCGCGGCCCGAACGAGCTCGCCATTTGCCATGGCTTGCCAACCACGCTGCCGGGTATGCGTTACCTCATGATCCGGCAACTCATCAAGGAACTCCATGGTTACGCAGTGATCCAGTAGCACGCGCTTCAAGCGGCGGCCTTCTCGTTGAACTGCGTTTCGAGAAGCGAACGAGAAGTGCGTAACACCGCTGCTACCATCTCGGGCGAAACGTCAGGGAAACCGCGATAGAATGCCGCCAATCCGTCGGTTTCGAGGTGGTCAAAGAGCGTCTTGACCGGAATTCTCGTGTTCCTAAAACACAGTGCCCCGCTCATGCGCCCACAGTCCTGCCATACAGCTTCCTCGATCTTCATGTGCTCAGGTGTCTCTCAAGTTCATTATACGCGCGGTATCATCGGCTCGAATTGAACGTTCCTCGACTGGCGGTCCTCGTACCCGCCTACAACGAGCAAGCCCGCATCGTGCCCACCCTAAAGCGCCTGCGCGAATACTTGTCCGCGCAGAGCTACACGTGGTCCGTCACCGTGGTCAGCGACGGCAGCAAGGATGAAACGCCCAATCTTGTCGCCGCCTTCTGTGAGGAGAACCCCGGCTTCTCTTTGATTGCGAGCAACCCCAACCGGGGCAAAGGCTATGTGGTGCGGCGGGGCATGCTGGAGGTCGAGGCCGAGCTTCTTCTCTTTTCCGATGCCGACCTGGCCGCCCCCATAGAGGAGATCGAAAAGCTGTTCCCGTCAATCGAGCAGGGGGCCGACGTGGCCATCGGCAGCCGCCCCCTGAAAGAAAGCAATCTGGAAATTCGGCAGCCCCTCTATCGTGAACTTCTCGGGAGGGCGTTCAACATGGCCGTTCAGCTCCTCGCGATCCGGGGGATCAAGGACACTCAATGCGGCTTCAAGCTGTTCAAACGGGACGTGGCCAGGGACGTCTTCT
Source organism: Armatimonadota bacterium (assembly GCA_016223145.1). Taxonomy (NCBI): domain Bacteria; kingdom Bacillati; phylum Armatimonadota; species Armatimonadota bacterium. The sequence continues at coordinate 300,792 of JACRPN010000012.1, read as the reverse complement.
CCCGCTGCAAACTCGAAGGGTTCAGCTTTGATTTCGAGGCGCTGCTCATCGCCAGGGACCTTGGCTACAAGATCGCCGAAGTGCCGATCCGCTGGCGCCACCAAGAGGGCTCCAAAGTCGTGCTGATGCGCGACGGACCGAGAATGATTCGCGACCTGATCAAGCTGCGGCTCAAGGGGAAGAAGGCCCGGATGGAAATCTCGGGCGAAGGGCAAAGGGCGAAGGGCGAAGGGAGAGAGGGACAGAGGGACGAAGGGACGGGGGGAAGAGAAGGGCCTGGAGAGTCCGAGGTCCGAGGTCCGAGGTCCGAGGCGTGAACCCAGCCGAATACGACCGCATGTATGCGTTGGAGAACCGCTACTGGTGGTTCGTCGCGCGTAGGCGGCTCGCGATGGGGCTGCTCACGGATTTCGGATTGCGGATTTCGGATTGCGGATATTCGGATGAAATCGTAACAACCCGGAGCCGAGAGTCACCGAATTGGCCGGATCCAGCGCAATCGGATCTGAGCCTTATCGATACCTCAACCTCTGACAATGATCAGAATCCGCAATCCCCGATAGGCAATCCGCAATCCGCAATCCGTAATCCGAAATCGATCAGGGTTCTCGACCTCGGCTGCGGCACCGGCGCTGTGCTGGAAGAGCTGGCGCACTTCGGAAGCTATGTGGGCCTCGACATGAGCGGGCAGGCCCTTGAATACTGCCGACAACGGGGCCTCACTCGCCTTGCCATCGGAAAAGGCGAGGCGCTGCCCTTCTCCACCGGATCCTTCGACGCCATCGTCGCGCTCGATGTATTCGAGCACATCGAGAACGACCAAGCCGCGATGAACGAAGCTCTTCGAGTGCTCAAGCCAGGCGGCATCCTGGTGCTGAGCGTTCCTGCGTTCAAAGCCCTCTGGGGACCGCACGATGTGGCGCTCATGCACTTTCGCCGGTATCGCTCGCCAGAGCTGCGCGCCAAGCTAAGGAGCGCGGGGTTCCAAATCGAGCTGCTCAGCTATTCGGTTTTCTTCCTTTTCCCGCTCGTCGTGCTGATCCGCTTCTTCGAGCGAAGGAAACCGAACGCAGAAGCCTCGCTGCCCGCCGTGCCCGAATGGCTGAACCGCGCTTTGGTCAAGCTGCAGAACCTCGAGGCCAAACTGCTGCGGCGCGTCACCCTTCCCTGGGGCTCCAGCCTCATCGCCGTCGGGCGCAAGCCCTCGTAAGCCGGTAAGCTGAGCGAACGATGGAACCGGTACCGCATCAGGGAGCCCAAACGATCGGCGTCAGGGCCAAGAGCCGCAGCCCGCACCTGGTTCGTTCCTTCTTTCTTTCCATGGTTTCGCCTGCGGGCTGGCTCATGTTTCGGGTGGCAACCTATGCCTCGCGCCCGGCTCCCGAGCTTGCCAAGTTCTTCGAGGGGATGACCGAGCCGTTCCTCATCGCGAGCATGCTGTTCACCGTGATCGCGGCCGTCGGCATGTGGGTCTGCAACAAGCGGCGGGACACGGGGATGGCGATTCTGTTCGCGTTTTCTCTGATGCTGAACCTCCTGCTGGTCTTCATGTGGGCCTTCCCTCTCTTCGTCAAGCCCATCAGCGAGTAGACTTCTCTAAGAGGATGGCTACCGTCGGCTCGGTTCCCTACGTCAACGCCCGCCCGCTCGTCGATCACTTTGATCAGCTCGGCGAGGACTCGCCGGTGCAGGTGCTGTATGCGGTTCCCTCGGCCCTGCCCGAGATGCTGGAGAACGGCGAGGCCGACGCCATTCTCGTCTCGAGCATCGACGCGCTCACCGTTCCCGGCCGCCGCTATGTCGAAGGGGTCTGCATCGGCTCGCGCGGGCCCGCCGAAAGCGTTCGGCTCTTTAGCAAAAAACCCTTTGAGCAGATCGAGTCTGTGGTGCTCGACCAAAGCTCGATGACCAGCAACGCGCTGGCCCAGATCGCTCTGACCGAGCTCTATGGCCTGAAGCCTCGCCTGGACAAACGCCCTCCCGACCTGCATGCGATGCTCAAGGACCACGACGCGGCGCTCCTCATCGGTGACCTCGGGATGCGCGCCGACGGAGCGGGTCTGCACGTGCTCGACCTGGGATCGGCCTGGACCCGCTTGACGGGCCTTCCGTTCGTCTGGGCGCTCTGGACAGGGTCGGAGAATCTGACTCCAGCGCTCGCCGGACACCTGCAGCATGCCTGCTTGAACAGCCTAAGAGAACTGGATGAGGTCATCGGCCGGACGATCCGGCGCTTCGGTTGGGAAGCGGGCATGTGCCGCCGCTATCTCTCCGAAACGATGAACTACCGCCTGGAGTCAAAAGACCTCGAGGGTCTCAAGCTCTTCGGTGAGCTTTGCCTTCGCCATGGCATCGTCTCGGCGGCCAGAATCCCCAGGTCCCAGGGTCCCGCGACGGCCGGTACTCTGGCTTGAGTGCCCGAGCCTCAAGGTATAATTCGCGCCTGGTGGACTCAGGAATCTCCTTTGGGAAGGCCCCTCCAATCCACTATTTGAGGCATCAATTAGGACTCTGATAGCCGATTCAACAGTCGAATATGGGGATGTAGCTCAGCTGGGAGAGCGTCCCGATCATCGGGAAGGTCGTGGGTCGAGTCTCATTCCTTCTGAGGAACAGTCGAATATGGGGATGTAGCTCAGCTGGGAGAGCGCTGCAATCGCACTGCAGAGGTCGTGGGTTCGAATCCCATCATCTCCACCAGATTCAAAGGAACCTAAGGTGGTTCCTACAAATGGTTCCTATACTCCCACGTCCGGTGGACTGGCCGTTCGCCGACACTCCACTTCCGCCAGCTGTGCGGAGCGACATCGCCAACAGGACGAATGGAATAATAGAACCCACAGGCCCCGCGAGCATATCCGGGGACCATTGGGAGCACACCATGGCCAGTCCTTTGCCAAAGACGATTCCCGCACTAAAGGTGCTTCAGTGGCGTAACTCCTGGGATGCCGTCGAGACCGACGCGACAGCCGACCGGAGACCACCTCCCCATCAGTTCTACGTGATGTCCGTCCCAGCTCAACTACTCAGGGCGCTGTCCGGAGTCGAGCGACGGTCGGTCGAGGAGCGTTTGAAGGGAGGACGTGATAAGGGAATCCAGAGAACCTTAGACGAGGATCGTTCCAAGGAGATAGCCAGCTTTGTCGAAAGCGGCTATCCGTGGTCTACTTTGTCGGCACAGAAGAGAAATGCGCCGGAGTATCAGGATCTGAAGATGCCTGGATGGCTGCCAACGGCGATCGTGATCAACGTCAAGCTGCCCGAGGACGCTCGGCCTAGCGGCAAAGTCCAGGCTCAGGATCTCGTCTCGTTTCGCGAGCTTGATGGCGTGTTCGCCGAGATGCATCTCCCTGGTTCGATGGAATCTCTGCCCTGGGACCCAGCGGACTCACATCCGATCGAGGTCATTGACGGTCAACACAGACTTTGGGCGTTTGACGACTTAGTCCTCGACGACGAATTTTCACTGCCCGTAGTAGCTTTCCTCGGCCTCGATCTAGCTTGGCAGGCATACCTGTTCTACGTCATCAACATTAAGCCAAAGAAGATCAATACAAGCCTTGCGTACGATCTCTATCCCTTGCTGCGAGAACAAGACTGGCTCGAACGCGGTGAAATCCACATAATCTATCGGGAAGCCCGCGCCCAAGAACTGACCGAGGCCCTGTGGTCGTTTCCTGGAAGCCCGTGGTATCAACGGATCAACATGCTTGGTGAGGCAGGAGCCGCACAGGTCCGTCAGGCTTCATGGGTGCGGAATCTTACGGCTACGCTGGTCCGAAGGCGATCCGGCCCAAACGTTCGGATTGGCGGCCTATTTGGAACTCCCGACACGGCTGAGTCTCAGTGGAATCGCACGGACCAAGCGGCCATTCTCATTTCCTTCTGGAGCTCGATTCAAGCGCAAGTGAAGGCATCCGACGCGCCTTGGGCGTCTGCCCTTCGAGAAGAAACCACAGAAGCCGCCTTCTCTGACACGGATCCTGCCTTCACCGGCCGCAAGACGCTTCTCAATACGGACCAGGGAGTGAGAGGTTTGCTCCACATCATGAATGACGTGCTGATGGTGAGCAAAGAGAGAATCGGGTTGTCTGAGTGGCAGACAGGACTCCCTAACGATCGGATGACCCCCGAGGCAATTGCTCATGCCATCGAGAGTCTCGGGAAGAAGTCAACCGTAGAGGAGTATCTAGTTTTGCTTGCTACGTCACTCGCTGGATTTGACTGGAGGACGTCCGACGCACCAGGTCTGGAAGATGATCATGTTAAGACCAAAAAGCAGACCTATCGTGGGAGTGGTGGATACAAATCCCTACGCCAAGACCTGCTCGATTGGCTGAGCCAACAGGATGGAATCATTGGCGATGATGCCGAGGAAGCCACCCGTCGGCTTTCAGGGGAATACAGTGAGTAGTGCCCTTCCGGGAAAGCTTGCTATCGCGCAGCGAGCAGGGGTCATTTCTCAGCTCGCTAGGCTAAGAGCGTCATTCTTAGGCGGACTTTGCATAGCAGCAGACAATCAAATGGCGAGTGGTGCCAAGGATTTCCTTCGTGACCTCTTGGCAGGGAGCTTGACCGGAGTTCCGGCAAGGCCTTACCCCGATATGATAGGCGAATACGTAGCCGCCTCGAGCTTCATGCATTGCTACGACGCACACAGCTATCTGGCTTCTGCATGGGACACCACGCTGCAAGGTGATGCTTCGGTGGCGCTTCATCTCGCGTATTATTCCGAACTTCGATCGGCCATGGGTTTGCTAGCCTGCGACGGCATAGGCGTCTTTCACGATAATCACTGTGTCGTCGACGCGGCGGGAAACTCGATCAACGTGGCAGACGAAGGCAAGACCCATTCGTTTTGCTGGAACGCATACGACTGGTGGACAACGTCTCCGAATGCGAAAGCTCTTCTCGACCAAGTGATTGTCGACGGGCAGCCCGTGAGTGTCTGGCTCACATCTTTTCCGTCAGGTGCCGCACTGCTTACAACATGTTCAAGCTATTTGTCCGGTATCGGGCTCGACATCCAGCTCCTTTCGCGGAACGACCAGGCGACGCGCGGAAAGGCGAGTTATCGGCCTCGCGGCATCGAGGGCGTTCCGAGCAGGCCAGTCGGAGATGACCTGACTCTGCTGGGAACGATCGGTGAGCACATGATTGGCTCGAACGGCCCACGCGACGGTAGCCTTGGAAGTCTCATCCTCTGTGCAATCCTGCGACGCGCTTTTGAACTCAATCGGGGTTCTGCGCCACAAGATGCCTTCGTGGCTTTTGAGGCCGAAGTTCAAACGATGATTGCGGCTATGGGCCCGAATTCGCCGACCGAAGCCGTACTCAGGCGCTACTGCATGACGGATCCGCTACCAACCATTCCAGTGCTGGGTGATGCGCTTGAGAAGGTGAACGGAGAAATTGAGGGCGTCCTGTCGCGTGCAGCGTTGCTCTGTTTCCACTCCGTCCTATATGCACGGCGCATGCTCAATGATTCGGGGATCACCGAGCAAAACCTCAGCTTCTGGTGGCTCCCTGCGCTTGAAGCGAGAGGGGCACTGGCGGCAGGTACGGCCTCGTCAAGCCAGGACGTAGCCCAGGACTCCCTCGATGCACATGGCGACTTCCTCAAAATCCTGGCTATGCCGGACCGAAAGTCGTTGTGGGAGCAATGCGCGTCTGTTATGGCAAACGCGTGTCGCTGCGAGAGAATTGCCGTCGCGGGACTCTTCGCATGAAGTATATGGGGTCTAAACGGTCGATGCTCGAATCGGGCCTGGGTCAGGTCCTCTCGGACCACGCGCCTAGTGCCAATAGATTCGTGGATCTTTTTGCTGGCTCAGCTGCAGTGAGTTGGCACGTCGCTGAGCGCCACCGAGTACCCGTCTTTGCGGTGGATACCCAGGAATATTCGAGGGTTTTGGCCGGCGCCGTCGTTAGCAGAACTGAGGCTCCGTCGAACCCAGGACGAATGTGGGATCGGTGGGTGCGCGATGCCTCCGAGTGGATTGCCAAGAGCGAGGGGGCTTGGTTGAGCTTCGCATACCAAGCAATGGATTGGGATTCCCGAACGAAGGGTTTCGTTGCGGACGTCCGGAAGCATTGCCGCACTCTCGGAGGGCCAATCACAAGAGCATACGGTGGGCACTACTTCAGCCCCGCTCAAGCGATCATCTTGGACGGCTTGCGCGCGACGATCCCGGGCGAAGCGAGCTGCCCTGAGATATACTTGGCCGCCCTCGTTATTGCAGCTTCGGAGTGTGTCGCCGCTCCGGGCCATACCGCTCAGCCATTTCAGCCAACTTCGACAGCAGCTCCATTCCTATTTGAGGCATGGCGGCGGGACATTTGGGGACACGCTCGGAGAGCTTTCCTCGATCTGTCGACAAGACACGCCAGGAGTAAGGGAAGCGCAGCGGTTTCTGATGCTCTCATAGTCGCAAAGAAGCTTGAAGAACGGGACGTCGTGTTCATTGATCCGCCCTACTCCGGGGTCCAATACAGCCGATTCTATCATGTGCTTGAGACGCTTGCCCGAGGCTCTGAAGTCACGCCCGAAGGAACTGGTCGATACCCGAGCTTTCAGGAGCGCCCGCATTCCCATTTTAGTCTGAAATCAAAGTCGCAAAGCGCCTTTGAGTCGTTGGCACGTGTCGTGGCAATCCAGGGCTCGACCTGCATCGTGACCTATCCAAGTGGGGAGTGCTCAAATGGACTTTCAGGGGACATGGTTATCGATACCCTGACCGGTCTATTCCAAGTGCAACGGATCGCAAACTCAAGCACCTTCTCAACGCTGGGAGGCAATGGAACGCAAAGAGCCGCCCGCTTGAGAGTTGACGAACTCATTCTCGTATGTACCCCTCGGTAGGAAATGAGCTCGATCGAAAATGCTTGCCTGCAACGGCCATTTCTTAACGTTCACTGCAAACTGCAACTACAGAGGTCATTTAGCTTCACATCCTAGTGCATAACCGACATTTGTCGTTCAATTCGAGCATCGAACTGCAGAGGTCGTGGGTTCGAATCCCATCATCTCCACCATTAGGTTCCTTTTTCGACTGGCTGAGTGTCAAACGAGTGTCAAAGGTCCGCTTGCGCGCGAAGAGTTGGGCCATCTTGTCGGCGCCTTCGCGCCTTCGGGACTGTGATACGGACGTGTAGAGCAGCGTCATGTCGGGCTTCCTGTGGCCAAGCACCGCTGCGATGACGAGTAGGTCACAACCTGCGGCCGCAAGCAAGCCTGCAGCGAGGTGTCGCAGGTCGTGGAAGTGCCAATCGGGCAGGCCGAAGCCATTCCGCTCTGCGCGCCAGAACTCCGTGATCGTGTCCGGCACCCAGGGCCTTCCGCCAAAGGTCGTAATATAGGCGCTGTCGAGGTCGCCTCGTGCGTCGATCTCCTCGATCATGCGCGCGGACAGGTACAAGGTGCGGGCACTTTCTGACGTTTTGAGTTCACGTTCGATGACGCCGTAGGGCCTGACCGCCTGTCGCTGCCGCACGATGTGAAGCTCGCCTTTGCGCCGGTCAAGATCATTCCACTTCAGGCCGGCAATCTCGCTTCGCCTCAACGACATGGTGGCTGCGAGGAATACCGGTGCCGACAACTTTGACTGTCGGACACCGTCCAAGAGCCTCAATGCCGCGTCCAGATCCAGAATCCGTTCGCGTTTGCGGTAGTTCTTTGGCAGGCTGATGGCAGAACATGGGTTCCGCCCGATCAGTTCCATCCGGACCGCATGCATCAGGATTCCCTTGAGGATCTCAAGCACGTAACGTTTCGTCGAGTCGCTATCGGCGACCATCCCGTTAAGCCATCGGCGGATGGCCATGGGCGTAATCGCCTCAAGCGGCAGATTGCCGAGGCGGCCGCGAATGTGATTCGTGTAGACGCCTTCGTAGCGCTTCTGAGTCAGGGGAGCTAGCTGCTCGATGTGCGGATACCACACCTCTTTCGCCAGCTCATGTAGGGTCGTCGGGCTTGCGCCGAGCGGGCCGATCAAGGGGATGAGCTTGGACTCCAGGTCCGCGTCCGCTTCTTCTTCGCTCGCTCCGTAGCCGTACACTGGCTTGCCGTTGACATTCCGGCGCGCCATCCAGCGACCGTCGCTTCTCCGTGTTGCCATGTTCTTCGTCTGTCTCCTTACCGTCTCCGGTGTTGTGTAGTCGGGCCAGCTTGTCGACCAGCTCGTCCAGGTCTTGGACCCGGAACGAGCCGATCACTGGCAAAGGGGCGATGAGTCCGGCCCGAACCAAGCGCCGCCAACCTTTCTCGGTAGCGCCTACGTATTCGCGGGCGTCCTGAGGGCGGAGGGTAGCATTGCCGGTTCGGACCGAACTCCTGGGTGCCATAGAGATGTCTTCCTGGTGGTCAGCATGCTACGCGAGGTGCAGCCGAAGAGCTACTCGTCGCGGCTGATTCCGAAGTGCTCCGGGGGGAAGTCCTTCGCGGTCTTCTTGCTGAGCTCCTGGAGGTACTTGAACCGCTGGTCGTCCTGATCCAGGAGGATGAGACACGGTCCGGAAGACCCGGAGACCATCACTTGGTCAGCGAACTTGACCATGGGCCCGAAGTCGAGTTCGTCTCCTTTGTCCGCACCAATCGCATCGAGCATCTCTACCGGGACGTACACATTGTGTGCAGGATCACCGTCGCTAACGACCATGTACCCGCAGCAGACAATGCCAACTTCGAGGAACCCAAGGAACTCATCTTCGGTGTAGTAGATGTCGCCGGACCAGTCCCCTGTCACATCTTCCCAGGTGCAGAAGACCAGGTCGCGGCCACCATGTTCGCCGTACCGCCACGGCGTGATTTCCACTTCGGTGAAGGGGTTCTCGGTGTCGATTTTGTCCTTGCAGGCAAACCGGACATCGTGAGCCACAACGAACGCCTCGTTGCTCAAGTCAAACAAGTTGCGGAAGCACACGCTCGTGAAGACCATCTTGCCTGTTGAGGCTTTGAGTTCTTCGAGGACGGCCCGCAGTTTTTGCAGGACAAGCGGTCCGTTCGCTGTTGACGATTGGCGCTTCGCGTTCTGTTGTCGTAGAGACCCCGGAACACTCGCAACGCCGTAGCTGTTGTTTTTCATTTTGATCCTCTTTTTGGTATGCGCAGTGGATGCGCACCCATTCGCTTGGGCGGCGACACAGATGGAGGACAAACGAAAAAAGGCTGAAAGCGCATAAGGTCCCCCGTCTCCGGGTCGAACCGCCCTTTCGGGCAAATGGCGCTTTCAGCCTTTCCCTCTACCGCTCTCGGCAGAGGTGAGGATGTTGTACCAGCATGGTTTTTGCGGTGTCAAGTCCCCTCTGAACAACATCGAAGAAACCGCTGCTGACAGGACCGCTTAGGAGCACCCTCTTCAGGTCTGTGTTGTTTCTAACAGGCGTGAACCCGCTTGGATCGTCCATCGTGCCAAGGTGGAGCTTCGGAACTGGCTTTCCATCAGACCAGAAGCGGTGATCGTTGGCTTCAAGAAGTCGCACATCTTCGACGCCCGAGAATATCTCCGGATAGTTCGTGAGGACCGGAAGTTCGAAGTTGCCCGGAATGGCGATCAGGGAGAAATGCGGCTCGCCTTGAACCAGCACAGGGCAGACATGCCAGCCGTATGTCAGGCAGGGGCGGTCCCCGTCAAAGAACAGGACCGTGTACCTTGCTTTCTCTGGAAGGTCAACGGCGGCTTCAATGGCTTCAGGCGGATAGAGGTTTTTGGCCTCCTCAAAGCTGGCAGGTCTGGGCTTGCCCAACCCAAGAGAAAAGAATAGCCGGTCTCCACGCGCGCGCATGTCGCTTTCGTGGCACAAGATGACCTCGATTCGCTGGTTGTGAAGCTCGATTGACGCTTCCTGGGTCTCTGCGCGTCGTTTCGTTCTACTCATCGGTGCTTCCTCGCTCGTGCGAGCCTCAATCCGATTGTGTCACGTCACTGGCGCGATGCTGTTCAGCACGTATCCGCGTCCCTCAGATTTCGGTTCCAAGGCGGTCAAGCTCGCAGAGGACCTGAATCCACTCTCCCAGCTTGGTCCGAGCAAGGTTCGCATCGGTTAGTCTTTCCTCGCCGTGGCCGACGTGCTTGTTGCGGAACTCACCGACTGCCGCAAGCTTCGGGTAGATCGTCCTGAATGAGGGCGTGCAGAACGTGGCGCGGACATCTTCCCAAACGCCCGGCGCCGACACCGATGACCATCGGGGATTGATGGCGTAGTCGATGCATGTCAAGAGAACGCCCGCGCGATTGTTAAAGGCCAAGTCCTTGACGTTCTTCTTCAAGTTACGCTGCTGGCGCTGCAAAATCGATTTGTCCGCGTTGTGAAGGTCGTCTAGGTAAGGGTTGAAGTACTGGCCCTCTGCGGCAACGCCTTGCGGCAACCTCGGCTTGATGAGTTGAACCTGAATCTCCCCTGAGAGCTCCTCGAACGGAATCCAGAGCGTCCCGAATGCCGCGCTGAAGTGCGGATGATTCATGCGGCAATCGTATTCGAACTGGTTTATCGCCATCGTGATGTCGGATCGCCATCGCGCGGGGATGCCAGTGATCCCGAACTCCTTTAGGAACGCGGTCGCTTTGTCGTCCCTCAGCTCTTCCGGCGTTGCCTCCAGCGGCAGTTCTGCCTGGCCCTTCTTGAGCGTTTCCAGAAGTGCCTTGAGCCTTGGCATCGAGGCTCGGGCTAGCGCGCTGAGCTTGAGGTCGACGTTCTCGTTAAAGACCGACTGGACCACGAACACGTAGGACCAGGTCGTTCCTGAAGCCGATGCTGACTTGCACCATTCCACAGCCGCCTGGGCTTTGCGAGCCGCGTCAACGTCAATCTGACCCTTCGTTTCGATCAGGGCGTAGTTCCCGTTCTCAAGGCGTGCAATGAAGTCCGGCCAATAGAGCGCCCTTCGGCCCGCAGCCTTCATGTAGTCGATCGTGAGCTTCTGTGGACCGGCATTTTTGGCGAACGCGACAACGTCGTCGCAGTCGTCCAGGAACGAAGTGAACTCAGACTCGAACCCATTGGCGCAGGGCACCAAGTTGAACATGGTTCGGTCCGCCTTCTCACACGGACGGCTCGGCGTGTAGCTTGCCTGGTACGGCTTCCAGGTTGAAAGCCTAGTTCCCGCGCTTCGGCGGATGCGCTTGGTCTCCGTGTGGGTCTTTTCCCGGATCAGCGGCGCAAAAACGAAGTTGATCCACTCCCGGACATCGGGATCGGACATCCTGTGATCGACCTCCCCGCTGAAGAGGGAGACCTTTTTCTCGAACAGCAGCTCTTCGATGAAGCGGGTGATCAGGGGCTGTAGGATCGCATTGGTGCCATGGACGCGGCACCCCTTTTCGAGTGCTCTCACGTAGACGCTCGGCGCGGTGGCTCCCAGAGACAGAAGCCCGCGGTCGATCTCATAGACCTTAACGACCTCATCGGTGATCATGGTCCGCTCCACAAGCTGGATCGTCCCGGCGCTTCGGGACTTAATCGGAAGGGGCTTCAGGTTCTCACGAAAGCGCTTCTCGACGGCATCGAAGATCAACTCGTCAAGCCTGGCAGTCGTCTCGATGGCGTCGGAAACCAAGGGGATCTCAAGCTCCAGGTCTTGGACGGGCTTGTTCTTGAAATCAACGAATACGCTTGCCGTCTGGGCTTTGGTCTTGCCCAGGTCCTCGATGATCACGTCGAGGCCCTCAAGGGCGAGCTCCTCTTGGTAGAACGCGGTGAAGTTCGGGTGTTCTACCACCGTAACCCGTTCTGCGCGGCACTCTAGTCCAGGCGGCGTCATGCGACGCAGTCCCCGTCCGAGGGTCTGCTCCGCCAGAATATTCGACTTGGCCGAATACGGCCGCAAAGGAACGATTGTGGTGACGTTGCGAACGTCCCAACCCTCACGGAGCATCAGGACCGAGACAACGCACCGGTATCGACTGTCGGGCTCGTCCAGCTCAGCCGACTGCTCGCGCAGCCATCTCAGGTCGTCGTCCTTGATCTGTGTCTCGCTGTAGACGAACTCCTGGAACTCCTGCTTTCCGACCTTGCGGGTCACCAGCTTGCCCTTCAAGCGCGTGTGGAGGTTCAGGACGCGCCCATGTAGAAGCGGGAACTTCTCCTTATCCTCGTTGAGGCGCTTGGCGATTTCGGTGGCCTTGGTCGCGTTCTCGCACATCACGAACAGGATTGGTTTGTGCGATCCGCTCCACTCCTCGTATGCGCCCTCATATTGCTGGTAGCCGAGCAGCAAGTGGGATCGGTACTCCTCGAAGGCGTCGCCGCCCGACTCGTCCTTCTTGATGTCTTTGGACCGCCCGATGACAGGAACCTTGACGATCCCCGCGTCAACCGCTTCGCCGAGCGGAAAGTCGCAGATGACGTGTCGAAAGAGCATCCCGTCGTTGTGCTTCGGGGTGGCGGTGAAGTCCATCTGAAGCTGCACGCCACGATGGCCCTTGCTGAGGTTCTGGCGGTGGATGGCCTGGATGGCGTCGTTCCATGCGGACTCGGGGTCGTGTAGATGGTGCGCCTCGTCGTTCAGCACCATCACCCCCGGATGCTCCGCGATGCGCGCGCGTAAAGCTTCGCCAACCTTGTAGACCTTCGCTTTCTGAACGTCGGGTCCAAGCAGCGACCCCTTGGCCGTTGCCTTCGAATCCTCTTCCTTCTCGAAGAGGCGATGAATGTTGGTCAGGTAGATCGTGCCTTCGTAACTCGACCCTCCGGGGTCGTCTTGCTTGACCACCTGCACGTTGAAATCGCTCGCGAACTCGGGCGGAAGGATGGGGTCCTTGCTGAAGACCCAATCGCCGGCGAAGTCCGAGCAGAGCCTATCGAAGACGATGAGGTTCGGCGCGATCAGCACAAAGTGCTTGGGCATCTCGCTTCCGGCTTCGTACTTGGCGTTGAAGAAGCTCCAAGCGATCAGCAGGCTCATTACCTTGGTCTTGCCGCTGCCGGTCGCCATCTTGGCGCAATAGCGCGCCCAAAGGTCCTCGGCGTCTGGCAGAGCGGTCAGGGCGTTGTAGTCCCGATGGTCCTCCGGCAAGATCGAGGAGAACATCTCCGTTGGCCGCCGGTAGCGGACCACTTCGTAGAGGTAGATGGCGGTCTCGGTGGCTTCGCGCTGGCAAAAGTGGTACCGAAAGCCGTTCGCATGGTCGGTGTCGAACCAGTGGCGCAAGAGCGTCTTAGACGTTTCCGTTGCCCCGGCATATCCGCCGTGCCGCCAATCGCGAACCAGTCCGCGAAGGTAAGGAACGAGTAAGCACTTGCTCGGACGCCGGCCAAACTTGATCGGGCTGTCCCCCTCGGCGGCGGGCTTTATGCGGTGCTTATCTGGCTCTTCCCAAGGCGCGAAGAGGGGCTCCAGGGGGTTGCGGATTGGGTCCTCGCTCACACGTCCACCTCGATCACCTTGGTCGTGTCCACGCCGAACACGTCGATGACCTTCACGCAGATGCGTTTCTTGCCGCGCGTGTCGTACTGCCATTGGCAAGTGCTGGTGGTCTTGAGGCTTCGGTCCTTGCGCGTTCGGAAGTCCTGCCAGTGGTGTTCGAAGGGCTTGCCGTCCGCGTGCTCGAAGTCCACAGCCCAGAAGTCGATGAAGTCGAAGGGCGAGCGAACGGCGCGGTCCCTAAGCTCTTCCATCTCTTTGTCGGGCACCTCGGTGAGGGCTGGGAAGAAACCGGTCAGCTTCACGTCGACCACCGTCTTGCCCTCAAGCTGAGTCTTGACAGGTTCCGCGTCAACAGCTCCAGCGTCGAAGAACTGGATCTCGTTGCGGTTGGCCTCCATGATCTCACGAGGGATATAGGTGAGCTGGATCTCAAGACCGTACTGGGCTTCGAGGGCTTGGGCGCGAAGCCGCAGGTCCATCTCGAACTCCCAGGCGAGGCAGGTGAGCTTAACACGTTTGCCGGTCGGCGTTAGCCCCGACGTCTGAAGGTCCTCAATTCCGGCTACGTTGGCGACGGCCTTAGCGACATCCCGAAGCTCGTCGAAGCTGAGAAGGCCGTCAATCTCATCGACATGAACGTAGGCGCCGGCCTTGGTGGCATGAAGGGCAGGATGGGGGGGATTGGCGAGCGGTGTGGCTCGATAGAACTTGAGCACAAGGGCCCGGTGCTCGTCATCAGAGCCTTTGAGCCGGTCCATCTGCCACCATTGCCGCTCGTAGCGCCCCAGGTTGTAAACGTCGAATGATCGGTACGGTTCTCCCTTCTGGTGAAGTTCGCGCTGAACTTGAACGAGTCGCTTCCGAGTCGTATGGACAGCGTACCGTCCCAGGTCGACCCCAATCCATCGCCGGCCAAGCTTCTCCGCTACCGCACACGTGGTTCCAGAGCCACAAAAGAAGTCCAGGATCAGGCCCCCATCCGGACAAGACGACCTCACCACTCGCCCGAGAAGTGCTTCTGGCTTTTGTGTGTCGTAGCCGGTCAGTTCGGCTTCTGGAAGGTGCATGGCGTCTGGTATGTCCATCCAGCTGTCCCCTGCTGGAACCCGTTCTATTACGATGCCGTTTCGCTCCTCCAGGAAGTATTTGATCCGGATGTTCCCGGTCCTGGTCTCGTGGATTCTCCCCTCTCGCCGAAGCCCTTCAACGCTTTCATCTGTGTAGTCGCCTCGTGGTGCAGTCTTGAACCAACGGTTGTCGTCATCTCGGCGAAATCCAGCCTTCTTTGCCTCCTCGAAGGTGTAGGCGCGTTCCAGAGCGTCACCAAAGAACTTGTGATCAGTTGACTTTCTAAAGTAGAAGAGATCGTCGTGGTTACGGGCAAATTGCTGCGCGATGGCCTTTGCACCGCGCGCGCTTGCGCCATAGACCCAGACAACGTTGTTGAGGAATCCTTCGGTACCGAAAGCTCCGGAGTCTTCGAGGATTGAGCGCAGTACGCCGCTCATGCGCCAGTCGCAGTGCAAGTAGATAGCTCCCCTTGAAGAAAGAAGATCGCGAGCCAGAGCAAGGCGTTCGTACATAAACTGCGGATAGGCGTCGCCAATCTCCCCCCACATGTCTCGATATGCGACCGCCTCCAGGATCGACTGCTCCTTTGGCTGTCGCTCAGACCCTTCCCCCAAGTCAACCTCCATGGTGAAGTCCGCCTTCACGTCAAAAGGTGGATCGATGTAGATCAGGTCGACCTGTCCGCGAAAGTCCTTGAGCAGCGCCGCGAGCGCCAGCTTGTTGTCGCCCCAGATGAGCATGTTGCGGAAGTCGTCGCGGTGTTTGGACTTGTGAAACTCATCTTGGTCAAAAAGGTCCCCTTGCCTGGCAGCAAGCACCCTGGCCCGGTCACGGGGCTCGTCGATTGTCTCGATTCGCTGAAGAGGGAGTGGCGTCTCGGGCAGCTTGACAGCGCGCCGATTCCCGTACTCGTCGTATTTCCCCTCCCACACCAGCTCCGTCTTCATCCGGCTCAACGGGTGCGGGTTGTCCGGTCCCCAGGATGTCTGCCGATCGCTCATCGTCTGTACCGCACTTGTCGCTGAGCCCTTTTGACCTTCTCCTCTGACTCGGGCAAAGTACGAAAGAGAAAGGTCGACAGGGCCTTTAGGGCAATCACGCCGGCAATGATCAGTAGGAATTCCATGAGCGTCTTAGGATCACAGGTTGTTTCTTCGTCAGTGGACTGTCAATCTGAGGTTGGCCGCCTTGTCAAGGGAACTACGTGGCGTCGGAACCTGAGTGACTTGTTGGCGATTCAGGTTTCGACAGCTCCTTCTCTTTGCCCTGCAAACGAACGGCAGCAACCTCGAAAACGCATCTGACCAGGTTATGCCCCCACTTCAGGGTGGCGCCGCAAAAAAGTGTCGCGATCGCGCCAAAACTGACAACTGATCCCCAATTGACCGCCCCGTGAACTAGACCAGCCGCGGCGAAGACGGTCAGCACGATGCATGCGGCGGCGAGAGAGCGGTGCAAGCCGTACTGCGCCTGGACGGCCTGGACCTTTGGTGACGTGTCCTCGACCAAAGATAGCGCCATTCGGAATGCTCTGTGAGACGCATTGCGCCCATCGACCGTTTCTCCGCCAAAGTCAAACTTGTCGGAAGGCGCTGCGGCCTGCATTGCACTCCTGATCCATCCGATCGCGACTGCATCAGCATCCGAAGACAGGAATCGCTCGCTCGGCTTCCCCGCAAGCTTGAAGAGCCAACTCTCCACGAGCCAATCCCCAAGAATGTGCGCAACGAGCCCGGCAACATAAGCAATGAGTACAAACACGATTGCTTCCGTCGGAGGACTTGCCTCTGCTGCAAACGGCAGATTCACCTTTGCTTGTCTTGCCAGCAGCACCAAGCCCCAGAGAGAGAATCCCCCTGGGACAAGTCTGCCAAGCACGTCGTAGAGCGTCAGTTTCTGGTCCATCCGGAACTACCCCAGTCTGATTCGTCGCAGGATCTCGGCAAGGTCAGAGGGCCAAGCGTTGAACCGATAGTAACCGGGAGTGAGGGTTGCCCAAATGTGGCCCTCGCCTCTCGTCGTTAGGTGTGAGCGAGTACCTCCGTTGAAAGTCACGCCCTGGGCGGCCGATGAATATCGGGAATCCACGTGCGGATCTTTCGCCGGTACCGAGCTGATGCAAAGCAGCGGATTGCCGATGGCCGAAAGGAACTTGCCGCTGTATCCAGAGGAATGGCCGTGGTGAGGCGTCACG
The DNA here is from genome assembly GCA_016223145.1 of Armatimonadota bacterium. Taxonomy (NCBI): domain Bacteria; kingdom Bacillati; phylum Armatimonadota; species Armatimonadota bacterium. The sequence goes on along the minus strand of JACRPN010000012.1, from coordinate 284,164 downwards.
AGTATGTCGGCACCAGCGATCGCCTCTGCGAATCCCGGGACCTCCAACAGCGCCTCAAGGCCCTTCTCCTCGTTATCGCCGCAAACGACTACCTTCCAGCGCCCGACAGGAGCATACGGCCAAGTGATCACTGAAACATAGGAGCTGTTGTTCAGCACGTTGTTGAGTTGGCCGCCGAGGCTTTGAGCTCTTTCGGGAGACAATGCGAACCGGTCAAAACTGCATCCCAATTCGGGACATGAGGCGACGGGTTGATTGTAGGTTCCCTGCCAGTGGTAGTAGCGCTTGGCATTGGAGCTCGGGTCTCCGTCTGGCGGGTTAAGGACGGCATGCCAATCAAGGTCCGTGTGCCGCACGAGAATGGCAGGCTGAAGTGTGTCGATCATGGAATCGACGCCTTCAACGTGATCATCATGTGGGTGCGTTACGACGAGCCACGCAAGTCGCTTCCCGTTGTGAAGTGTCAGGTCGATGTTGCTCGGCTCGCTCAGCCACTTGGCGGGTTTGAAGGTATCGGAACAACCGATATCCACCATGATCCCGTGTCCGCTTGGGGTGCGGACAAAGACGCAAAGCCCATGTTCGACGTTGAAGACGATCAGGTCCATCTGGCTCACTGGGACACCTCCTCGGTGGCGATGGGCCCTGCGACAAGCGCGAGAGCTTCTATGGCCTCGAAGCCGAGAATCGGCTTGCCAAGCAGGGCCTCGATGTCTCCGTGCATCCCAAACGCTGCTTCGCGGACGAGTTCGATGAGCTTCTGCCGCTCACTCCATTTCGAGGTCATGTAGTCCCGCTCGCGTGCGAGCGAGACCTCCATCTGCCTGAACGGTTCCCCGATCCCCTTGATCCGGGCTGTGAACTCAGGGCCCATGAGGTAGTCGTAGGCGTTCTCCGCGTTCGTCTTTCGCCCCTCGGCGGTCCTTCGAGCGTTTGCCGTCTCCACGATTCCCGTTCGAAGGGCTTTGGCGATGGAGATGGCATGAGAGGGACTCACAACCCATACGTCCTCGCAGCAGTCGATCTGTTGGACCCCCTTGGGCAGGGCGCGGGACACGATCACAACCAGGTCTGCTTTGACGCTTCGTTGGTTGCGCTTTGCAGTCGTGAGCCAATCGCCACCCCAGTTCTGGGTGTTCTTGCTCTCCCAGAGAATTGAGCCTGCGGCCGCTTCGGGACCGACCATCACTCTCTGAAGGATGTCCGCCCCTCGGGTACCGGTTGGGACCTCTTCGATGGCGTCCCATGGGAACGCCGCCGACAGCTGTTCTTGCAACGTGGCTTCAGCGAGCTCGCCTTGCGCTTGCTGCGAGCCTTGCTCGATCTTGCGCTTCATGGTTTCCACCTGCGAAAGGGCTTCGTCCAGCTTCTTCTGAAGCGCGGCCTGATTGAGCTTCTCCGCCTCGTGTGCGGTCTTGGTGGCGTCCGCTTGGATTGTCGCCGTCTCGGCGGCAACCCGCTTGGCGACCTCCAAGTCCACGGTAGCGGCCTTCTGCTCCGCTTCGTTCTTGGCCTTGATCGCTTCAAGCTGGGCGTTTTGCGACTCTTTCAGGCTGGCGCGAAGCTGCTCGTTCTCTTGTTCCTTGGACTTTACGTCCGCGGCCATCTCTGCCTTGACGGCTTGCCTGATCGTGGCTTCGTACTCGGGGCGCTTAGCTGCCAGCTTCTCGGCAACGTCCTTCTCCAGGTTGGCGCGTTCTGTTGCGATCTCGGCTTGGCCCTTCGCCAAGGCGGCCTCTGCAGCCTCAGCTTTGCGCCGTTCGGCGTCTACCAGCTTCTGGGATTCGGCTTTGGCCCGCTCCAAAAGCGGTCCGGCAAGGGTTTCGGTGAGCGGGATCTCGAATCCGCACTCAGGACATTTGATGGTGTTTTCGGTTGGCATACGTATCCTCGAAAGATTGCTGCTTTCAAGGCAAACGCGCCGTCTTCACATCATTTTCTATAGTGCGGCCGTTGACATTTCCCGAAATTCGCCGTACTATAAGATTGACAACTGTAAAGACAACTTGTTTGCCTTGCGGTCGTCCTCCGCGCTAACGGAGTAAAACTGAACATCGATTTCGGTCCAGGATTCGCAAGAACCTGGACCAAATCATTATAGAATGACAGACCGTCGCCGGTCAAATCAAGGCTTTCAGCGAAATCTGCCAAAAATACGGGGCGTCCTCGCGCTGAACTCCTGCTTTCGAAGATACTCCATGCTCGTCAGGGGCGCCGGGGGAGTTTTCCACAGGTTTCCCTTTATGAGTCCAGGCTCGAAAGGAACCCGTCGATCCGCCTCCTGAGGTCTGCCGCCTCCGCCCTGAGCGCTTCGAGCTGCCGCGCCTGCGCTTCGTCAAGGCGATCTTCGAGAACGCGAGGCTCGTATCCGAAGTGGGTCCGATAGGCGATGATCCGCTCGATGCGTGCTTCGGCGTCCTGCACCCCTCGGGCTCTCAGCCAATCCTCAAATGGACGATGCTGCTTTGAGTCGTCACAGGCCGCGCATGCGAGCACCATGTTGCCCAGAACAGTTTCGCCTCCTGCCCGAACCGGGAGCACATGATCCCAACGCTTAGGTTCGGGCATACCGCAATAGGCGCATGATGGCTCGGATTCCCCGTCTGCAAAGAAGGCTGCGACCTGGGCATGTTCTGGCTTGCCGAAGCTCCTTCTTCCCAGCCCTTCGAGAATCGCGCGTTCGACGTAGCTGAAGGCAAAGCTCGTGGTGATGCGGTTCGGCGTCTTCGGGAGTGCCATGGCAGCGCTATACCCGAAGTTCTGGCGCTGCGCGACTCAGTTCGCTTCGGCGGCCTCCTCCTCTTCGACCTGCTTGTCCCAGACACGCTTCACTTTCCGTCCAAGCTTGGGGGGAAACCGAAGATACAACGTGTCGAGAGGGATTCGGACGTCCAGAGCCAAGCGGAGCTCCTTGGGCCCTACGTCCTTCAGGTCGTCGTCATGCTCCACGTATTCGCCGACCGACGCTTCGACCTCATAGGGATCGGTGCCGATGGCGGCTCCAAGGCTGGATAGATCGCCGATAGCTGCTTCAAGCACGTCCTCGATGAGGTTGCCGACGCTTTCCGTCTCCTTCGCGAGGGTCGTTTGGTGATCGAGCATCGTGGAGAGCGGAAGGATCTTCATGGCGACAGTTTCTGCCATCTTGTCGATCATGTCGCGATTGAAGCTGACCATCTCTTGAGCATTGGGAGAGAGCGAACGCCTTTCGGGCTCGCGCTCGACGTAGGGCGGAACCATCGAAACGAAACTGGCATTTGGGAAACGTCTCATGACCGGATTATGTGTGCGATCGCGTGGGAGTTTGTTCTCGTTCCAAGCGCCGGTTTCCGCGCGCGATGTGGACAAGGGACGTAAAGAGCCGTTCGGTCTACACCCAACAGCGAGGGTGGCGGTCCAGACCGAAAGCGAGAGACGGAGGGACCCATCCCAAGCGTTGCCAGCCATAGCCGGCCACTCCGGTGGACACCGCATGGTCCTCTGGGACCATCAGGTGAGGCGTCAATGGCTGTGTCAATGCGGGATGGGTGGAACCCGTCGGAAGCGGGAGGTCTGTGCCGCCGCTGAGCGTGGAAGCAAGGCTGGGCAGAGGTGCGAAGGACGTTTGTTTGTTGGATCTAAGGGAGGTGCCTTTAGGAGGATCCCTGGTGATCCAACGAACTGCACGTCCCGCACCGGACGGTCTCCCCTAATCGAGCACAGCCTTGAGGATGGAGGCAGCGGCCCTTTGGATCGTCGCCAGGCTCTCCATCAGTAGCGCGGCGTCGCCTCGATAGAGTTGGATGTAGTCGGCGCTTGCCGTGCCGCTACTGATTCCGACCCCTTCGCAGATCGCGTAGGCGACCGCTTCGGCCTCAAGCTCAAGGACCTTCTTCGTCTTGTCGCCTCGCTTGCCGTGCTGATGGATCAGCTCGTGCGCGAGCTCGTGGGCCAGAACACCCAGCTCGTCGGGAGCAGACATGCCCTGCTTGATCTGGATGCGGCCACCCGAGCTCTTGCCCTCAGGTCCGCCTAAGGATGGGAGGTACTCGAGTTTGATCCCGGAATCTGCAGCGAATTGCTTGAGGCGTTCCAAGTAGATGCCCGGATTGCCGGTGCGCTTGCCGATGGTGGGCAGGTCTTGCCCATCGGTTTGGCTGATGTCCCACACGTGGACGCCAATGAACCCCTTTGTCTGGAGTATTGAACCGTCCTCGGCGTGAGAGTCGGCCTTGGCACCCTTTCGGGCGATCGGCGCAACGATGCAGATTCCTTTCTCCCCGCGCCGAACATGTCGCCCGAACTCTTCCCATTTGCGATAGCCGGCAATAAACTTGGCTTCGGGTTTGGCGCCCCAAATCAAGAGGCAGTTGAACCACGAATACTTGTGGAACCGGCTCATCGTCTTGAGGTAGTCGCTTAGGGCTTGGGATTGGCCCCCAGCGAGATCGGTCGTAAGGCGCTGTAGCGCCGACTTGGCGAGTCTTTGGACCTTGTCGTCCATTGTCGTTCTCCTTAGCCGAGTGCTGAACTCAGCCTCGTTTCCGAGTCGAGCCTCAGGCTTGAAGCAACGAGATGGACTTGGAGTCAGGGATTCCGGACCTCGTAATCCCAGACTGGAACAGGGACAAAACTGGTCAGGAGCTATAAGGCCCGATTATCAGAAAGGATGGCTCGTGCCTTTCCGAAGGCTGGCTGATAATCGCCCTTATGGCTCCCTTCACTTGCTTGAGGTTGCGATCCCTGGCACGACCGCAGGTCGTGGATTCGGAAGATTGGAGCCCGAGCGGGGCTCCCGCCCCGCGAGGCGTAAGAACAGAAAAGCTGAGGGAGTAGCCGGAGGGAAGTCGTTCTTCTGTCCTGAAAAACGCCCCCGGGGGTCAGGATTGAACCGGCGCCCCATGTTTTGGAGCGGTTACATACGGGCACGGTCGTTCGATACGAGCTGAAATCACAAAAGTCCCTGTCGGTCGCTTTGGGTGCGCTCGCCTCCATGCAGCAGCGATTTGAAACCCGACGGTTGGATTGCCTGTTGCTTGACGTCCACGTTGGGTCTGCAGCTTGGATTGTCCAGTGACTGCCATAGCGTCCTTTGTACTCGCGCTGCTATTCAGGTCCGTCGTGGAGGGCCTGGAGGCCCACGTAAGACTGCTCTCTGCCCTTAGCCCGAAGCGGCTGTTCCCGACATGATTCAGACGTGTGGTTGGGTCTACTATCATCCCGGATTCGGCATTTCCGCCGTCGGACCGTCTGGTCAGGAAAGGGAGCCGCGTAATCTATGGCGGCTCCCAGGAAAGCCGAGCCACATGTGCGACCGCACGGTGCATGGGCGTTCAGGGCGCGGGTGGTGAGCCTGGCATACGATAGGGGGTGTCGAGAGGGCAGAGAGGACCGCGCAAGACGGCTCGGTCCTCTCTGAACCATGTTGGAGATCACAGCGTGCTTGCGCTCTCTCTGGGAAAGGGAATCTTCGTAAGGAACGTAAGGAACGTAGGCATTTCCAGAATAGTAAAAGTACATATATAGTAAATAAAGTTTCAGAAACTCCCTACGCCCCCTCCGGTCCCTACGTAGTTCGCTTTAACCGCCTCTCTTCGAGGGTAAGCATCCGAATTCCGGTCCGATAGGACGTCTCGCTCCTTCGGGTTCCGATCTCCTTCTCGGTCAGCTTCTTGAAGAACGTCGTCATGTGGATCGCGGTCAAGCCGTTGTTGTCGCAATACTCTTCGTACCGGTGATAGAACTCCGAAGACTTGACCTCGGCCTTCGGATCTTTGACGCAGCATTCCTGGATGAACTGCTCCACTGTGTCGGCTTCGAGACGGTACTTATGACCGGCTTCGACTACGCGCTTAGGTGGGGTGAGCCCTTCCTTCTGCCAGAGCAGACAGCCCTCAACGGCCCAGTTCAAGATGCCAGGCAGCTCGGTTTTCAGTTTCTCAGCAAGTTGCCGGTCGACTTGATCGTCTTTGATGGTCACGTCAAAGGGGATCACCCTGACTCGTCTCCAGATGCCGTGCTCTGTACCGCGAATCGTTGGAAGGTGATTCGTGGCAAGGAAGATCTTGCACACCATCTTGTCAACGTCGAACTCCTTGTAGAGGTACCGCGCGCTAATGGAGTCCTGGCCGGTCACCTGTTTGACGACGGTTTCATCAAGGTGCCCACCGGGTCCGATCTCTGAGCCGATGGCAAACCTACAGCCCCAAAGCGCTGCGATGTCGTTGCGAGGGCCCTGGGACTTCTGCTCAAGAAACGTCTTGAAATCGGTGGTCATGGCGTACTCGCCCATCATTTGCGCTATGACGTCGATGAACACCGACTTGCCGTTGCTTCCGAGTCCGTAGACGATGAAGAAGACCTGTTCCCTCATGTCGGCGGTCAGGCAGTAGCCCGCGACCTTCTGCATGTAGCGCTGAAGATCTTGGTCGTTTGCGGTCACTTGGTCGAGGAACTGCCTGAACTGAGGACAAGCGGCTCCAGAATCAAACTCGACCGGCGCCATTTTGGTGATCATGTCGTCTGGGCTGTGCGGCCTGAGTTCTCCGTTCGTCAGATCGAGTACTCCGTTGCGAACGCAAAGGTCAAACGGCTCCTTATCGAAGTCATCGGCTAGTCTGGCGACGTGGGGATCTGACGTGGCCAGATCGACCATGGCCTTGAGCTTGGTCTTGTTGCCGGAGTTTTCGGCCCAAGACGAAAGATGCATCCGGTCGTTCTTGTCAGCAGTTTCAGCCGCCTCGTGGTGGATCTTCCGCGCCGTTTCCTTGGCAAGCTCCTGAACCTTGCCCAGTTTGTCCTCCTTCCAGCGCGCGCCGTCGTAGATCAGCCACTTCTCAATCGACTTGACGTAGCGCACGCACGAGCCATGAGCCTCGACGAAGCGAGCGGCGTTGCCCGCATCGTTGAGTTCCTTGGTGTCAGTGCTTAGTGCTTTCGCCTTTTGGCTTCTCGGCTCGCCTCGGGGTTCAGGCTGGTATTGGGAAGCGCTGTCCGCGATTCCCCGGAGTTCGTCTTCGTCGAGCGGAGGCTTGCAGCTGAGCTTGTTCAGGCTGCGGATCGTGGCGAGAATGTCCTCATGCTCCATTCCGCCTGCCCTGAGTCCAGCGGCATATCGAAAGACCTTGTGATTCCGTCGCCCTTCGGGGATGTCGGTTCCGAACTCGAAGGGGTCAGCATCCTGGACCTGACGTTTCAGGGCGGGTGCTTCGGGCGCCTCGATGGCCCTTAGGAGCCAGTCGGGCATGGGGGCGATGGGCAGGTCATTCTGCCATTCGTAGCTCCTGCCGCTGGGGTGATTGCTCGGGCTGACGATCACGTAGCCGCCGTCGCCCCGAATATCGAGCCCTTCTCCGAGCTTGCCCGCGGAACTCCCAATGTGAATCCCAGGGTGCTCAAAAAAGTAATGTGTGCCACCGCGCCCCGTGGTCGCGGCTAGCGTCTTGGGGACGACACCACGGGTCAATGCCTGCAAGGCGACGTTGCCGTCCTTGTCCTTGTCGACGTCCACGTCGAGGACGACGATCCGGTTCTTGCTTCCGGTCGGCACGCCGATGCTTGCATCAGGACGTTCCGTCCACCACGCCTTCACGGTGAATTCGTCGGTCGTCGCATCCTTGAACCCCTTCTGTGTCAAGGGCTTCTTGTCAATACGACAGGGAAAGACCGCCCAACCACGGCGTGCATAGCCGAGGGCGGCTTCCAAGTTTCTGTTCTTTAACTGCGTGTACATATCAATTTCTCCAAAAATGGAATTGGGCTGATCCCCGTGGGAAAGGGACCAGCCCGTGGCGCAGCCGAGACAGACTCGGAATTCGATGTAAACGATCCTGTCTTGGCGCGCCAGCGCGAGCTCGTTTTCCCACTGAGCCTGAGAATATTCACGCTCCAAAATCACTGTTGTGAGATCGGTGCGGATTTCGTCGAGAAATTGGAGAAGACTATCGATTTCTGGGGTGGTAGCGAATAGTCGTCACGCCCCTGAGAAGATCTGCTTCTCCGGTCAAATAGAGGGGCTTTCGCTGAGTGTCAAACCGAGTGTCAGAGGCGGTTTTTGCCGCTGTTTCTGAGCCAGAGGACCGACATTTCAGGTTCAAGATCCCCGTCTTGGATCACGGATCCCGAATCCCATCATCTCCACCAAATTCACCTGAGCACAGCTTGGTTTCGACTGACGCTTCCCAAGCGCTGGGAGGTTGCGTCAGACCGCGCGGGGGACTGATTGCCCACCATGGAACTCTTTCCGCACGTGAGGCGTATATTGCTCCGTAACCCTCGAAGGGGAGTAGCGCCTGCAGACTGCAGAGCCGAGGTCGACACTACGCTTGAAAGAGCCGGCCCGGAAGAGAGCGCAAGACCTTCACCGCGTAGCGTGTGAAGGTTTTTTTGTTGCCTTCAAGCCGCGCGCGTGGGTGTAAGGAAGGTAACAAGATGAAATGCCCCAATTGTGAGGTCATCGAACTTACGATGGCTGACCGAACTGGAGTTGAGATCGACTACTGCACCGTGTGCCGTGGCGTCTGGCTCGATCGCGGAGAGCTCGACAAAATCATCGATCGATCGGCCACGACCTCCGACACCTCCGAGCGTATCGCGGAGCGCTCGCTACCCTCCCACAGGTCCGGCGGGGAGCACCGACGCCATGACGATGACGATCGCGACGACCATCGTGGCCGTCGCAACAAACGCGGAGGGTTTCTCGGAGAACTTTTTGACTTCTGATGGTAGAAATAGCAAACATCCCCCTTTGGATCTGGGGCGCGTTCATGGCGTTCGTGCTAGTGATGCTCGCCCTAGATCTTGGCGTCTTTCACCGCCAGGCGCACAAAGTCGAGATCAAGGAGGCCCTCGCATGGAGCGGCGTCTGGATCGGCCTCGCGCTACTCTTTAACCTCGGTCTCTTCTTCTTCTGGGATCAGATCCAGCCGGGGAGCCGATACACCAATGAGGAAGCTGGCTTCGCCTTTCTAGCCGGGTATCTGATAGAGAAGGCGCTGAGCGTCGACAACATCTTTGTGTTCCTGCTGATCTTCGGCTACTTCTCCGTGCCGGAGAAGTATCAGCACCGCGTGCTCTTCTGGGGAATCATCGGAGCCTTGATCTTCAGAGCAATCTTCATCGCGGCAGGCGCTGCGCTGCTCGAGAAGTTCTTCTGGACGATGATCATCTTTGGCTTGTTCTTGATCTTTACGGGTATCAAGATGGCGATCGTCAGGGACAAGAAGATCGACCCTGAGAAGAATCCGCTCGTGAGGCTGTTTCGCAGGCTGATGCCCGTGACGCCCGACTATCGCGGGCAGAAGTTCTTCACCCGAATCGACGGCAGGCTCTGGGCGACTCCCCTCTTCGTCGTCTTGCTGATGGTCGAGTTTACAGACGTGATCTTCGCCGTGGACTCGATTCCTGCGATCTTCGCGATTACCTCCGACCCATTCCTCGTGTTCACTTCGAACGTCTTTGCCATTCTTGGACTTCGAGCGCTCTTCTTCGCACTCGCCGGCCTCATGCAGATGTTCCACTACCTCAGCTACGGGCTTGCCGCGATTCTCGTATTCGTGGGCGGCAAGATGCTCTACAACTACGCAGAGAAGGTCATTGTTCCCGAGTGGCCCAAGTTCCCGGTAGCGCTGTCGCTCGGGATTATCGTCGCGATTCTCGGAACCGCGATCCTTGCCTCCATAAGAAGACCCCAGGCGAAAGGGGTCGCGTAATCACTATGAACCTATCAATTGCATTACTCGCCCGTCACAACTTTGCAGCTGTTAGCACCCTTTCCAAATTCCTGGAAAGCAGGGGTTACTGGACAACGCAGCGCGAAATCGCCGCCGATGTCGCCGAGACCGTGCACAGTCTTTTCGATTCGCTGGCTTGGGCAGACCGAAGGCTCCATCAGGGAGAATGCTGGCTGCTTGAAGCTGTACTAGATGAAGATCAGGAGCACGGGGCGCATCTTGAAAGGGCGATCGCCAGGGGTGAGGCGCCGAATCCGGTTCCCGGTTGCTTGGCCGCGGCGGCGCTCCACGACTCGGTGTACGGCACTGGATTTGCCGAGCTTCTTCTCAACCATCTGGAGAATCTAGGGCGCCTCATCATCATGGCGGACGCCAAAATAACTCCGTCGGAGTTGGAGGCCTACAAGAAGCACTTTTCACATCTGAGAAACGTTATCGCCGTCCCGGGCCACACGCAAGCATAAGTTGAGCACCGATCTCCTTGTTTCGAACCTGCTGTCACCCATGGTGCTGGCGTTCGCGCTTGGTTTCATCGCAATCGTCATCAAGAGCGACCTAAAGCTGCCTGACGGCCTCTACGCCTCCCTGTCCATCTACTTGCTGTTTGCGATTGGGCTAAAGGGAGGCGTTGCGCTCTCTCAGGCAAGAATCTCGGATCTGTGGGGCCCGGTTCTTGCCACGTTAGGCATAAGCGTCGTCACGCCGGCCCTTGCGTACAATGTGTGCCGCCGATTTGGGAGGCTCGATCGAACGGACTCAGCCGCGATGGCAGCACACTACGGATCGGTTTCGGCAGTTACCTTTATCGCCGCAACCTCTTTTGCTCAGATCCAGGGGCTGAGCCCCGAGGGATTTCTTCCCGCTCTAGTGGCAATTCTAGAAGTTCCTGCGATTCTGTTTGCGCTGTGGTTGGTGCTAAGGAAAGAACAGGGCAAAACGCTTGGGCCACTGTTGCATGAACTCCTGACGGGGCGCGCGATCGTACTCCTGGTCGGAGGTCTGCTGATTGGCCTCTTGGCCTCCCCCTCGGGGATGCAGCAAGTGGAACCCCTCTTTGGAGACCTGTTCAAGGGAGCTTTGACGATCTTCCTGCTCGAAATGGGCCTTGTCGCAGGTTCGAAGGTTCCCCAACTTCAGCAGAACGCGGCCTTCCTTCTGCTCTTTGGGACCCTGGTGCCGCTGGCGAACGGTGCTTTGGGAGTCGCGGCCGGAGTCCTCGTCGGGCTCTCAATAGGGGGGGCAGGGGTACTCGGCGCAATGGCGGCAAGCGCCTCGTACATCGCTGCGCCGGCCGCCGTTCGGATCATGTTGCCTCGGGCCAATGCGAGTCTCTATCTCACCGGCGCGATTGCGGTGACCTTCCCGTTCAACCTCGTTGTCGGCATACCTGTCTACCTTGAAATAGCCAAGCGTCTCGGTTCAGGTGGTTAGAAATCCTTCCGCCCCATCCCCTATCATTCTGCTCGGAAAAGGTGGAACCCAGATGGGCTCCCATAAACGACCCCTGAAAACAGGATTGCCGTGATCGATCGGGTTCAAACACCTGCTTCCTTCATCTGAATTGCCAGTTGACCTCGCCGTCGCCCTACAGAAGTCACGCTCCCTTGAACTCCAAGATCTCCACCCGATCCTTCTTGGCCCAAATGCCAATGTCGGCCGTCCCCAGTCCCTGATTCGCGATAGGCAGTTGGAGTGTATTGCCCTTGAGACAACCCGAGACCACATGCGCTCATGGTCTGAACGTATGGCAACAGCTACTTCTTGTACTTGATCGCGATCTGAGCGGCGGCCATTCTGCCCTGATCGAGTGAGGGGCCTGAAGGAGAGCGTCCCGATGGAATCGAAGGTCACGGGTTCGAATGTCATCGTCTCCTCCAAAACTCCTGTTCGCCGTGATCACGGTCTACATCCTCTGGAGCGAACCCAAGAACCGATTCTATGTCGGCCATACAGCCAACTTGCGTGACCGATTTGAGCATCACAACCAAGCCCTGAGCCGAGGTTTTCGAGTGCGATGATTCGACTGCGAAGCTCCAAAGAGCCCTCGTTGAAGCCTGGACCGGTTCGACCTGGGTGAACTGACGCCGTCTGCCGTTCGGCGAAGGGCAAGACGGCTGACCCTCCTCTACTTCACTTTGATTCGCACCTCGCCTGTGGACTTAAGGCCGTAGACGTCAGCGATCGTGTAGCTCACCGTTGCTGTGCCTTTCCACCCAAGCGGAGCCTGATAGCTGTAGGCGTTGTAGCCGAGCATGTGCACAGTCCCAACGGAGGCAATCAGCGTGAGATTGGTAAACGTGAAGAAGTCTCCTTCGGGGTCATAGTCGTTGTTCAAGGGGAAGAAGTTCACGGGCTGTGAACCGGTGGTCTCGACGTCATCTCGAACCGCCACGGGAGCGACATCCGGCTCTGGATAGACCTTGTAACCAGTATAGACCCACGAGCTTTCGTAAGGGTCCGAGAGCTTTAGGTCAAGTGTTTTGGTGTTTGGTGCGCTTCCGGGTGCGGGAATGCCGACGGTTTCCGAATAGGTGCTCGTCGTCTGCAGGCCAATATTGAATCCCTGCCACAAGAACGACAAGGGATCGCCATCCGGGTCGAATGATCCGGAAGCGTCGAACGTGACCGTAACAATGCCTCCGACCTTGCCGTCGTGAGGAGGATAGATTTCGAGATAGGTTCGGTTGTACTTCTTTATCGTCAGGCCCGCAATTCTCGGCTCCGGCGGACTATTCTGCTCAGTCTTGACATTGACAACCACAACGTCCTGGGACCTGGCTCCGGCGGAATCCGTGACCTCCAGCACGAAGCTACGATGATTGACCCAGCCCTGCCAGTAGTCATGGACAACCTCGAGTGAAAGCACTTTGGTGGTTCCGACGACGACCCCGTTTTCGGACCAGGAATAGGAAAGGGCATCGCCGTCAGGGTCAGCAGACAACGAGCCGTCTAGCGTAACAAGGACTGACCTCGTCACAGGATCCCCATCATGAGGCACCGTCACTGTCTGATCGGGGCCTGCATTCGCCACAGGAGGGTGGTTCGCCGGCAGCACCGTCACCGTCACCGTGTCCGTGTCGCTAAGGCCGTCGGGATCGGTGACCTTGAGGGTGTACACATAGGTGCCAGGCGTCTGCGTGGCGCCCATCCAAGCGGTGTCGATGGTCTGGCCGATAGGATCGGTCCACTCGTAGGTGAGAGTATCGCCGTCGGGGTCAGAAGAGCCCGATCCATCGAGGCCGAAGACCGCCATGTTGGTGTCCGGATCTACATAAACCGTCTGATCATCTCCCGCAACCGCCACCGGAGGACGATTGACTTCGAACTTCCAGAGGATCGCCTCCATCTGGCCGGTCACCGCGTTCAGCGCGTCGCCGCCAACGTAGATGTTCGGCCCATCCACCCAGATCGCCCAGGCCTCAGAATCGCCTGCCTGGTATTCAGCCGGAAGGTACTGGTGAAGATCCAGCCAGGACTCCTTTGTGCCCTGCCACAGGGCCGCGTGCATCGAACCGTTGGCATACACGCCGCCAGCCTGATAGCCGCCTTCGACGTCGTAAGCGTAGGAGGCAGTGGTGCCGTCGGGCTGCAGGTCAACCCAGCTTGCAGCGTCGCCATTCCAGAGACAGGCATGGCCCTCCTGTCCGACCAGGGTCCATCCCACCTGCTGCACGCCATCCGTGCCATACGCCTGGGAAGAGCCGCCCTCAAAGGGATTTAGGTTGATCCAGGAACCCGCGGTGCCGGTCCAAAGCGCCGCCTGCGTCAATCCCGAAACGACGGCGTGCCCACACTGCTGGCCGCCACCGGCGCCCCAAGCATAGGAACCTATGGAACCTGCCGGGTCAAGATCCTCCCACGTGCCCGTGGTGCCGTCCCATACGACCGCATGGATCTCGTCCGCAACAAAGGCTGCGCCAGCATGATAGCGGCCGTCCGTAGCGTATGCGTCGAAGCCCTCGGGGCTCAAGACGACACAGCTCTCCTTTGTGCCCGCCCAGGCGCTGGCAAATTGTGGGCCACCGATGTTGGGATCGGAATAGTAGGTCTCGCCAACTTGCACCCCGCCCGCACAAGCAAAGCCCATCGAGACCGTCCCACCAAGGTGGTCCGGGTGCAGATCCGTCAGCGTGCCGGCCATGTCCCACAGGGTCGCCTTCAAATATGACCAGGTCCCCACGTAGCTCACAATGCCCGTCATTTGGCCATCTCCGACCCCCCAGACCGCTGACTGCACTGCCCCAACAGGATGCAGGCTCTGCGTCGCCCACTGGGCGTCGGCGTGGGAGGCCGCAGCCGCCAAGAAGGCAGCCGCAGACAGAACAAAGCGAGTGGTAAGTGCGGATTTCATGGTGAATTCCTTTGGAAGTGCATCGTGGCTGCTGGGTCTCAGCGAGCCACGATACGATTTCCGTTGTGAAAGAACTGTGAAAGAAACGCCAGTCCTTCAAGCGTGCCCGATCACTTTCCTTGACGGTACGTCGCCCACATGTTGTCGAACCGCTGGCTTTGGTTCAGGGTGTACTGGTACATGCACACCTCGTTGGAGTAGTCCATGAAGTTGTGGATCGGGTCCACACCTTTGAACGCACCACCCGTGCAGGTGTCCGGATTAGGCGTAGGGCAGCCGCTCGTGTAGTTCCTTTGGGCCGGCGTGTCGGCCACATAGTCGTTCTGCTTCTTGCAGCCGTCCTGGAAGGTGTGATACAGGCCCATCCAGTGGCCGACCTCGTGGGGAGCGATGTCCGTGACTTCGGTGGTGCTGCCCGCCGTCAGGATGATCGCATAGTCCATCACGGGGCCGTCCATGTGAGGCGCGCCCGCATACCACCATGGAAAGCCGCCGTAGCCTCCAAGTCCAGGCGGAAGGTCCCGAATGTAGAGGTTCAGGTCGTCGGCAGAGCCCTGGCGCAGCGCGGTCTTGCACTCGACTTCTGCGGGACTGTCCCGGGTGGCCTGCCACCAGATGGTGTTCGCCGTCCGATCGGTGCTGACGAGCTGGAATCGGAAATTCGTGTTGTATCCGCCTGCGCCCTCCGTGCCGGCGAACGCGGAGTTGAGCTTGGCCACGATGTTCGCCACGACCACGTCCGAGAAGTTGCCGGTCACACCGTCATCGGCCGTGATGATGTGCATATAGACGGGGATCGTGACGATGCCGCCCGCGCGCCCCTTTTCGTGCAGGGCGACTTCGGCCTCGACGCGCACCTGTTCTTCGAGCGACGGCGCGCCCGTGCCACAGACCCCGACCTGCGATAGGCCCTGCCCGTCGGCGATGCCCCTGGTCTGGTCCGAGACGCCCGCGCCCCCGCATCCGATGGCCAACACCGTGCCCAGCACGGCGCATGGTAATCCTACGATTAGTGTGTTCTTTGTTTTCATCTTCTTGGTCTCCGCTCCCGGCAATGGGTCCGCACGGATCGAGCCCTTGTGCTATTGGCAGTATCCGCCCCGGACTGTGACCATTTCGTGACGCGTTTCGTCACGGCGGGGCACAGGCGAACCTGAAAAATGGGAAACCTCGTTGAAAAGACGCCCACATCCCCACGTGTCAGCCCCTTGGCGATGCCCCCAAATTCCCCGCGCACTCTCGGCTCCCGTGCGGCTCACTTCAGTATAGGATGAATATCTACAATTTGGTGAAGAAAGTTTGCCAGTCTGGGAAGGCCCGTCTTGGACCGGCCTTCACTCGATATGGGCGCCTTGGGCATGGGTCCAGAAGAACGACAGGCGCCAACCAACGATGTTGCGGTCCCTGGACTACTTCTTCCGCCTGAACGTCACCGGGTTGCCGTCGCCTTCCACGACCACTTCGTCGTCGCCGTTCCAGGTGAGCTTGGAGCTCTCCGTCTTCTGCATCTGCTTTTCCATTTGGGTTTGGATCTGCTGCCTCACGGCGGCAGGCGCCTCCACCACTTTTACGGACGTCACTTTCGAGGTCACTTCCTCGCCCGACTTCGATTCCCAGGTTCCGGCGACCTCGATCACGATCTTGCCGAGCTGCGGGATCTCCATGTTGAAGGTTCCGTTCATGGTCTTGTCGGCGTTGAAGGTCTGCGTGACCTGGGCATTCTGGCCCGCGACCGGCAGCACCCCAACCCATGTGCCGACCAGCCTGTCGCCCTTGGCGCAGCCAAGGAGCATCAAGGACACGACGACAAAGAGCAATGTGGACCGGGCTTTCATAGTCGCAAGTCTGACACAAGCAGGCGCGGACTCCCCAGCAAAGGACTCGGTCGAAACAGGCAATTCTGCCAGTCACAGAAGGCGCGTGCGCCATTACAATAGGGTCGGTGTTCTTATGATGATTAAATTGCTTGGTTTGGCGGGCCTGGCCTGTCTTTCGTCGTTCACTTTTGGCCAGGGCCTGATCTACATGCCTGACAGCACGAACAACCGTATGGTTGCCTTCAACCCCTTTGATGGGAGTGTGGTGAACTCAAACCTCTTTGGGTTGGCAGGTGGCACACCCATCCATGCGATGCAAGTGGGGAACGAAGTCTGGGTTTCTGAGCAGACTGGCGATAGAGTCTCGCGATGGAGCGTCACTGGCGCCTCGCTGGGGGCCGTCACCGGCCAGATGGACAACATCCGCGGGATGGGCCTGATCAACGGGACGGTGTACGTGACCAATGCCGGAACGGGTAACAGCGCTCCTGGCGCGGCCCTCCGAATGTTCACGACAAGCGGCACGAGCCTCGGCCACTTCACGACCCCCAACGCACCCGGTCCCTTCGGGATCCTGGAGTATCAGGGCGCGATGTTGGTTTCCTCGTCCTCGGCCAACGATGACATCCACAAGTACAGCTTGACGGGAACGTCGCTGGGAACGTTTTACAATGGCGCGAGGAGCTTTTTTGAGCAGATGGACTATGCCGCCGACGGCAACATCCTCGCAGCGGTTTTCTCGTCCAACGTCGTGGTTAAGCTCAACGCCAGCACGGGCGCCGAGATCAGTTCGTTTGCCGCTACTGGCGCGCGTGGCGTGTTCCAGTTAGGTAACGGGAACATCCTTTGGACGAACGGCTCTGGAGCGCACGTTTTCAATACGGCGACCGGCGGTTCCAGCCAGATCTACACGGGCGGAGGCAGATATCTGGACCTAGTGGTAGTGCCCGAACCTGCAACGATGCTTGTGTTCCTAGGTGGACTTGCCGTGCTTCGCAGAAGGTCGCGAGCTGCGCAATAGTCGTGCGGGCTCCTCTCCTTGGGCTGCAATGACACGCCATAAAGGAAAGGCGCGTTGAAACCTAGCGCTCGCCCGATACGCCAATCACGACTGAATTGGCGTATTGGGCGAGCCTGCATTACCTGCTGCCCACGACCGATCAGCTCCGGATGGGAATCTGCAGCCCAGCCTCTGGCGGCAGTTGGTACCTAGGCGTGTGCGCATTTGCCCCCCGCGTGCGTCGGCCGCAAGGGCCATGATTGAACAAGGGAGTCCTCGCTCATGCCGAAACAAGGCAGACTCAGAGAAAGGTACGGCCGCCGGAAGGCGGCCGCTGCCCCAATTACCTTTTGAAGGAAATCGTACATCCTCCGGCCCCAAATTGGGCCGGGCCCGGGAGAGGTCGCCCGAGCCTCAAGCGAATGCCCTTCAATCAGTAGGTTCCTCTCCGAAAGACGTCGGTGAATCCGAGCGTATCGTCCATCACCAGGTTGCTGGCATCCGAGACAAAGGAGACGAATCCGTTCGCGCTGATCGAAGGGCTGATACTGGCCCCGTCTGCCGAGCCCCCCAAAGCGCTCACAGAGACCAACGACGTTGTGTTATTGCTGCGATTCCGAAGGAACACGTCAACAACGCCGTTTCCGTCGCCGCTCACCAAGTCGGAAGCGGCGGACTCGAACACGACCTTCGTTCCATCTCCGCTGATGCGAACGCCCCAGCCCCCCGAATCTCCGCTTGGGCCGTTGGCGAATCCCCCTGCGGCGCTGTTCGATATCCGGGTCAGAGTGTTCTTGCTGGTGTCTCGCAGGAAAACGTCGACGACGCCGTTGGTGTCCACGATGTTGAAGGCGTTCAACGAGACAAAGGCGACATAGCGTCCGTCGTCGCTCATGGCCGACGTGTGGCTGATGCCGAAATACTGCGCCCCATTGGTGGGAAGCGAGACCCGCACCATCTTGCCGCCGTTGTTCATGTCCCGACGATAGACATCCCAGTTGCCGTTGGTGTCACCGGAAACCATGTTCCCGGCCTTCGACGTGAAGGCGACGTACCGGCCGTTGGGCGTGATCTGGGGTTGGAAGTACCCGCTTTCGTCGTCGCCATAGCCGCCGCTGGTCGACCGTGAAACGAGAACGGTGGTTCCTGCAGAGATGTTTCGCAAGAACACTTGAGAGTAAGCGCTTGGCGCAAGCGAAACCAGATTCGTGGCGTTTGATCGAAAGGCGACAAGGTTGCCGTCCGCACTGATTGCCGAAGAGTCGCTTGTGCTATTGCCTTCTGCCTCGTTATTGGCGACCGAGACCCGAATTGTCGTTCCGAGCAGGATATCGCGGCGAAACACATCTCGGGAAAGGTTGCCATCGCCTTCCGGAGACAGGTTGGTTGCGTCGGAGGAGAACGAGACGAATCTGCCGTCAGGTGAGACGCGAGGGTTGAAGCAATCGCCATTGGCCTCGGCTCCACCCGCATCCACCGAGACGAGAAGCGTGGTGTTCGAGTTCAGGTCGCGCCGAAAGACCTGGATATGGGAGGTTCCGCCAGGCACCAGGTTGGGTGCCGCGGAAGTAAAGACCACATACTGTCCAGTTCCGGTACTGATCACGGCTTGAGGGCTTGCTCCTTGTGCCTCGGCGCCGCTGTGGCCGACCGATGCCCGCATTGTGGTTTGAGCGGGAGCGGCCATGATGAGGGCTCCCAGCATGGTGGCCGGAAGGAGTGTTGAGACGACTCTTGTTAAGTTCATTTGCATTCCCCGTTTGGCTGGCCGTACCCCTTCAGGCCGCCAGTAGCGTCTCCGGTGAGACTTGGATCGCATTCTGCTGAACCATGTGTGAACGATCCGTGACCGCGTTGTTCACACATCGTTTCGTACAATGCCCCTATGAGCCGTACGGCACCTTTTTTCCGGCCTGGTGGGACCATGGACCCCAACGCTCCCAGCTATATCGAGCGTCGTGCCGATTCCGATCTTCTAGATGCGCTGCTCGAAGGCGACTATGTCTTCGTGCTCGACTCACGCCAAAAGGGGAAATCCTCGTTGGTCGCAAGGACGATCGTCAAGCTGAAAGAAAAGGGGGTAGCCACGGTCAAACTGGATCTTCAGCGCCTCGGCGCCAACCTGACCGCGGAACAGTGGTATGGCGGCCTTCTCGCCGCCATGGGCCAAGAACTCGGCATGCAGCCTGCGCTCCTGGAATATTGGCGGAGCCATTTGGAGATCGGCCCGCTCTCGCGATGGCTGGGCGCCTTGGAGACGGTAGTGCTGAATACCGCGAAGACCCCCATCGTGATCTTTATCGACGAAGTCGACTACGTGCGCGCTCTTCCATTTCCGGCTGACGAGTTCTTTGCCGGAATCCGGGACTGCTACAACCGTCGGTCCGAGGCCGGCGGCTTCGAGCGCCTCACATTCTGTCTGGTGGGTGTCGCAACGCCGGGGCAGCTCATCCGGAACCCCGAGATCACTCCGTTCAACATTGGCAGGCGGATCGATCTCACCGACTTCTCGCTGGAAGAAACCTCGGGCTATGCCTCAGTGCTGGCGGAAGGCGGACGCAATGGCGGAGTCCTGGTCCAGCGGGTCCACCACTGGGTAAGCGGGCATCCTTACCTCACGCAGCTCCTCTGCAGCCACGTCGCTGGCGATACAGGCATCACGTCGAAGCATGGCGTCGACCGCCTGGTGAAGGAGCTGTTCTTTACCAGAGAAGCCCGTCAAAAGGTTGCCAATTTCGCCGACGTGGAGCGCCGAATGCTGGATCCCGACGTCCCCGGAGTGGCGCCAGACGAGAAGCGATCGCAAGTGCTGGACCTTTATGGAAGGCTGCTCAGAGGGCGCGGCGTTCCCACCACCGAGGAGAACCCGGTGGCGGCGTCGCTGCGCCTTGCGGGTCTTGGATACGAAGATCATGGAGTATTGAAGGTCCGCAACGAGGCCTATCGCCGCGTCTTCGACGAGCGATGGCGACGCCAGAGCCTGCCCGAGGGCGAGCTTCGACGACAGCGCGGCGCCGCAAGAATCGCCGTGCTGCGCACGGCGAGCGTCGCGGGTGTTCTTGTCCTTGCGGTGACGTCGGGCGCCATCGGCATGTGGCGGATTTCAGGAGAGCGGCAGGAAGCACTCAACAAGTTGGCCAAGACCTCGAACGAACGCAAAGAAGCCCTCAGCACGCTTGAAAACAGAAACGGAGAGCTGACCCGCATTTCCGGAGAGCGCAAGGCCGCCCTGAATAGCCTGCAATTGCGCACTACAGAACTGGCAAGGGTCTCAAACCAGCGACAGCAAGCGCTGGTCGACCTGCAAGGCAGAAGCTTCGACCTCAAGAGAACCCTGGAAGAGCGGAATCGGGCGGTTCACGATCTTGAGAAGAGCGCCGACGAGCTGCGTCGGACAAGCTATATGGGAATCATGGTATCGCTCCGGCTCGCCATGCAAGAGAATCGGTGGATGAAGGTCGCAGAGCTGATGGACCGGTCTAGGGACGACCCCCTTCGAGGCTGGGAATGGGGCCATCTGGCAGCGATGCTCAACGGCCAAGTCGCAGAAGCCCAGGTCCAGCCGTTGCGTAACGAGTTTGAAGAAGATCCGGACGGTACGGTCAGCCTGATCACCCGCGACTCGATCTTCAAGGTGACTCCCACTGGACTTCAATTACGCAGGAAGTTCAAGGGAAAAACGATCTTCCCCCTTATCCGCAGGGGCAACTTGAGGTCCGGGGTCGATCCAGAAACAGGCAAGCTGGTGATTCGCGACGCGGACACCGACCAGATTGTCGCAGAGTCTGCGCTCCGTATCATGTCGTTCGATCCGGACACTCGGACGATGATCGTTCAATGGGGCGGCGGAGACACCGAGAAGCGCTCATTCGATGGCAAAGTTCTGGAGCATTATCCTCGCCCCGACCCGGCGCGCAAAGCGACGATGAAACTCCCGAATGGCGATGAAATCTCCCTATTTCGCGACGGGCTCCTGATTCGGACGGACTCGAAGGGCAGTCGAGCTGCCGAGACCAAAATCCTCCCGCCGCCGCTTGCGGGCAACCAGTACTTTGTTCGGAGCAAGGATGGAACGCTTTTCATGTTGATCGATCAGGGTGCGCCTCGCCCGTTCCAGATCCGCAGAGCTTCTGACCTAAGCGTGACCTCCACCCTCGAAGCGCCAACCGATCTGGGCGCCGGAGCGTTGTTCGCGCCAGACAAACGCAGCATCCTCCTGACTTCTGGCGGAGTGATTACCCGTTACGACGTTGGCAGCGGAAAGGTGCAGCAAAACTACTATGGCCATCAGTACCAAGTCTTCAGGGTCGTCTATTTGCCTGGCGGGACCCATTTCGCCAGCATCGACCGGATGGGCGCCGTGCGCATCTGGCCACTTGAGCCCTTGCCTGCCGTTAAGTCCCTAGGCGCTATTGCAGATCCCCCAGTCGACTTCTGGCTGGGCGATGACCCACGATTCCTGCTCTACCCGACGGTCGAGGGGGCATTGGAATCCAGGAACCTTAAGACTGGCGAAGTGGCTCGCATCGAGAGTCCTGCAGGCGTACACTCGCAGGAGCCGTTTTCGGTCGTCTCCGGGAAGAGAGTCTATGTGGGGACCGATTCTGGTACTGTCGACCGCTACTCCATCGACGGTCTGAAGAAAGAGAAGTCGGTCAAGGTCTTCGACTCGATGGTCTTCGGGATAGGTAGGCTGATGGGAGGCAAGCGACTTCTTGTACGTTCCAACACGGGCAAGCCGGCCCCTGGAATGGATTACGCTCCGCATACGCAGGCCGAGTATGCGATCCTCGACACAGAGTCCATGGCCGTTTTGCACAGGTTCAGGCCAAACTGGCCGCTTCCCGGCGTGAACTATGGGGGCCTGATGACCTCCGACGGGCCCATCTTTGCGGTCAGGGCCAGCAAGTGGTGGACAGGGCCCTTGATGCCAACGACCGCAATCATCTTGTTGGTCTCTGCAGAGAGTGGGAAGATCCTTCGAAGGATGGAATTTCCGAAGCAAGATATCACCGCCTCAGCTCTATCGGCAGACGGCAAGTGGTTGATCTTGTCGTTCTACACGGGTCTTAACGACTCCTCAAGCCGGATCGAAGTTTTCGATACTTCATCGGGGAAGCGCGTGAAGAACCTTGAAATCCCCACGGGCGTGGCCGTCAGGAGTTTTTGGGTCAAGGGGAGTCTCCTTGTTGGCACGCTGGCTGATGACACCATCGGCGTGTGGGATCTGTCGAAGGGACCGCGATGCACGGTGCTCGCTCCAGGGCAGGCGATTAACTTCTATGACATCTCACCAGACTGTAGCCGCGTCCTCGTCTGCCTCAAGGACGGCACCCTAATCGTCTACGATCCGAAGTCTGGAGTCGAATTCTTCTCGCAGAGAGATGACTCCGCAGGCAATGCCAAAGATGGTCAAACCGAGGCGACAACCATCGCGGGGTTCTCCAAAGATGGCTCCAAGATCTTCCTGTTCGGCAAGGACGGGGTCTTGCGGTCGTTGAACAGCGTCCCCTGGAAGACTCAGCCCAAGGCCGCGCGCAAGTAAGGTCCATAGATAGGAACCCTGAACTCGACCGCGCCGTCACGGGAGACCCGGATGATGCCTGACGACCAGAGGCGGTAGCGCGTTGTGGGGTCCTCGAAGGGGCGGCCGGATAGAAGCCTTCGGACTTCGTTCGTCAGCTCAGGGTCCTGAGAGATGGCGATCCAAGTACGACGCAGGTGCTCGCCGAACGGCCCGTCCACCTCGCTCGCCAGTTGCTTCAAAGACTCTATCGAGCCGTCCTTGGCGAGGAATGCAAAGGCTCGGCGCGTGAGAAACGGGTGCCCTTTCGTGAGCCCGAACACGTCTCGGTGTACGTCTTGCGCCAAGGCTCCCATGTATCGCCCCTGCAGCTCTTTGACCTCCTCTTCGTGAAAATCCTGCATCCCCACACGAACGCCAATATTGAAAGGAGACTGGCTGAGATCGGTGATGAAAAGGTGTGCCTCGGTCGCGTATGCCAGAACCAAGGTGAGCTTTCGCCAGGGCCCATCCGGTTCAAACGCTCGCCGGTTGTGCCAGCTTCGGAGCAGCCCGAATAAGTCATTCGTATAGGCCCTGTCGAATAGGAGGTCTACCTCATCGAGAATCCAGGAGACCGGCC
Source organism: Armatimonadota bacterium (assembly GCA_016223145.1). Classification (NCBI taxonomy): domain Bacteria; kingdom Bacillati; phylum Armatimonadota; species Armatimonadota bacterium. The sequence goes on along the minus strand of JACRPN010000012.1, from coordinate 261,140 downwards.
CCGGAGTCCTGGAAAGGAGTTCTTCGACCATGGTTTCCAGGTTCATGTTAGGGCCCAGCCAGTCTTGCCAGCTTGCTGAGAAGTCGACCTCTTGGCGCAGGTCCCTGGCGAGACCGTGTGCCAGAGTCTTATAGAGGGTTTCGGCGGAGGAGAGCTGCGTCGCACCGAAGGACTGAAGATCGGAGAATGCCGCGGCGGCGCCGGAATCGCGAGCATGGCCCAGCAGACGCGCCAGAAGCGAACTCTTCCCCACCTGGCGCGGACCGTGGACAAGAATCACGCCTTCGCCCTGGTCGAAGGCATCGAACGCCTCTTGGTCGGATGCCCTGGCAACGTAGAAGCGCGAGCCCAACGGAACCGCGCCGCCCGCCGTCTCCATATCGGGATGGGTCTGGCTCCGGTGAAGGCCGGCGCCTGCTCTGTTCAAGCCGTCAATGGCTGCTGGCTCGGTGGCCGGAGCGGACTGGGATTCAAGTGCGCGCACCGCCTGTTCTGACGGTGCTTCGCCCCAGTTCTCATCGAGTAGGCGTTCCCATTCTTCGAACTGCCTCAGGGCTTCGATGTCCATTCCTGCAGCTTTGTATCCGGAGATCAGGGCAATGTGCACATCCTCTCGAAAGGGGGCCGCAAGGACTGCTGCACGTGCGATCCTCAACGCTTCTTGAGCCTCGCCACTATCAATGCGGGCTTGGCAAAGCCGGACGACGGCGTGGCCAAAGCGCTCTTCTAGATCCGCCCTCAGAGCAAGAACCCAGCTTTCGGCCAATGAAGGCAGCAGCTCGCCCGCATAGAGGCCAACTGCTTCCAGCAAGGCCCTCAATTCATCCTGGTCCGGCGCTCCCGAGGTTAGGGCATTGAAGTGCGCCACGTCCGTTTCAACGCTGCCGGGCACCAGGGCCACGTAGTTGCGGCGCGTCTGGACGATCTCACCCATGCCCATCCGAACTTCGAGTTCTTCACGGATGTCTGCCACCGCGCGCCTGAGGCTCTGAGCCTGGCGGTCGCCATCGCTGTCGGGCCAGAACAGGTCGCAGAGCTGTTCGCGATGAAACTCCTCGTCAGGGTTGAGCGCCAGGAATGCCAACAAGGCGAGCGCTTTTCGCGACCGAAAACGCGCCGCCTGCCCAGCGCTCGAGACGACTTCGAGACGGCCAAGCATCCGCATTCGCAGGGGGGCGCTCCAGTTGTTCATCGAAGTGACTTTGCCAGTATGGCTCGCGCTCACCAGGATCGGATTCTTTGCGTCGACCTAATTGGGCTCTATCCGTTCCAGCAAAGAGCCGTCCAGTTCGATCCGCACGGGTAGGCCCCTTTCATCGACCCAGGTGACCGCGCGGTCATCGTTGATGACATGAACCTTGATCTTCGCCTTTCCATAGGCCACTTCTTTTTGGCCCACATAGATCGCGGTGGTAAGGTTCCACTTAAGCAAGACCGCATCGAAACGATAGAACTGGACTCGTGTCCCCGCTTTCGGAGGGGTGCGCAGAGCCCAAAACTGGGTCGGGTCCGCTCGAGGGGCCGTATCCACCAAAGGCACGTCCACCACCTTGCGAACCCCCGATTCGTCTACGATAGCGTGGGCTCCAGTGGCGTCGAAGGTAGCCGTGACCTGTCGCCGAGAAGCTGGCCCGACGGTGATCGTCTCGATGAACTGACGCAGGGGGTTGCCCCGGCTGTCATAGCGCGAATTGCCCGTGACGAAGACCTTGGCGTTGGCGCCTGACGCCATCTCCACGCGCGACTGCACCACCTTCTCCCCGCCGGGAAGCAGGGTCTGGGTCAGCGATGCCGTCCCGACCGCCTTCCCGTTTACCTTGATCGTGTATTTGGCCTGCGCCAAGGCGAGAGGCGATGCTGCGAACAAGGCCAAAGACAGCCCCAAGACCAACAGAAAGCGCTTCACTCACTACCTCCGACGAGCCAATGGGCGGCCTTGACGCCAGATTCGTAAGCCAACTCCAATCGTGAGCCCATCACCCCGTCTCCGGCAACCACGACCCTGTTTCCCGGGACATTCGCCGACTCAAAAACGCTGGTGGTCTCCGGCTGGCTGTAGCGCCATCGAACGACTCCTGACACGGCGCAGGAGCCGAACCCCGGACCAAATAGCCGCGAGACGAAATCCAGCGTCGCCGAAACGACGGTTTCATCTTCCGTTTCGAAGTGTCTCTTGCTGAACTCGGGGCTGAGCTGCGCCACCATCGCCGTACATCCCTCTGGCGCCCTGCCGGGACACTTTTCCGACTCGATGCAAAGCCACGTGAGCGGGTGCCGTTGCTCGGGGTCCAGGATCGCATGGTAGCTCAGCGGGGGCAGATCCTCCTCAAAGCCCAGAAGCACGCTCAGGCATGGCCGATAGGACGTGTTGGCGAGATGCCTGCCCTCCCCAACCGTGAGCAGCAGGGGCTTGGCGATGGGAGCCGGTGGCGTGAGAATCAGCGCGTCGAAGTCCTCGCCGGCGCATTCATAGCCTACGTGATTCTTGGCCAGCTCCGGGACCTCCACGGAAAGGCGAAGATCGAGCCCCTCCGCGAGCCTGTCAGCCAAAACTTGGTTCCCTTCGACGTACGCAAATCGCTCGACCGCGTTCTTGACAGGGTCTCCTGAAACCACGCGCAATCCCGTGTGTACAAAGATTGGGCGCTGAATCCGATGAAGTCCGGACGTGCTCAGCTCGTGACGAATGGCCTGTTCCAGTGCCGTTCCGCGCGGAGCGATCGAGGATGGCCCCGTGTCGAAGATGTAGCCGTCCACTGCCCGGCTTGCCAGCCGGCCTCCGGCATGGCTCATAGCCTCGAAGAGGACCGCTTCGTGCCCGAGGGCCTTGAGCGTGCGGCCGGCCGCGAGTCCTGCGACCCCGGCGCCGATGATGCCGACCCTCATTCCCTGTTCCCCCGTTTCATCGATGACCTTTCAGTTGGCAGACCCGATTCTATCCTCTGGTTCCCCAGGTGTGCAGACGGGCTGGCGGCCCACTTCGAGTCCTCATAGAACTTTCGCCGGGTTTTTCCACGTCCAGCACCCTTACTGGTCACTATTCGGGCCGTATTGGACCCTTTCTTGATTACAAGCAACGTAATTGTGATGCGGTGCGCACATGAGCCTATTGGCAGTCCTTGGAATCGGGTCGAGCCTCGTTGCGACGCCTCCGGCGCCAGCCATCCAGTACGCCAAATATAAGTCCGGCAAAGCCTGGTACCACGCCGTGACGGCCCGCGTATCGCCGGACTCCTATGCTGTTGAGACCGTCGAATCGCACCGTCTGACCTCGATCCAGAACCTTATCGCTAAGCCGCAGCCGGTGGCCGCCATTACAGGGACCTTCTTCTGCCCGCGCGCTCAGAGGCCCATCGCCGACGTGGTTGTGGACGGCTCGCTGGTCGCCCACGGCGCCATAGGCAGCGCTTTCGGTGTGGATTGGTACGGCGTGCCGCGCATCTTTGACACGCGTTTTGGGTCCGTGCTCGATTGGGGGGCCTATCGTTTTGGGCTGCGCGGCGCGATCCGGGTGGTCTCTGGGGGTGTTGTGAAGCCGAACCCCAAGGCACAGCGCTTCTACGATCCGCACCTGAGGGGTCGGGCAGCCCGGACCGGTTTGGGCCTCACGGCGGACGGCAGGGTAGTGCTGATCGCGACAAAAGGCAAGGTCACGCTGAGCGAATTCGGGCGGGCTATGCGCGCCAAAGGGGTGATGGAAGGCATCAATCTGGACGGTGGAAGCTCGACTTGCCTCTACTACCAGGGGTCGTTTGTGCTCTCGACGAGCAGGCGGCTTTCGAACCTCGTGGTGCTGCGCAAGGCGGGGGACTCGATGGGAATCGCCCAGACCGAACCGACAAGTGTCAATTCGCTTCAGCCAATGTCGGCCGCGCCGATTTCGATTGCCGTTCGGAAGAAGTGAGCTCGTCAGGTGCGTTCTTCGGTGTGGGACGGCCTTTCTCCACCCCCAACCCCCTCCTCACTTGCGAACCAAAACGAGGAGGGGCCCTTCACCTCTCTCCTCATCGCCCTTCGCACCCATCTGGTATACTCCCGCCTCTAACTTGCAGGGACCTTGAAATGAAGCGCACGTTCCAACCCAATAACCGGCACCAGCAGAAGACCCACGGTTTTCGCATTCGAATGAAGACCACGGACGGTCGCAACGTGCTGAAGCGACGCCGGGCCCGCGGCCGAGCCCGAATCTCCTACTAGGCGTTCGCGCCGCCGCGCCAAGTCCATGGCCGGACTCTCCAAGGCTCGTTTCGAACAGGTTTTTCAAGAAGGTCTCCGCGTTCAGGGGACCTTTTGCCGTTTGTCTGGGCTTAAGGGCACGGGGCTTCTCGGCATCGCGACCCCCAAAAAGCTGGGAAGCTCCCCAAGAAGAAATCGGCTGAAGCGCAGACTCAAAGAGGCCGTTCGGCTCAGCGGCGCCACGCGCGAGGGGCTCGACATCGTCATCATTGGCGTGGCCGCGGCGCTGGACGCTCCATTCAAGGAACTCCAGGACGACCTTGCCGAAGCCTTCCGCAAACTGCACAAGCGATGGGAAAACGACTCGCCATCCGGCTGATCCGGCTCTACCAGCAGACCAAGCGCTGGCGACGCCCAACCTGCCGCTACACCCCAAGCTGTTCGGAGTACACTCTGCAGGCCATCGAGAAGTATGGTCTGCTGAAAGGCAGTTGGCTCGGGATGAAGCGCATCGCGCGCTGTCACCCGTTCCACCCCGGCGGGCACGATCCCGTGCCCTAATCCCCAGAAAATCGAACCGCTTGGCGGTGAATCACGTAAGAGTCAAAGTCAATGAGCCAACCCTCACCCAAAGGCAACTTCATGCAGACGATGCTGATCGTGCTCGTCTTGTTCATGGGATTCCAGCTCTTCTTCGGCAATAAACAAGCTCCGGAGAAACGCCCCTCGAAAGAAATCCTTGCCAAGCTGCAGCAGTACAACAAGGACGTCGTGGAAGCCAAGAGCCGCGAAAGCGCGCTGGCGGCGGTTACCCAAGAGCACAGCAAGCTGGAAGCGAAGATCGCCGAAGAGCTCCAAGAGAAGCAGATCGACGCCGAAACGGCAAAGACGCGAAAGATCGAGGGCATGGTGATCCTCGGGGACACGCTCCTAAAGGCGGGCGTCGCAAAGAACGACACCGGGCCCCTGACGCAGGCGTATTACATGCTCCACGGCATGGACAAGACGCTAGGCGAGAGGCTATGGGCCGAAACACCGGTGACGGTCACCCCTGGCGAGAAGTATGCGGCCACCACAACGACGGCCAAGGGCGTCTATGACAACCTCGTGGCCGAGTTGCGGGTCCAGTTTGAAGCCCACCTCATCAATGGCGTGCTGCCGGGCTTCCGCATCATCGACAGCCTTGTGGCCCTAACGGGACGCGTGCCCGCTTTCAGTTATGCGTTCGCGGCGGTTCTGCTCGCGCTCCTGGTACGCGCAATTGTCTGGCCTCTCACGCAGAAGCAATACATGTTCGGGCGGCAAATGTCCCAACTCTCTCCCCTCATCAAGGAGGTGAAGGAGCGTTACACGGACAAGAAGACCGGCCAAGTGACCGATATGGCGGAGCTGAACCGCCGCACGATGGAGCTCTATAAGGAGTACGGCGTTAACCCGATGGCGGGCTGCCTGCCAATGCTGATCCAGATCCCGTTCTTCCTGGTCATCTACCAGTGCATGCAGAATTATCGGTTCGAATTCCAAAAGGGCACGTTCCTTTGGATCAACGAGGGCCTGTCTCGGGCGACGAACGGGTTTATCGCGCCCAACCTGGGTGAGAAGGACAACATCCTGATCGTGATCTATGCGATCTCGATGGTGGTCACGGCGTTCCTGACTCCGGTGAGCGACCCGAACAACGCCAAGCAGCAGCGCATCATGAGCGTCTCGATGTCGGCGATCTTCTCGATCATGATGTTCTTCTATCCGCTGCCTTCGGCGTTCATCCTCTATTGGGTCGCGCTGAACATCTTCGCGACCTGGCAGATGCTACACATCTACCGGTTGCCCGCGGCGCCGCTGGTCAAGAAGAACGCACCCGGAGGCGGGGTCTTCCCGACCGACACTCCGGTCACCTTCTCCGGGCCAAACGCAGCGTCTTCGACCGGCAAGCCGGTCAAGCACAAGCCGAAGAAGAAGAAGTGAGGGGATGAAGTGATGATGGGATGAAGGGCAAACATAGCCTTCACGCCCTTGGTCCCCACAGCTCCTCATCGCCTAATCTCTTCATCTCTTCATCTCTTCATCTCGGTGAGGCGCCTGGCAATCGCCAGCCCGCATCGGGTATCTCTCTCCAGCGCCGGGCGGCGACCCCTGATTGACCTTTCTCCGCCGGCAAAGAGGGACCCTTGAGGACCCACAACCCCTGAGTTGAGGAGCACACCATTGGCAACACATGAATTCACCGGAAAAAACGTCGACGAGGCCACCAAGGCCGCCGCAGAGGCTCTCGGCGTCGATGCCAAGAAACTGAAAGTCACCGTTATCGAGCAGACCAAGGGCCTGTTTGGAAAGGGCAGCGTCAAAATTAGCGTCGAAGCACCTGAATCCAAGGCCAAGAAGCCCGCCAAAACAGCCCCATCCGAAGAGGCGCCCGCCGCCGAAGCCCCCGCCAAGGAGAAGAAGGGCGGCAAGAAGGCGGCGAAAGCCGAGCCCGAAGCCAAAGTTGAAGAAGCCCCGGCCAAGCCTGAACCCAAAGGCCGCGGCAAGAAGAAGGCTGAGACCGCGCCTGAGCCTGCAGTCGAGGCTCCTGCAGCGGAAGCCTCTGGAGAAGAGCCCGAGATTGTCGCCACCCAGGAAGATGCCGACCGCATCCTTGAGACCGTTCTCGAAGTCATCGGTTCAGGTGGTTTTCAGGTCAACGCCCACGTCGCGGGGTTCCAAGGCCGATACGTGAACGTGGTGCTCGACGGCCAGGGCAAGGAGCTTGGCTACCTGGTCGGCAAGAACGGCGAGGTCCTGAACGCCCTTCAGTACCTGTTGAACATCATTTGCAGCCAGAAAGCCCGCAACGGCGTGCGCCTTACTCTCGACGCAAACGACTATCGCCTTCGACGGGAGCAGGCGCTCAGCAAGTACGCCGAGGAGATCGCGTTCGAGGTCAACAAGCGCCGCGAGGAGGCAGTTCTGGATCCCCTGCCAGCCTTCGAACGACGGATCATCCACAAGGCTCTCTCGGGCATCAAAGGCGTGCAGACCTACAGTGAGGGCGAAGAGCCCAACCGCCGCGTGGTCATCGCCCCTGTGGACTGAGCCCGGATCAGCCAGTGTCTCAGCACAAGGAGGATGCCGTGTCGGCATCCTCCTTGTGCTTGACGTCCCCCTTTGACTCCCGCCGCCCCTCGCGAGAGAGTCCCTCAATCGCCTATCGCCTATCGCCTTTCACCCCCACTAGGCCCAAATGCAACAGAATCCTTCCAAAAGCGTCATAATAGGAGTAGCTCGTGCGGGAATGCTCCGACGGGCAGTTATTTTGGAAGGGCCGCCAGGCCGGTAGGGATTTCAAATTTAGCTTCAATCGACCCCCTACGCTTCCAAAAACCAAGCCTTCCCGGATCGTGAGAATCGAAGAGATTCAGGGTTTGTTCGGACCAGTTGGATAGGTCTGACGTGTCGGACATGTTCGACACGTTCGGATGATTCCCGACCGCGTCTGCGCGTGACACCTTCTCACAACTCTCACCATTCTCACAATCCCACACAAACAACCACATGATTCAGACTCAAAAAGCCCAGGGCTTTAACGCCTTGGCACTTCCTCCGAGCCTCCTTTCCAAAATCGACCGGCTCGGCTTTCATACCCCCACCCCCATCCAGCGCGACGCCATACCGGTGGCGCTCGATGGCCACGATTTGATCGGCATCGCCCAAACGGGCACTGGAAAGACTCTCGCCTTCGGGCTGCCGATCGCCGCGACCCTTCGCCAAGGCGAAATCGCCCTCGTCCTCGCCCCAACCCGCGAGCTCGCCCTCCAGATCCAAGAAGTCCTCAACCAGCTCAATCTCAGGACCGCCCTGCTCATCGGCGGCGCTCCCATGGGAAAGCAGATCAGCCAGCTTCGCAGCCGGCCCCAAGTGATCATCGCGACCCCAGGCCGCCTGATCGACCACCTGGAGCAGCGTACGATGGACCTGCGGGCCGCGGCCATCGTCGTGCTCGACGAGGCCGACCGTATGCTAGATATGGGCTTCTCTCAGGCGGTCCGCCGCATATTGAGCCAGGTGTCCTCGGAGCGCCAGACCATGCTCTTCTCGGCCACCATGCCGCGCGAGATCGTTGATCTGGCCTCCCAATATCTTTGCCAACCCGTCACCGTCCAGGTGAACCGCCCCGGAACAACCGCCGAAGACGTCGAGCAGCAGCTTGTGGTCGTACACCACGAAGACAAAGCCCAGGTGCTCGGCGACCTTCTGGACGACCACAAGGGCAGCGTTTTGGTGTTTGCACGTACACGTCACGGCGCTCGCAAGGTCGCCCGTAACGTCCACCGCATGGGCCACTCTTCGGCGGAGCTCCATTCCGACAAGACCCTGGTGCAGCGCCGCGCCGCCCTCGACGGCTTCAAAGCGGGCAAGTATCGGGTGCTTGTGGCGACCGACATCGCCGCGCGCGGTATCGACGTGAAGGACATTGCGGTGGTGATCAATTACGATGTGCCTCAGAAGGCAGAGGACTACGTCCACCGAATTGGGCGAACTGGCCGGGCGGGCGCTTCCGGACTGGCGATCACCCTCGCCACGCCGGACCAGCACCAGGACGTGCGCGACATTGAGCGACTGCTCAAATCGGAATTCCCTCTTTCGGAGCGATCGACAGGGCAGCTACTGTCTTCAAAACCTGCGCCTGCTCAAAGTTTCCGTCCCGCGGGGATGCGCGGGCGCAAAGGCAGCCTCTCCGGAGGAACCAGTTCGAGGCCAAGGCCGTCGAGCTCAGGTTCCCGGCCCGGCAGACTGTTCGGTCGATAGGGGCGCGCCCTAATCGGGAGTACGATGCCTCCGTCCCTATGATCGGGATGGAGGCTTTCGGTCCCAGAATTCAGAACGGATTACCTCCATCCCGCCGGGCATTGTTGAGAAAGGCCCCGCCCGGATTGTGGCGCCCCATTGGGGTGTGTGAATTTGGCTGACGGCGAACCCGGGGGTGCGCGGGGCGCGACTCCGGGCTACTTTATGGGACCCCTGCGGTGTCAATTCGCAACTGGCCCCGAAGGGGCGGAGTCTTTGATCTTTGGTTTGCGCTGCGACCGCCTCCACCCCGGAAGCGGCGGAGGCATTTAGTCCTGCATCTCTCAACACGATATGGCAGCGGTGATCCCCGTGCCGCAGAGTTGTATGCAACCTGACGAAGTGGGCCCCTTTGCGCCACAATGAACTTGGAGACCACTTCTACCATGGCATCAACAGCATCTCGATCCATCGACCGCATCGCCGACGCGCTCGGCGCCGAGGCCAAGAGCCTTCTCGATCACAAAGCCGTGATCTCCAAAGAGCGAATCCACCTTCCAGGCCCCGATTTCGTCGATCGCGTGTTCGCCAATTCCGACCGAAATCCCAAGGTTCTGCGAAGCCTGAACGCCCTCTACAACTCGGGCCGACTTGCCGGAACAGGCTATATGAGCATCCTGCCCGTCGATCAGGGCATCGAGCACAGCGCCGGCGCAAGCTTTGCCAAGAACCCCGACTATTTCGACCCCGAGAACATCGTGAAGCTCGCCATCGAGGGCGGCTGCAATGCCGTCGCCTCGACCTTTGGCGTGCTCGGATCGGTAGCCCGCAAGTACGCGCACAGAATCCCGTTCCTGGTCAAGATCAACCACAACGAGCTTCTCACCTACCCGAACAAGGCCGATCAGATCATGTTCGGCGAGATCGAGCAGGCTTGGAATATGGGCGCCGTCGCCGTGGGCGCAACCATCTATTTCGGCAGCGAGGAGTCGGGCCGGCAGATCGTCGAGGTCGCACAGGCGTTCAACCATGCCCACGAACTCGGCATGGCCACGGTGCTCTGGTGCTATCTCCGCAACAACGCCTTCAAGACCGATAAGGACTACCACCTCTCCGCCGACCTCACCGGCCAGGCCAACCATCTCGGCGTGACGATCCAGGCCGACATCATCAAGCAAAAGCTGCCCGAATGCAACCATGGTTACACCGCGCTGAACATGGGCGGAAGCAGCTACGGCAAGATCGACAAGCGCGTTTACACCGAACTCACCACCGACCACCCGATCGACCTGACGCGCTACCAGGTGGCCAATTGCTACATGGGGCGGTCCGGGCTCATCAATTCGGGCGGCGCCTCCGGCGAGAACGACTTTGCCGAGGCGATCAAGACGGCGGTCATTAACAAGCGCGCCGGCGGCCAGGGCCTCATCTCGGGCCGCAAGGCGTTCCAGCGGCCGATGAAGGAAGGCGCCCAGCTCCTGAACACGATTCAGGACGTCTACCTCTGCGACGATGTAACGATCGCGTAACCTCTGGCTTCAAGAGCGAAGCGGGGCCCGCCGCAACGCGGCGGGCCCCGCACGTTTCTGAGCCGACTTAAGCTCTTCTCCTCTTCCTACAGAGCACGGCAAGACCAGCTGCAAGTGCAGCCAATCCACTTGGCTCAGGCACCGCGTCCGTGAACCCTACCAACTGTTGGAAGTTGCCGCCGACAGGAACGCGAACATTGCGGACGGTCAGAGGGGTGTTGTCGTGGACAACAAGGTGCGTGACCGCCCCGTTCAGAACGGTGTAGCCAACGACCGTCACCGAATGGCCCAAACCCTCTTCGCCAGATTGCCCGTTCCAGTCTTCGCCGTGCAGTCCGCCGTTAGCAGTCTGTCCCCAAAGGTAGTCGCTATAGCCGAAGTCCGACTCTTTATTGTTCGTGACGGCACCCTGTCCGGGTCCCGCCGGTCCCACGATGTTCCACATGCTGAAGTGGGCAATGACAGTCCGATCATGGTCAATCCGGTTCTGGATCATTGCAAGCAGCTGATTGAGGCCGAATCCGCCGAAAATCGGGTTGACACCGAAGGTCGTTGCGTTCATCGTCGCCGCCACGCCGCCCATCGCCACGAAATAGGCGTTGAGTCCGGGCGCGACGTCCTTGTAGAAGGTCCCGGCATGAACCCCGTTGCCCCAGTTCATGCCGAGGTTGTTGGTGTCCATGTACCAGCCGAGGTCGTTGACGTTCCTCGCGCCCCTCAGCGCGGAGCCGTCGGCATTGAAGTCGTGCCAGATACGCCAGTTCTGGATGTTTGCCCAGAGCGGCCCGCCATAGCCATTGGCGATGGCCTGGTTTGCATCGGCAGACATGTCCGCGAGCCCGTTGTAGCCCCGGTAGTCCTCCAGGTATCCGAGCATCATCGAGGCCGCAGTTGGAGTGCACCACGCATCCCACGGGGTAGGTGCGTTGGGATTTGGGTCCGGCCCCGGGCCGGAAGCGTCGTAGCCGTCGGGATAGTCGTAGGGCTGGTCCCAGTTGGGCGCCATGCCCCTGATGTAGTTGGTTTGCTGCGCAAAGGTCATGGCAGCAAGAGCGACGATGGCCGCGAGGGCCAGGCTCCGTTTCATCTCAGTGCCTCCCATTAATCCTGGCGAAGGCTCCGTGGAGGGCGGCGCATGTTGAGCTGCCAGGTTGTTCGCCAGGCAGCCGGCTTGCCTTGAGCGGATAAATCCGACACGAGCCACGCCGACGAACGCCGCAGACTCTTCCTGGGGACTTGGGCGAGGGGATTCTTGCGCCCACACGTCAGGTAATAAGCATTTTATACCCACAAAAGCATATCGAATCCATGCATTTTCGTAGAGCAAGCCGCTCCCTTTCAGCAGTCTAGGATTCGAGCCACGGCCATGCTCGTTTGAGCTTCTATGTCGGATAGAATTCGGGGGCTATGCGACCTCGAGCCCTGAAACCCGGCGACCAGATCCGGTTCGTTTCACCTGCGTCGCCGATCGACCGCGAGAAGGTCGCCAATATGGAGGCGTTCCTGGTTGCCGAGGGCTATCGGGTCACTTACGGCCCCCACGCCTTCGACCGCCTGCCCTACTTGGCAGGATCGGACCAGGACCGAGCCGCGGACCTACAGGAGGCGTTCGACGACCCCGAGGTCGCATGTGTCTTCTGCACCCGCGGCGGCTACGGCTGTGCCAGACTGATGCCGCATCTCGACCTCGACCGCATGGCGGCTTCAGGCAAGCTGTTCGTCGGCTTCAGCGACATCACGACGCTCCACCTCGCCCTAAACCGGCGCGGGCTCCCCACCGTCCACGGACCGATGGCGCTGTCGCTCAGCGTCGAGCGCGAACCCTGGGTCTTCGAGTCGCTTCGTCGGGTGATGCGGGGCGATTGCTCGATTCCTGAAGGGGCCCCGAAGGGCGAATGCCTCAAGCCGGGCCGGGCAACAGGAGTGGTTACCGGAGGCTGTCTGTGCCTGATTTGCGACGCCATCGGCACCCCCGATCCCCCCGACGTTGAAGGCAAGATCGTGCTGATCGAGGACGTCGACGAGCCGCCGCACCGGGTGGACGCCCTGTTGACTCATCTCCTCAATGCGGGTCTGCTCCAGCGCGCCGAGGGTCTTGTGATCGGCGAAATGACTCGCACCGACGAAAAGGCGGATGAATCCATCGGGGGGCTGGGATGGCGGAATATTGTGGTGGACCGACTGGCGGGACTTTCCATTCCGACGGTGCTGGGTTTCCCGTTCGGGCACTGCAGGAATATGCTGAGCCTGCCTCTTGGGATTCGGGCCGAATTAGACGCAGGGGCGGGGGCGCTGCGCTACACTGAGAACCTATGCGGGTAGACAGGCTCGTTGTGTTGGTGGCGACTTGGGCGTGTTTGGCAGCCCTAGGGTCGGCCCAAATCTGGGAAAAGCTGGTCTTCCCCGGATTCACCTACCGCATGGAGGTGGACCTTTCCACTCCCCGCCTCATTCACGCCATCCGCTATTCGCCGACGACCGCCTGGGTCCAGGCACGCTCCGAACTCGGCAAGGGCAAGGTGTACGCGCAGGAGATCGCCAAAAGCCGCGCGACAATCTCGGAGGCGGTGCGCTCCAGCGGGGCTATCGGCGGCCTGAACGGCGACTTTTTCCCCTTTACCGGCGACCCTTTGGGCCTTATGATCCGCAGCGGCGAGGTCACAAGCCTTCCCGATCCCAGGCGATCGGCCTTTGGATGGAACGGAAGAACGATGGTGTTCGGCCCTGCCGTCCTCGAAGCGACGGCCACGCCGGAGGGCGGATCGCCGCTGGCCATCGACGGGCTGAACCAGGAGTCTGGTATCAACATGCTGTGCCTGAACACCGAGGCGGCGGGCTTTGCGAAGTCAAAGCACCCGTGCGCGATGGCGCTCCTGCAAGTTCTGGATGGCGGTTTTTCGGCAAACGGGCGGGTGAGAACGCGGGTCGCAGGACTCACTTCTGAGGGAAACATCGCGGTTGCGCCCAACTCCGCGGTGCTCGTTGGGACGGGCAGCCACAAAGCCGAGGTCGAGGCGCTCAGCGTCGGCTCGGTGGTCGAAATATCTATGAAGATGGGCGAGTCCGGCTGGGCCGAGGTGGAGAACGCGGTGGGGGGTGGGCCAACCCTGCTCAAGAAGGGTCAGATCATCAGCGACTGGGCCGCGCAAGGCTTTGCCGAGTCGTTCGCGCTAAAGCGGCACCCGCGCACCGCAGTCGGCAGAACCGATGAAGGCGATGTGTGGTTCGTAGCGATCGACGGCCGGCAAGCCATGAGCGACGGCGCCACGCTGCAGGAGACCGCGCTCATTTTGAAGCGGCTCGGGTGCGTCGACGCGATCAATTTGGATGGCGGAGGAAGCACCACCATCAACCTCTTCAACCTGACTCTCAACCGCCCGAGCGATGGAACCGAACGCCCCGTGGCCAACGGCGTGCTGTTCTTTCGGGGCATCGACACGCGCGGAAAGACGTTCAACGACGACGGCCTGGAGATCAACGTCAAGGCCCCCGAAACCGTGACTTCTGCCTCTCCCGCGCTGGCGAAGGCGTTCTTCGAAGACGGCCGCAGAGTGCCCAACCGTGAGGTGATCTGGGCCTGTTCGGGCGACGCGTGGATCGACCAGGGCGGGCTGATCCGCGCGATCAAACCTGGCAAGGCGACAATCACGGCCTGGGTCGCGGGGCGCGTGGCGAGAGCAGAGATTGTGGTGAAGTAAGCGGGCTAAGGCCACACTCCATCCCCTCACCCCTTCACCCTCTCACCGACTCACCCCCCTCACCGACTCATCCCCTCATCCCATCATCCCCTCACCCAAGTCCCTCCGTCCCTTCGTCCCTGCGTCCCTTCGTCCCTTAGTCTCTGAATCTCCAAGAACCACCCGGGAACAAGCACTTAGAGAATGCAGTCCAACGAAACGTGCGCGTTGTCGCGCACAGGAGGATTGTAGTGATTCAACGAAAGTTGGCCGTCTGCCTGATGGTGGGCGTTTTTGCGTTTGCAGCAGCCTCAGTGATGACGATCCACACGGTCAAAGGGAGCGGGAAGACCCTCGACGGCCAAGGACGTCGCGGTGAGTTCTCAGTCGATGCGACCAAGATCATCCATCGACACGAAGAGAACCGGAGAGGCAAATTCGACTTCATGGCTCGCCACGGAGACTATCACATCAGGATCCGGGTCGAGGCCATCGACGGAATGGAGGTCCTGGAGAACACCGGCCGCCTTGGCGGGCCCGCCGTAATGCGCGTTCAAAGGGGCACGGAGACCAAGTACTTCCGCGGACGCGGGTACTTCGTCGGGATCAGCAATCGGCATCAGGAGGAAGAAGGTGACCGCGACGTGGTGGCCGTCCACTTCGTGCCGAACGTCAACACAGACCCGCCCTTCTCCTATGAGGGCCGGGTGGTGCAGGGCGACGTCGGCGTCAGCACGACGAAGTCCTATTAGTTTGCAGGGCTACCTCCAAGAACATCGGGCCGGGCGATTTCGCCCGGCCCGAGTCGTTTATCGGTTCGCCGCAGGAGCTCTATCGAACTGCCGAGACCGCAAACTCCTTCACCTTCTGCGCGGCCCAGAGAACCTGCTCTTCGCTCAGGTGCTGGTGGATCGGCAGGCTTAGGATTTCGCGGCACAGCTGCTCCGTCACCGGCAGGCTCCCTTCCCCGCTGGCCAAATGCCGATAGGGCTCGTGGAAGTGCAGCGGCACCGGGTAGTAGATCATCGAGTCCACGCCCTGCTCCTTGAGGAACGCCTGCAATGCGTCGCGGTCCTTGGCGCGGATCGAAAACTGGTGCCAGGTGTTGTTGTTGCCGGGAAGGGTCTGGGGTAGGCCGATTCCTGTTCCTATAAGCTCCTCGAAGTAGACCTTCGCGAGTTCGGCGCGGCGCGCATTCCAGCGTGGAACAGCCTTCAGCTTCACCCGGAGCGCCGCAGCCTGGATCTCCGAGAGCCGGCTGGTGTAGCCCACGTGGTCATAGTAATAGCGCTCGCGGCCCATGCCGTGAATGCGATACGACTTGCAGTCGGCCATGATCGCGTCGTCATTGGTCAGGATCAGGCCACCGTCGCCGATCGCGCCGAGGTTCTTGGTCACATAGAAGCTGAACCCCGCACCGATGCCGAAGTTGCCGCAATAGGTTCCTTCGTGGTGGGCGCCGATGGCCTGCGCAGCGTCCTCGATGACCTTGAGGCCGTGCTTTGCCGCGATCGCCTCAAGGGCCTTCACGTCCACGAGCTGTCCAAAGAGGTGGATCGGCATGATCGCCTTCGTGCGTGGGGTGATAGCCGCCTCGACTTTTGCCGGGTCGATCTGATAGTGGTTCGGGTCGATGTCCACGAAAACCGGGCGTGCGCCCGTTTGGACGATGACCTCGGCGGTCGCTACGAAGGTGAACGCCGTGGTGATGACCTCATCGCCCGCGCCGATGCCCGCCGCGTCGAGCAGGATGCGCAGCGCGTCGGTGCCGCTGTTCACGGCGATGCCGTGCTTGCAGCCGTGCATGGCGGCCACTTCGGCCTCAAAAGCGTTGTGATTCGGCCCCATGATGTAGCCGCCGCTTGAAAGCACGCCCATCACGGCGGGGTCGAGCTCGGCCTTCAGCTCGTCGTACTGAGCTTTGATGTCGTAAAAAGGTACACGCACGGTTTGATCCTTGGGCCACGCGTCAGCGCGAGGTCTCCACCCAATTTTAGACGAAGGCGGCCCGGAGGGGCTGAGGGCAAGTCAGTCGCTCTTCAGCGAGCGCAAGACTCGCCGATTGGAGCCGTCAGCGTCCGAGAGAATCACCTTCGAGAATTCATCTCCCATGCTCAGCATCGCGATCTTGCGTGAATCCCAAGAAAAGGCCGGCATATTGTAGTCCTTACCGCCACGATCCGATGCAATTTCCCTGGCCTGTCTGCCGTCGATCGAGACCGAAAAGAGTCTTTGGATGAGGCTCGCACCCTTCTTCGCGGGCTCAAAGCGGGCCGCGACGATCATCCGGTTCCAGTCTGGCGAGAAGACCACGGCGACCACTTCCTTGATTCGGCTCCTTGCGCCGGGATTGAGTGCCGACACATGTTCGGGAAAGTCCATCTTGCGCACGCTTCGCATCTGCATGTCATAGCGATAGAGCGAGAGCAAAATGTACTTGGCATTCCGGCTCCTACGGGCCCAGATGATTTCACGCCCATCCCGGGATGCCGCAAGGCCAACCACATCTCCCGTGGTTGTCAGTTTCGATACCTTGCCAAACTCGGCAATGTAGACCTCTGCCTTTCCATCCTTGTCTCCCACAATTCCGATCGAGCCGTTATAACCGATCGCTACGGGGGGCAGAGTTGGCTTGACGCCTTCCGGCAGGTTCAAGCGAGCGCTTTCTCGCCGGGTTGGCACATCAAACCAAACGCAGTCGTAGTTTTCGTCGAGCCTCCTCTCGAAGGCGACAAGACGCCTGTCCTCTTCAGCCCACGTGAAGAGTTCCGCCGAGTCAGCAACCTTGGTCACCCGTCCGGCCCTCAGGTCATAGAGCATCAACTCGCCTTCTAGGGACTGATAGGCGATCCTTTGTCCGCTTGAGGCGAACTGAAGGTAAGTCGCTTCGCCGGAGTTGGGCAAGTCAGTGAACTTGCCGCTCTCCAAGTCGATCATGGCGATTTCGTCCGCCTTGCCCTTTCTCCATGAGAAAGCGAGAGACTTCCCATCCGGCGAGAAGGCCACATACCCGCAGCCTGCGAGGTTCAGGCCCACCGCAACCAGAACTGATAGCTTGAGGACGACACACGGCTTCATGACATTTACCCCTGACTAGTCGAACGCAATCTGGGGTTCAGGCGTTTCCGACGGTACTCTGCTCAGGTGCTCGCCCCCAGGTTTCCGGCCGTGCTTGCCAGCGGCTCTCCCAGGCGCCAGGAGTTGCTTCGACAGCTTTTGGCCGAGTTTGAAGTCCTGGTCTCAGACGTCCACGAGCATGACCCGGAATCAGCCGATCCCTGGGTGCTCGCTCAGGTGCTGGCGCAGGAAAAGGCGGCGGCAGTGGCCGCTTTGAGGCCCAGCCACATTGTCATTGGAGGGGACACGGTGGTGGCGCTGCCGGATATCGGCCAAGCGATGAAGCGGCTTCAGCGGGAGCAGCCCATGCAGCTTCTCGGCAAGCCTGGTTCGCCCGAGGGCGCGCGGCAGATGCTCAAAGACCTCTCGGGGCGATCGCACCTCGTCGTTACGGGCATGGCTCTGCGCTGGCCCGGAGGCGCGCACACCTTCTCTGAGACCTCGATCGTCACCTTCCGCCCTTTGAGCGAGCAAGAAATCGCCGATTACGTGGCCACCGGCGAATCTCTCGACAAGGCCGGCGCCTATGGGGCGCAGGGCGAAGCGGCGAAGCTGATCCAGTCAGTCGAGGGGCCGCTCTCGAACGTAATCGGGCTACCCATTGGGGCCCTGCGGTCGGAACTGCTTCGCCTTGGGCTCGCCGTTCCCATGGAGCCTCATGAAAGCCAAGGGCCCGGTCTGCTCTGAGGCAGACCGGGCCCTGCGCATGCTCTTAGCCTTTGGTCTTGCCGGGAGCCGCGCCCGGGACGAACTTCAGGAACGTCTCCTTCAGCGGCTTCTTGCACTTGGGGCAGGCGCCCTTCTTCGAAGACGAGGTCTTGCATCCCTCACAAGCATAGGTGTGGACCATCACTTTCATCGGCTTGTTGCATTTGGGGCATTTGCCTCCCATCTTCGAGGCTACGTGGCAATGGTCGCAGGCATAGCCTGGCATGCCGTCGATTGCCGTTAGCTTGCCCTTGCAGGTTGGGCACGGGGCGTTCTGCATGGTGGCCAGCTTGCACTTCGGGCAAGCATAAAACGCCTTCTTGGCAAGCTTGTCACTGGCGAGTTTCGGGTCGACCGACATCGTCTGCGCCGTGGCGGCGCCGATCGAATACGACATGGCAAGACAAGCGACAACTAGCGCGAGGATCGTCCGGTACAAATTCATGGTTGGGTACTCCCTGTTCGGCGTTTCATCGCCCCCGTTTTTGAGGGCGGCATAGTTTAGAATGCTCAAGACTCTTTTTTTGTTTCTAGGTACTTGGCAAAATTGGGGTTTCCGGGAAGAGCGGGGTAAAGGCCGCGATAGAGCCCGCGTACGTCGACCTTCCACTTGCCCTCCACCCGGACCATGGGGATGTCGATCTTCTCGGGATAGGACGAGGGGCCGAAGTTTCGCTCGATCTGCGAGAGCACGGCCGCCGCGTTCTCATCGTGCTCCTTTACCGAAACGGTCTCCCAATGGAACAGGTAGTGCTGCCCCACTTCGGTGGCGTATTTCCACGAGCGGCGGAGGTCCTCCGGCGTGCCCTCGTAATAGCTGGTCTCGACAAGCGTGTCGACATTTCCGCTGGCCAGAGCGTCCAAGAACCGGTTACACGCGGCCTGAGGCGTTTCTTTGGAGAAAAGTAGGAGCACGACGAGCGCCAAAGCGCCCGCGATGCCCAATACGGTGATCGCTATCGTGATCGCGTCTGCTTTGCCTGCCCTTCGCATACCGGACTATTAAACCCGAAGGCCCTTCCGTGAGTTCCTGTTCTCAGCGCATGCGCATCTCAAGCGTTCGCGCGACGTTGACCCGCCAAGTGGCGCTCTTGCCGACGTTTTCGAGAACCCAGTAGGCCGGTACGATCAGCCCGTTTGGAAAGGTGTAGTCCACCCGAACGATCATCCCGGTGCGCGTTGGGACTTTTTCGGACACCTGAAACTGCACCCGAGCCCTTGCATAGCGTCCGATGGATTCCGCCACATAGGCCACTTGCTCCGGCGAAGACCCTGTGGTCAAGCCAAAAGCCTGATCGAACTGGCCGTTCGCGGCATGTTGGTGGAACCGGCGAAGCGCGCTCTCGGGCCCCATACCCTGCAGCATCGCGAACGTCCCCAGGCTCAGCGCCGCCAGGAGCAATGCGGCCACTACGGAGCCGATCTTCGTTCTTCTTGCCGGGTTCGCGCCGTCTCTCATTTGGGGGACTGAACACCCAACGGGGGTTCGCGTCTGTTGTACCATAGCTACCATCGGGTGAAACCATGAGCGACTTGCTTTCCAGAAGAGACCTCTTTCGTGTCAGCGGCTTGATGGCGGTGGGCCTGACCACCCCCAAGTGGCTCTCCTCTGTGGCCCATGCCGACATCTTCGGCGCCGCGAATGGCGTCGCGCCGAAGGACTCGGTGCTCGTGGTGTGCCAGTTCTCCGGCGGTAACGACGGCCTGAATACGGTCGTCCCGTTCAAAGACGACGTCTACTACCAGCTTCGCCCAACCCTTGGCATCGCGCGCGACAAGGTGCTCGATATCGGTGAACAGGTCGGCCTTCACCCGTCGCTCGCCGGTCTGGCGGACCTTTACAAGCAGGGAAAGGTCAGCATCGTCCAGAACGTCGGGTACCCGCAGCCGAACCGCTCGCACTTTAAGAGCATGGAGATCTGGCAGTCCGGTGGGCCAAGCTGCCCGAAGTACGGCTGGATCGGCCGACACTTCGACCAGCAGGCGCTGACCGGGCCACTGAACCCGGTGGTTGCGTTGGGGCTTTCGACCGAACGGCCCAGGGCTCTCGACGGAAAGGGCGCGAGCATTCCGTGCTTTGCGAGCCTTGTGGACATCCAGAACATGGTGGGCGACCCGGACGCCGAGCGCATGTTGCGCCAGATTCAAGGCGCGGATGCCCCCGCGGGATCGCCACTGCGCGTGGTGCAGCAGGCCAATAAGGCCGCGCTCGATGCGATGGCCGAGCTCAACAAAAAGCTTGCCGGATTCGCCCCCAAGGAGACCTACGCCAACGATGCTTTTGGAAACGGCTTCAAGCAGATCGCCCAGTTGATCGCGACGTCGCCGGCAACGCGCGTCGTGTATTTCAGCGCAGGCGGATTCGACACCCACGCTCGCCAGGCCGACACCCACGCCAACCTGCTTTCGCAGTTCTCAAACGCGGTCGCCGCCTTCCAGAAGGAGATCGAGGCGATGGGCAAAGCCGATAAGGTGGCCGTGCTGGTGTTCTCTGAGTTTGGGCGACGATCTTACGAGAACGCTAGCAGCGGGACCGACCACGGCGCGGCAGCCCCGGTGTTCATGATCGGCAAGAATGTGAAGGGCGGCCTCGAGGGCCCCCTGCCGAACCTGGGCGACCTCAACGACGGCGACTTGAAACACGCCATCGACTTCCGACAAATCTACGCGTCGGCGCTCGAGAACTGGATCGGAGGCGACTCCACGGCGGTGCTCGGCGAGAAGTTCCAAGCCGTCAACGTGTTTCGGAAGTAAGGCTCAAGGGAGTTGACGATTTGCGATTGACGATTGAGGTAGGTCGTGGGGCGCAGGCCGTGTAAGGCAGGTCGCAGGCCGTGTAAGGCAGGTCGTAGGTCGTAGGTCGTGGATCGTCGGTCGCAGGAACTCCCCTCCGGCTGCCCAGGGAGCGGCGTCCTTGGCATGAACCACGGGTGGCAGGGGCTCCATGTTGCCCGCGCCACCCAACTCTACACATTGGCGCGGCCTATTTCGGTGAGGCGTGGAGGTTCCGGGAAGCGGGCCCGTCCCCCTCACCATTCTCACCCGCCGTCACGAACCTTCACCCCATCCGGCAGGTGGTCGGGGAGGCCCAGCGTCTCGGCAAGCAGCCGCGCGGCGGAGTTGGCCCGCGCCTGGGGGTCGGACACGAGGCAGAGCCTTCGTTCCGAGCGCGTCATGGCCACATAGAGCAGCCTGAGTTCCTCGGCGCGCTCGCGGTCCTTTCGCTTTTCGGCGATCCAGTCGTGAAACATCGACACCTCAGGACACCCGATCGCCGTCGTGAGCAGCCCCTGCCGCTTGTCGATCTCGACTTCCTGGCGGTTGCGGCATAGGGCGCCGTGGGTGTCCGGGACCACAACCACCGGAAACTCCAGTCCCTTGGCCTTGTGAACGGTGAGGATGTTCACCATGCTGTCGTCCACGTTGGTCGCCGGGGCGTCCCCCTCCCGATGCTTCAGTTCGGCGACTTCCCGCAGGATGCTCGCATAGGCCCGAGGCGATACATCCGGGCGCTCCGCGGCGAGCATGAGGAGCTTGCGGACGTTCGCGACGGATTGCCGTCCGTTCAGCCTAAGGGCCAGGTTCGGCAGGTAGTCCGACTGGGCGAAAATCGCCGAAAGCACCTCCCAAGCACCCAGGCGGTCGCCCTGCAATCGGAGGGGTTCGAACCAGCTCCGGAACCTCTCCAGCGGCTCCAAATCCTCCTCAAACGGGGGCGCAAAGCTCGGCAGCGCTTCATGTACGGGTTTCTGGGTCGCCAGCAGAACGATGGAATCAAGCGACAGGCCCACGATCGGGCTTCGAAGCGTGGCCAGGAGCGCGAAATCATCTGTCGGGTCCTCGACGGCCGTGAGCGCATTCGCCAGGTCCCGGACTTCCAGCCGCGTATAGAATCGCTCGCTGCCGCCGATGATCCGCGCGGGGACCCCCTTGGCTTCCAAGCGGGCGTAGAGGTCCTGGGCGTATTTGGAGCCGCGAACCAACACGGCCACGTCTCCAGGGTCTTCCGTGCCAAGCAGGTCTTCGACCCACTCGGCAACTCGCGATGTGTCCTTGACGCGCTGCCGCCAGATCTCCACGCCTTCAGATGGAGGAGGCTGCTCGCCGAGCGGCACGGAGGCCGACATCCGAACGTGGCCCTCCTGCCACAGCCTGCCAAACACCGAGTCGACAAAGGCCAGGATGCCATCGGTCGAGCGAAAGTTTCGGGAGAGGGTCAAGCCGGCGGTCGCCTCCGCGTGCTCCTGAAAGAGCCGGACGTCGGCTTGCCGAAAGCCGTAGATGGACTGGCTTGCGTCACCGACGCGCATCTCCAGGGCGATGCCCAACGCTCGAAAGAGGCCGTGCTGCGCCGGACTCAAGTCCTGCGCCTCGTCGATCAGGGCGACCCGGTACTGCCGCTGAAGCTTTTCGCGAACGTGGGGATACCCTTCAAGGATCGCGATGGCGGCATCCTCCAAGGAGGTGAAATCGAGGGACCTCAGCTCCGAGAGGCGCGCTTCGAGCGCTTTCCAGGCGCGGCACGCAAGCTGCGCCAGGCCGCAAGACATCTCGGCACAGGCGCGATCGGCAGCCTCGGCATCCTCAATCTTGGCCGGGGTCGGCGCGCCCTTTGGCGCCTTGTGCTTGAGCGACTTGTGCGCCTGCACGATCCGCAAGCCAAACGGAACCGACGGGTCTGCCTCTTCGAAGGCCCTCCTGACCGCCGGGGCGAGCCCATCCAGCATCGCATCTCGCCAGATAGCCAGGAGCGTCTCGGGTTCGCGGTGGCGCGCCTCCCAAGCCGTCCGAGGCAAGCCCGACCCGCGCATGTTCAGGAGCGCTCCTTTGAGCGTGGACTCCAGCCTGGCAAAGGGCGAGGGCGACCCCTGTTCCCGCTTGCCCGAGAGCGCATGGACGACGAGATCCTCGAGCCCCTCCGCCGAGGCGATGGCGACTTCAATGGCCCTCTGCAACTCCCTTGCGCCGTCGGCCTCCCCCAAAATCTCGAAATCAGGGTCGATCCCCGCCTCGATCGCGTTCTCTCTCAGCAGCCGCTCGCAGAAGCTGTGGATCGTCTGAATCGGCCCGGTCTCGGACGCCTGAGCAGCTTCATGCAGCCCCGCCGCCGAAAGCCTTCGCACGATTCGCTGCTTCATCTCGGCGGCCGCCTTCTTGGTAAAGGTGAGGGTGAGGATCGAATCCGGCGAAAGCCGGTCCTCGACCACGTGCTTCAAGTAGCGCTCTGCGAGAACCGCTGTCTTGCCGGAGCCCGCCGCAGCCCTCACCACGAGCGCCGCCTCCTGAGAGGCGACGACGGCCCTCTGCTCGTCGGTCAGATTAAGCTTCGACGTCGGACGCAAAGGTCACCCCCTCCTCTTCTCCGCTTCCTTGCGCGCTGCGGCAAAGCTCAGCAAAGTCGCATCGGCTGCAATGGTCGCCCGGCGACGGGGCAACGGCTCCCGCGTCAATCCGCTCCAGAGCCAGGCTCAGGTTGTCTTTCACCCTGCCAAGGAACGAGCGGGGCTCACCTAGGTCCACCACCCTCATTCCAGAGGCGGCTTTCCCGGCCAACTCCTGCTCCAAGCGTCGTGGCAACACAAAGAGCGTGCGGTCGCCTGATAGCGATTCGACCTCGGCGGCTACGGCTGCCCGCTGACCCCAGAGCGCCATCAAGTACACGCCCAACTCCATGGCGTCCGCGTCGCTCAGGTCCTCAGCGGACTTGGCTTCGGCGATCGACCGACGCGCGTTTAGGATTTCAACCACCGCATAGGGCCCCATCGTCGCCTGAGCCGTGGCCGCCCCTCTCAGCCGAAGCGATCTTCCAGGCAGTGGCAATTCGCCGCGCAGGCCCTCTTCGCCGAAGGCAGCGTGGGGCCTGACCGACCCGGGGTCCTTCTGCCAGAGTTCCCGCGCCTCAAATTCCCGGCCGACCCACTCCTTGATGAGGCGGCTCCCCCAGATTCGAAGCAGCTTTAGGTCGCCCTCAGAGAGTTCATGCGCGTGTTCAAGCACCTGCGCCTCGAGGGCGTGTTTCAGGCGCTCTTTGGCTTCTTCAGGGCCTGCGATCGCCGGCAAGCCCACCCTCTGCGGAAGCGCGAGCAAGATCGTCCAGGTGAGTCCCATCCGCTTGGGATCGAGCTTGAGCCCGCGACGGAACGCCGACTTGAACCCACAATGTAGGGCGTCTCGAAGCTCGGAGGGGCTCAGCGGATCCTCAAGCAACGGCGCCACCGCCGCCTTCGCGAGGTCGCTGAAAAGCTCAGCCGGCGGCCCGGGCCGCGAACGCGAGTCGAGCGCGGTGCAAAGCTCGCGATCCGCCTGGATCGCGCAATTCTCGATGGGGGGCGTCAACTGCGCCCTGGGGTGATCTCCCCTCTCGACCAGCCCAGCCATGGCGCGCGTGATCTCCTCCAGATAGAACGCCGGCACGTTGTCGCGGTCGTCATCGGTCAACGGATAGCTGAAGGCGATGCGGCGGCTTGGGGCGGCGCAGACCCGCACCAAGACGTCTCGCTCGCCTCTCGCATCGCGATGGGAATCGGGAAGCTCGGGCTTTCCTGGGCGGAGCGCGTTGATGGCTTGCCGATCAAAGTCGCTCAGGATCGGGTCCTCGGACCTGCGTCGCGGGAAACCGCCTTCGAGCATCCCCAACACCAGCAGGGAATCCAGGGACCCGAGTTCGTCGGGGCGGCTGGTCGCTAACACGCCCTGTCCTTGGGCGGGCAGGGCGCATTCTTCCTGGTCCACTGCGGCGTTCAGCAGACTCAGAAACCGCTGGGCATCGAGCTGGCTGGTCAGACCCTGGCCCTCAAGCATTGCGTGCACCAACAGCGCCTCTTCCAGAGCCGCAGCGGCGAGATCATCGCGGGTCTGGGTCATCGAGGGGGTTTGCCGGGCCTGCCTCACCCACTCGAAGTCCAGACAGCCGCGCCACCAGCCAACCCACTCGGAGAGCCCTGCGGCGGTGGGAGCACGCTCTGCCCAGGCCGCGAGTTCCGAGCGAACGCTTATCGAATCCGAGGGCCAGTAGCTCGTCGTCTCAAGGCCCCTTTGTGAGTCCGCGCCAAGCTTTAGAGTCTGCCGCGTGGCGTCCCTCAGCAGCCTGCATAGCGCCGACTGGCTGAGGTGGATTCGCTTTGAGAGCCGCACAGGAACGCCGAAGCGATCTGCCGCGGCTTCGATCATGGGGCCATAGGCCGAAAGGTCCCGCCCAAAGAGACCGATCGAAGAGGCCGACGTTCCCGCCGCAAGCGCGGCGTTCACCCGTCGAAGAGCCCATTCGACTTCGGCAAGCGGGTCGGCTGCGCTGAAGATCTCGACCTCAAAGTCGGCGCCCATGCTCGGTTGCGGCGCAAACAGATTGCGACAAAGAGGGTTGCCTTCGTTGACGGACTTCGGATGGCCAGCGAACAGGGACTCCAGGCGCCGCGCTCCCTCGAAGAGCTGGGCCGAGGACGCCTGGTGGTCCACCACCACCGTCACCGCGACCCCCTGCAGTGCGAGCCACTTCATCCAGTCTGCGTAGAGCGGTGCATCGTCCGAGCCCGCAAAAATCAAGACCGGCCCAATGGAGGCCGAGGGCTCAAAGAAGGAGGTCAGGCCCTTTGCGATCCTGTTCTCCACAAAGGTCTTCCCAAGATGCTCGAGTGCTCCTTCCTGGCTCTCCATGAGCCAGGCGAGGCTGCCCAGCTTGGCAGACAGGTGTGGCGGGACCCCCTTGGCGAGTTCCAGAAGCTGTTCCACGCTGATCTTCCACAGCCTGAGTTCGACAAGGGTCCGATCCAGGCGCCGGTGGAACCCGGCGAACGCGGACGAACCCTTGAATGGGCTGTCCTCCGGCAGGTTGCGACAGACCGCCGCGAGGGCAGCCAGTGACTCTCGCTCTGAGGCCAGCGCGTTCCCGCGCGGGATTCCGGAGGCGTCGAGCGCTCTGCCGGCGAGCTCAGAAAGCGAAACAAACTCGCCGGCTCCCGTTTCGGCGGCGGCTTCCGAAAGCGGGCGTCCCAAGCCATCCGACAGACAGGTGATCGCCGAGAACGCGCCCATTCCCGCGTCAAGGAGCACGCGCCGCCTGGATTGGGCGTTTGGAAGACACCGGATGACGCGGACGGAGCCCTTCGGCATGTGGGCTCAAAGTGTATCATCCCTGCGTGGCACCAAAGGTCTGGAGCTTCCGCCGCCAGTTGATGGGAAACCTTGTGCCGCTTCTCGGAGCCCTGCCTTTTGGCGTCGTGGGGCTCGCGCTGGCGATCCAGCGGCAGCAAATGTCCGGCTTACCGCTTTGGGTCTTCTCGCTGATGCCTGTTGCCGGATGGCTGCTGATGAACTCCCTCGGGCTCTTTGAGAACGCGAAGATGAGGGCAGAACTCCAGCGGAGGCTCTCGCCGAGGCCCCAGCATGTGTTCGTCGGAGTTGCGCGCCCCTCGTTTCGGGGACTCCTCGATCCCCATGAGGATGTCGGCTTTCTGGTGCTCGGTGAGACGGCGCTGGAGTTTCTCGGCGAGTCGCTGAAGATCCGGATCGACCGCAAGTCGCTCAACGGGGTGCGATTCCGGCCCAATGTGCATTCGATGGTCGGGCTGGGCCGGTGGGTTTCGGTGGAGGGAGTGCTGGAAGGAACGCCGATCCGGTTGTTGATTGAGCCGCGAGAGAGGCGCACGTTGTGGGGCAACAGGGCGTTTTCGAAGGAGCTGAAGCAACGGATTGAGGAATGGGTGAAGGGTGAACGGCAGACTCCACCCCCTGACCACCTGACAACCTGAACACCTGAACACCTAGCGCCCCAATGTCCTAACACCCGGACGCCCCAATGCCCTAACGCCTGAAAACCTGGCCACCTGACCACCTTAATACCCTCTCATCCCCTCACAAACAAAACCGGGCCCTGGAGGATCTCCAGGGCCCGGGTCGTCGTGAAGCTTATCGAGATTAGCCGCGCAGCAGGCTGAGCACGGAGCTCGGAGCGCTGTTCGCCTGAGCGAGCATCGCAAGACCCGACTGCTGCAGGATCTGCAACTTCGTGAAGTTGGTCATTTCCTCGGCCACGTCGACGTCGCGGATGGACGACTCGGTCGCTGCGAGGTTCTCTCGGGTGACGCCCAGAGAGCGCATGTTCGTCTCGAGAACGTTGCGGCTGAAGTTACCGATGGTGCCCCGCGCCGTGGTGATCTCGTTGATGGCTGCGTCGATGACCTTGATCGCGTCGGCAGCGCCGCTTGCGGTCGTTAGGTCGAGGTTGTTCAGCGTGTAGCCCGACACGATGTTTTTGCCGAGTTCGGTCGACACGTAGTTGCCAAGGGCAAGGCTGCTGGTCTGGCCGTAGTTCGCTCCAATCTGGAACTGTGTCTGGCCGACCTTCAGGTTGCCTGCCGTGAAGGCGCTGCTGGTCGCGTTGCCCGCTTCGCTCAGCGAGACCGTGTTGCCGACCGCGTCGGTCAGCGTAAGGCCGTTGGCGCCCATCTTTCCGCCCGTGAAGGCCACGGTGGCGAGGCCGCCCGAAGTCGAGCCATTGCTGTCGATGATGACGTTGGCCACGCCGTCGGTGCCGGTGGCGCTCGTCGTGCCCGCTGTGTTCAAGACGCCGTTCGCGTCGCTGATCGAGAAGTTGCCGACCGAACCGTAATTCGAGGCCCTCAAGATCACGCCGGTGCCACTCTGGAAGTCGGCAGCAACGCCCGTGCTTCCGGAGGCCGCGTTGATCATGTTGACCACATCCATAACCGTGTTGGTGGACTTGGTTACGAAGGTGCGGCCGTTGATCGAGAACGATCCGGCAGAGACGGTGTCCGTCGCGTTCGTGAAGAGCGTCGAGCCCGTCACGGTCGCCCTGGTCGCCGCCGTTGAAACAGACACGGTGATCAACGAGTCGGTCGTGATGGCGGCGCTGTTGAACGAACCGCCAAAGTACATCCGCGCAATGTTGGCCGCGCTTGTGATCGAGGCCTGCACGCCGGAACTGCCGTCCAGCAGCTTCTTGCTGCCGAACTGCGTCTGCTCAGCAATACGCGTGACCGACGCCACGATCGACGCAAGCTGGTTCTGGTTCGCCTGGATTTGAGTCGAGCTCAGAGCGCCCGTGTTGGACGACGCGACCGCAAGTGAGCGGGCGTCCTTGAGCAGGCTGCTGACCTCGTCGAGCGCTCCTTCGGCGGTCTTCGAGAAGTTGACCGCGTCCTGGTTGTTGCGCAATGCCTGGTCGATGCCCGCGATCTGTGCGCGGAAGTTCTCCGAGATGATCAGGCCAGCGGGATCATCGGCAGCCGACGTAATCCGCAGACCCGTGGAAAGTCGGGTCATGGACTTGCCGAACGCATCGCCAGTCGTGCTGACGTTGCGAAGCGCGTTCATGGCCGCGACGTTATTGTTAACCCGAAACGACATTTGATCCTCCGTGATGCCAAAACCTACGTTGGCTGACGGCTCCTTCCGTTGGGACCAACCCTCGGTGGTCCAGCCAGCGTGGCTTCCGTCCTTCTGTTCTTTGGAATCCCTAAAGGCAGGCTTCGCTGTCAGGAATACGGGGGTCCGCGAAAGCAGGTATTTGTGCGGATGTCAAGTGTTTTGGCCCGGAGAAGGGGGCTTGAGGGCCCTAACTCGGCCGAGCAGCGCACGCTTTGCCATATCGATATCGCCTGAAGGGAGCCGTCCCTCGATGACTTCATCTTCCAGCCAGCGCTTCCACTTCCCAACCTCAGGGCCCTCGTGGAGGCCAAGCACGGTCTTGATCTCCTCGCCGCTCAACGGGGAGAGTTCCTCCCTTGGCTCCTCGGCTTCCTCGAGGTCCCCCAGCACGCGCTCAAGGCTCTCCAGGCCCAGCGTTTCCGCCCCTGGAGCGTGGGCTCGCCGATCCGCCCAGGCCAACGTCATCAGCCGTTCAAGTTCCCCGCCGAGGTCTCGACGCAGCCTGCGCGCGGCGGGCAAACCCCAGTGCAGGGTGGAGGAGGGCCGCATGTGGTTGGCCACCAGCGTGCGAACTGGAGCGATCACCGAATTGGAGAACTTGAGACGGCGCAAAACCCTCTCGGCGACCTTCGCACCCTGCGCCTCATGCCCCAAGAAGCGCACGCGTCCGGTCGGGTCCTCGGTCCTTGTCAGGGGTTTGGCGACGTCGTGCAGCAGAGCCGCCAGCCTTAGAACCAGGTCCCCCGTTGGCACGCCATCCAGGACCGCGAGCGTGTGGTCCCAGGCGTCCAGGTGATGGTACACCCCTTGCTCCAAGCCCCTGAGCGCGCAAAGCTCGGGCGCGAACTGCGCCAGCAGTCCCGTCTCCAGCAGGGCCCGGAGGCACTCGGAGGTCTGGGGCAATAGAAGCATCCGCCTGAATTCCTCCTGAACCCTCTCCCTGCTGATGATCGCTAGGCGCTGAGCATGCCTCTCGATGGCCTCAACCAGGCCCTCTGCGGGCTCCAGACCCAACTGCCAGCGAAACCGAACGGCCCTGAGCATCCTCAGCGGGTCCTCTTCGAAGGTCGCGCCAGGCTCCAAGGGCGTTCGTAGAACTCGGCCCTTGAGGTCGTCGACGGAGTTGCCCAAGAGGTCGAGCACCTCGCCGCTCCAAAGGTCCTGCATCAGCGCGTTGACCGTGAAATCTCGCCGTCTGGCGTCCTCTTGGAGCGTCGCTGCTTCGACTTTCGGCTTGCGCGAAACCGAGCGGTAGCTCTCTTTGCGCGCGGTGACGATCTCGATGTCGGCCCCGCCGATCCTCACCTTTGCGGTCCCGAACCGTGGATAAGTCACGGGAAGGTGATCGGAAAGCCCCTTGGCGGCCAGGTGCTCCGCGAGTTTGAGAGCATCGAGATCGGTGACTAGGTCAAGGTCCTTGGCTTCTGGGAGTCCAAGCAAGGCATCCCGCACCGCGCCGCCCACCAACCACACGTGGCCTTCAAAAGGGGTCCCACTGCATGCATCGCGCACCAGTTCAAGCGCTGGATGCATGCCTCCTCCTGTTACGCCTTGACCCGGGCCATCGTCATCTTCATGTCCACGGGCCCGATCCCAGGCAGGGGCGCCGCCTTATAGTCATAGTCGCCTTTCAAGAGCGTCCCATCCTCGGGCGATATCCAGAGCTTGCCGGTGCAGCTTGCTGGAAAGTCGCCCTTGGTCTCGGTGTAGCTGAACCGAACCGCCACTGCGTCCGCGCCCTCCAGCTTTTCGATCCCCAGGCACTCGTAGTCGGCCCTTCCCGGCGTGTTGGCGTTTAGGGCTGAGGCTTTCACTTCGAACGACCACTTCTCCCCTGTCTTCACGCCCTGAGGCGGCGCCACGAACAGGGTCAGGTGCTCACGGCGGCTCGTGCCTTCGTCGAGCTCCGGCGAGTTGATCTCCAAGATCTCGCCATTAGCCTTGAACTTCATGGTGCCCACCGAATTGGGCAAAGCGGTCGTTTGGCCCTGAAACGCCAGCTTGCCTTCCGTCGTGGACTGCTCGATCAGGTACGAGCCGTCGGATTCCACCTTCACCACCTTCTCGATCAGCGTCGCGGTGCCCTTGGCCTCGATGCCCTGGAAGGTCAGCGACATCTGCATGCTGTAGCGGGCGGTCGCGCCTGCCTTGACTTTGCGGGCGATCGAGAAGGCGTCCTGCGTGGCCTCGGCGAGCCCGAGGCTGAGCAGGAGCAAGGATATAGGCAAGAGCGAACGCAATGGCTTCATAGGACCAACCTGGTGGATACTGTCCCCCTTTGTACCGCATGGCCCCCGCTAAACGCCCGAATGCGGAGCCTGCCGGCACCCATATCGGCGCACTATTGTGTTCGGTGAGGGCGGGCCTGGATGCTTCCCATGGCAAGGGAGGACGACGCGGTATGATCGGCGAGTGGTCAACCCGGACGCCGCGCTTCACATCGTCTTGACGCTTCAGCGATCCGAGCAAATTGGGTCTGAGCTGCGGGGGCTGGCGATGACCCTCCTGGACGCCCTGCCAGGCTATGATTGGTCTGGGATCTATGTCCTGGACGGCGACCTTCTCAGGCTGGCGGAATACGTCGGCGAACCCACCGACCACACCCTGATTCCGGTGGGCAGGGGGGTCTGCGGAACATCGGTGGCCGAGAACAGGAATCAGGTCATTGACGACGTGAACGCGCTGGAAAACTACCTTTCCTGTTCCCTCAAGACCAAGGCCGAGATCGTGGTGCTGATCCGCGACCGCGAGGGCAAGGTGCTGGGGCAGATCGACGTCGATTCGCACACCCAGGGCGCGTTCGATTCCAGCGACGAAAGGCTCCTGACGCAGGTCGCTGGAATCCTGGCCTCAAAGTGGTAGGGTCCAGGTCGGTACAATCTCCACCTTGGAACGGTTCGACGTTGTGGTGGTGGGCGCGGGCCATGCGGGGATCGAGGCCGCATTGGCCTCGGCGCGCCTCGGCGCCAAGACCGCCTGCGTGACGCTTCGCCGCGACCGGATCGGCCACCTTCCATGCAACTGCTCCATCGGCGGGCCCGCCAAGGGGCACATCGCCCGCGAAGTGGATGCCCTCGGCGGCCAAATGGCCCTGGCCACCGATCAGGCGCTGACGCATATCCGCCGCGTGGGGACGGGAAAGGGCCCCGCGGTCCAAACTCTGCGAGCGCACGTCTGCAAGGACCTCTATCCTCGCCTCATGCGCTCGGTCCTGGAGTCGGAGCCCAACCTGACGATTATCGAGGGCCGAGCGGAGTGGGTCCTTGGGAAGGGGGAGGTGTCGGGTGTTCTGGTGTTGGGTTCTGAGAGTGCCAAACCCATCGAGGTCGAGGCGCGCGCGGTCGTACTCACCACGGGGACCTTCTTGAACGGCCTTTGCCACGAGGGGAGCCGTCAGACGGTGGCCGCGCGGCACGGCGACGAGGCGGTGCTAGGACTCTCGCTGTTTCTCAGGGAAATCGGCGTCAACTTGCGACGCTTCAAGACGGGTACGACGCCTCGCGTCCGCCTTTCGAGCCTAAGGCTGGAGGGCCTGGAAAAGCTGGAATCGGAGCCGAACGCCGGGG
Source organism: Armatimonadota bacterium (assembly GCA_016223145.1). Classification (NCBI taxonomy): domain Bacteria; kingdom Bacillati; phylum Armatimonadota; species Armatimonadota bacterium. Next base: position 229,217 of record JACRPN010000012.1, on the reverse strand, counting down.
CGATGAGCTTCCTGAACGACGCGCCAAATCCGGCCGGCGAGCCCTACGCCTGCTGGCAGACCCGCACCAACCCTGCCACCCACGACTTCCTAAAGGAGCACTTGCATGAAAGCGCGATGTACTCCGGGCGCATCGAGGGCGTCGGGCCGCGCTATTGCCCAAGCGTCGAGGACAAGGTTGTGAGGTTTGCCGGCAAGGACTCGCACCCGATCTTTCTCGAGATCGAGGAGTGGGACGGCGAATCGGTCTATGTGCAGGGATTCTCGACCTCGATGCCATCGGAGGTCCAGCTTCTGGCTCTCAAGACAATCGAGGGGCTTGAGGAGGTCGAGATGCTCCGGCCCGGGTATGCGGTCGAATACGATATGGCCGACCCGCTGCAGCTCTTCCCCACTTTGATGAGCAAGCAGCTTTCCGGGCTCTTCCTGGCGGGGCAGCTTAACGGCACGAGCGGCTATGAAGAGGCGGCTGGGCAGGGCATCGTCGCCGGCATCAATGCGGCACGGCACGCGCTGGGATTGGAGCCCGAGCTTTTCCCACGGTCGCAGAGCTTCATCGGAGTCATGGTGGACGACCTGGTGACCAAGGGGATCGAGGACCCCTACCGCATGCTCACGGCGCGAGCGGAGCATCGCCTGCTGTTGCGGCACGACAACGCCGACCAGCGCCTGACCCCGGTCTCGAAGCAGTTGGGACTGTGCTCAGACGCCCGCTGGCAACGCTTCTCTGAAAAGCAGGAACGGATCGAACGGGGCATCGCTCGGCTCAAGGAGACTCAAATTGGATCGGCGGAGAACCCTATGCTCGCTGAAATGGGCCAGCCGCCTGTGTCAAACAGAGCTTCCCTTTTCGACCTTATGAAACGGCCGAGTTTTTCGCTGGCCGACGCTCAGGTCCTCTCCGCGCGGCTGGAGACCGAGAGTTCCAGCACGGCGTGGGCCGAAGACGACGGGTGCTTTCTCTCCGCGCAGGTTCGAGAGCAGATCGAACTTGCGGCGAAATACGATGGCTACCTTCAGATCCAAGAGCGCGTGGCGGCCCGGGCCCGCCGACTGGAGGACCTCCGCATCCCCGAGGCGTTCGACTACCGGCGACTTTCCGGTCTCAGCTACGAAACTGTCGAGAAGCTCTCGCGCGTCCGTCCCGTAACGATTGGGCAGGCGTCCCAGGTCCCCGGCGTTCGTCCCTCTGACGTCGCCCTGTTGATCGGTTGGCTCAACAGCGCATAGGGGAAGGATCAGAGGGAGGACGGGGACCGTAGCCGCAGGTTCCGTGCCTGCGCTTTGGGGACTGAGGGACAAAGGGACAGAGGGACGGGGACCGTAGCCGCAGGTTCCGTGCCTGCGCTTTGGGGGCCGAAACCCAAAGGGGCCTTTCGACCATTGCCCCTCCCGGCAAAAGGGTAAAACCGCCGCGCATGCAACCCGCCGGATATTCGGGAACGCCTCTGGTCAAGAAGCTCGGCTTCAAAGCCAGATTTCGGGTCAAGGTGCTGGACGGTCCGCCAGGCCTAATCGGAGCCCTGGAGCCACTCCCAGAGGCTGTCAACTTCCTTGAGGATGGGCCCGAAGGCAGCTTTGACATGGTGCTTCTCTTTGCGACGGAATTTGAGGACTTCCGGCATAAACTTGCGGAGACCAAGCCGCTCATCAAGCAGAACGGGATGATCTGGGTTGCCTGGCCCAAGAAGGCGTCGAAAGTCCCCACGGAGCTCACGTTCGAGGTCGTTCAGCCCTATGTGCTGTCCCAGGGTCTTGTGGATATCAAGGTCTGTGCGATTGACGATGTGTGGACGGGGCTCAAGTTCGTGATTCCGGTGAAGGACCGGCGGTAAGCCGGTTCATTGGGAGTGTTCGGCGCGAGCTGAAGCTCGCTCTCACTGAAAAGGCGGGGTGAACCCCGCCCTCCGTTCGACCTTAAGAGCCCCCCTATTCCAAATCCCAACACCCAGCTCCCTTCGCCCTTCGCCCTTCGCCCTTCGCCAAGAACGGCCTACCCCATTTCGCTTATAGACAAGGGCGGCATCAGCTGATCGAAATCCGGCTCCGCATCGCGTGGCAGATGGCGATCGCCAGCGCATCGGCGACGTCGTCCGGCTTGGGAGGCTTTGCCAAACCCAGCAGCTTGGTGACCATGAACTCGACTTGCTTCTTCTCGGCGTTGCCTACACCCACCACGGCTTGCTTCACTTCCGGAGGCGTGTATTCGGTGACCGCGAGGCCGTGCTGTCCCGCCGCGAGCATGACCACACCCAGCGCCTTGGCGACGTCCATCGCGGTCTTCTTGTTGACCGAGAACAGCAGCTTCTCAGTAGCGAGCGCATCGGGCTTGTGGCGCCCCAGAAGCTCTGAGGTCTGCTGATGAAGAAGGAGCAGCCGGCTTCCAAGCTCGATGCGCGGCGTCTCAATGAGTCCGAAATCAATGGCCTGCAGGCGGGAGCCCTCACGCCTTACGAGGCCGTAGCCTAGTCGTTCAAGTCCAGGATCGATGCCGAGGATGAGCATGGGAGGGTGGTTGTCGGGTGGTCAGGTGTTCGGGTGTTCGGGTGTTCAGGTTTTCAGGTGTTCAGGTGTTCAGGTGTTGGGCCTTGGGGTTGGGCGCCTGGGTGGTTCCTGGCGGGATTCATGCTTCCGTTCCCCAAATTGCCCGGCCATCAATCGTCAATCGTCAATCGTCCTTCGTCATTCCCCCTCACGTCCTCTTGAACTTTCGCAGAAGATCCTCCGTGCTCAAAGTGACCGTAATGGGCCGCCCGTGCGGGCACAGGTAGGGGTTCTCTGTGGTCGCCAAGTCAACGATGAGTTTCTCCATCTCCGGGATACTGAGCGGGTCGCCCGCCTTGATCGCCATCCGGCAGGAGGCCGTGATCCAGATTTGTTCGCGAGTCGGGCTCAACCTGCGCGTGACAGCCATGTCCGTCAGTTCGTCCACCATGTCCTTCAGCACCTTGAGCGAGCTTTTGCCCCGGATCGCTCCAGGCACCGCGCGAATCAAGAAGCTCTCGCCGCCGAACGGCTCCAGGTCGAAGCCGATGCGCTCGAGCTCGTCGAGCCTCTCGGTGAGCAAGACCGCCGACCTCCTGTCCAGATGCAGAGTCTCGGGCGTGAGCAGCGGCTGCTTTTCGATGGCGGTCGAGCCCTTGAGCCCACACAGATACTCGTATAGGATCCGCTCGTGCGCCACGTGCTGGTCGATGATGACGATTCCTCGGCGCGTCTCCGCAATGATGAAGGTGCTCATCGCCTGCCCCAGCACCTTCAGGCCGTCGAGCAGGTCGTAGAACGGCTGCCGCTCATTGCTGAGGGTTGGGTCCGGAAGTTCGACCGGAATTGAGAGGTTGGGCGCACCAAGGGACTCCAATGGCGACTGGGCCCTGATCGACATTTCAGTGAGGGAGCCCCCCGGGGAACCGCTGCTGAGGAATCCAGCCGGCGTCCATGCAACTCCGCCCACCTGTCCACCGCCCGCCAGGGCGATCGCTTCATTGGCCGCCGCGATCCCCTCCGCGCTCGGAATCATCCCGTGCTGCATGAGGGCGTTTCGGATCGCATAGAAGATAGCATCGAACGCTGAGGATTCCTGCTGGAACTTGACCTCGCTCTTCGTGGGCGAGACGTTGACGTCGATCCGCTCCGGCGCCACCTCCAGCATCAGCGCCGCCACCGGGAACCGCCTTTCAGGAGTCAATGACCGATACGCCTGGTCCAGCGCCGCTTGTAGGGTACGGGTGCGCACGGGCCGGCCGTTGACGAAGAAGAACTGGAACGCGCGGGTGGGCTTCGTCAAGTGCGGCGGGCTGACGAACCCCCGCACGCGAATCCCTGCAGTCTCCGCCTCGATCTCGGCCAGCCCCCGAGCCAGGTCGCGCCCCCACACCCGGCTCAGCGCCTCCAGCAGGTCCCCGCTGCCGGAAGTGGCGAGGATCTCGTTGTCGTTGTGAATCACGGTGAAGGACACCGTCGGAAACGCCAGCGCGTACTTGGAGACCGCGTCCAGGCATGCGCCGAGCTCCGTGGCGTCGGACTTCAGAAACTTGAGCCTTGCGGGGGTGTTGTAGAAAAGGTCTTCAACCGTGACCTCGGTTCCCCGCGGACCAGACACACCCCGCTCCTGAAGGGTCTTGCCCCCCTCGATCGCCAGCTTCGTTTTGAGCCCGTCCAGGACCCCCGTTGTGATCGAGAGCCTGGAGACCGAAGCGATGCTGGGGAGCGCTTCTCCCCTGAACCCGAGAGAGAGGGCCGACGCGAGGTCCTCCAGCGACCGGATCTTTGATGTCGCGTGGCGCTCGAGCGCAAGGGCCGCATCTTCGGCGCTCATCCCAGATCCGTCGTCCGAGACCCGGATCAACGTTTTTCCGCAATCCTTAAGCTGAACCCGTATGGCCGTAGCGCCGGCATCGAGCGCGTTCTCGACGAGCTCTTTGACCACCGAAGCTGGCCTTTCAACCACTTCGCCCGCGGCGATCTGGTTCACGGTATGGCCGTCGAGCAGACGCACGCGCGAGGCAGGCGATTCCGCTGGAGGGACCTGTAAGGATTGCATGTGTGTATGGGGAGGGACGCCGCCGATGATCCTATTGTAGCGAACAAGAATCCCCATGCTGATTTGCGAGGCTTTTGCCCGCATTTTGCGTGGGTTTCCGTTCGGAATGAGGAATAGGAGCAGTAGGGGCGCCTTGCATCTTGTCGTATGGAAGCGGCAAAGGAGAAGGCCCGCCCGGCGAGGGGCGCGGAAGGGAGCTAGGGAAAGCGTATGTTCACGATTGTCGGCATTGGAATCGTATTGGTCGCAGTCATCGTGGGCTACGTCATGCACGGCGGCCCGATCGGCGTCCTGATGCAGTGGAACGAGTTCATTATTCTTGGAGGCGCAGCGGTCGGCTCAATCATCGCCGCCACAGGGATGAACGGCCTGAAAGGGGTCATTCAGGGCATCATGGGGCTCCTCAAGCCCGATCCCTTCGTCAAGCAGGCTTATGTCGACCTGCTCAAGATGATGTATCAGCTCTTCAACGTTGCGAGAAAAGAGGGCCTCCTTGGCCTGGAATCGCACATCGAAAAGCCTGAAGAAAGCTCGATCATCAGCAACTACAAGTCGTTCCTGGCAAACCACCACGCCGTAGCGTTCTTCTGCGACACGATGAAGGTGATCTTGACCGGCGCTGTTGGCCCCCACGACCTCTCCGAAATGATGGAAGTCGACTTGGAGACGGCCCACGCCGAAGCGCACCTTCCGATGCACGCCGTTCAAACCGTAGGCGACGCCATGCCCGGATTCGGAATCGTCGCGGCCGTCCTTGGCGTTATCATCACGATGGGCAAGATCGGCGGTGAGGCAGCGGCCATCGGCGAAAGCGTCGCGGCAGCCCTTGTAGGCACGTTCCTGGGAATTCTTCTCGCGTACGGCATCTTTGGGCCATTGGCGCGCGCCATGGAGCTTCGGCTCAATTCAGAAGCAGCCTATCTGAACTGCGTTCGCTATGCGCTCTTCAGCTTTGCCCGGGGCGAGTCACCGATTACCTGCGTTGAGTTCGCGCGGCGCAACATTGACCCGGCCAACAGGCCTGGCTTTGCCGAAATGGAAGCGGCGGTCAAGGAGAAAGCCGCAGCCTAGGGAGTGTGGATAGGTGGACGTGAGGATGTATGGAAGGCGATGTGCGATGGGGAATTTGCGACGAGCGAAGGGCGACGAGCGACCCGGACACCCGAGAACCCAACACTTGAGAACCTGAAGACCCAACACCCAATGCCCCAATGCCCTAATGCCCCAACGCCATGAGTGAAGCCGGACCCATCATTGTCAAGAAGAAAAAGGTCATCGCCGGAGGGCATCACGGCGGCTCCTGGAAGGTGGCCTATGCCGACTTCGTCACGGCCATGATGGCGTTCTTCATGGTCATGTGGATCATGGGCATGGACGCCGAGACCCGGTCCATGGTCGCCGGCTATTTCAACGACCCAATGGGTTTCATCAAAAACCCGCCCAAGTCTCGAACCGTCTTTCCGATGCCGGGCTCCCCGGCTCCCAAGCTAGGCCAGGCTGGCGCTTCGACCTCGATGACCATGAGCGAAAACGAGCGCCTCGAAGCGGACGCCATGAAGTCGCTTCAGAAGAAGATCGAGAATGCGGCAAAGGACGGGAGATCCGCCGACCTCAAAGACCTGCTCGAGAACTTCGAAGTGACGCTCACCGACGAGGGGCTGAGGCTGGAATTCGCCGAATCGGTTGGCGCGGTGTTCTTCGAATCAGGCAAAGCGGTGATCCGGCCCGAGGCCAAACAGCTCATCCAGCGCATCGCGCCGATTCTCGCCCGCTCAGGAAGGAAGATGAGGATCGAGGGCCACACCGACGCCTTGCCCTATGCGGGCAAGGACTACACAAACCTCGAACTGTCCACCGACCGGGCGGGGAGTCTGCGCAGGGAGTTGACTGCAGATGGCGTGGCACTCGAACAGGTCCTCAGCATCGAAGGACTCGGCGCGAGTGAGCTCAAGAACAAGAAGGACCCCTACCATTTCAGCAACCGACGGGTCACGCTGCTGCTGCCGTATGATAAGCAGATCAGCAAGGTCCAAGACCTTCCCGCCGACCTCCTGAAGAAGCAGATCAAGGCCGCCTTCCGCACGGACATCGACGTGGCCCCCGGCAAGCCCGATGTCTCACAGGGCAAGCTCCCTTAAGGCAACTGAGCCGACCTGGGGACTCCCCAGATCGGCTCAAACTGCAGCGAACTCGATGTCGCTTACTTGCGGCGACGAAGCGCCAGAAGCCCAATCGCCAAGACCGCGAAGCCGGCAGGCTCGGGCACCAGGTGAGCGTCGAACTCCATGTTGTCGATCGCGAGGCCGTGGTCATTGCCCGCCTCGTTGATGTGAACGAATCGGAACATCATGTCCTGGCCCGGCATCCAGAGCGAGCTCAGGGTTGCGCCCGAGCTGATGAACGCCTCGTTAATCGGGTCGTTGCCGTTCAGGGCGGCAGCGGTGGTTCCCGTGGTCGGCGAGGTGAAGTCGAGGCTCGTCACACGCGTCCAGCTCGTGTCCGGATTGTAGCCGTTCACGTTGGTTCCCGAGACGTCGCCCGAAGCGGACTGGGTGTCCGTTCCAACAAACTCGTTCGTGTCCGCGGTGTTGTCGGCGTCCTGTTTGTAGCTGAAGCGCAGGGTTTGGGCGCTCGCGTTGCCACCGTTGCGCCACTGCTCGCCCGTATAGACGATGCTGAACGAATCGATCGCCGAGCCGGTCATGTTGCGCACGCGGAATCCGAAGATGACCGCTTGCGGCGTGCCGGAGCCCAAGGCGCCGAGCGCGCGCTCGTTGTCGGTCGTCGACGCGCCATAGCTATACAAAGCGCCGCTGTTGGAAGCGCCAGTGTCAGCTCGATAGTTGGCTTCCTGGTTACCGGTGATGGTCTCCATGTACCAGCCGTTCAGGGGCGATGAACCGTTGGTCCACGAGTTGGTGGTGCCGGTGGATGAAAGGGAATTGAAGTTCTCGTTGAGAATTGTTCCCGTAAAGTTAAGCTGCTGCGCTTGGCTAAGGGCGCTCGCTGCCAGGATGCTGATCGCAAAGAAGCGTCGTGACATGGTCCTCCTCCTCATTGGGGCGCCCAAGCAGGGACTGCCCAGCAATAGCACCATTATCTCGCATTGCTGAAAGCCTCGCAAGGAGTGACGGCGTCTGCCGGCAGATTTAGGGGCAATACCGGCAATTTTGCTGTCATTGGGGCTGCCCCCGGAGTTCCGAAGAGTTCGTGCGTTCATGGATGTCCTCATTTCTGTGAAGCCCGTCGCTATACGGGGCGACAAAGCGGCCCGCACCGAACAAGGAAGAGGATAAAGGCGGTTCCTTTTGCGCCCGCTATCGGGAGCTTAAGGGCGAAGCCACGGGGCATTACTGCGCCAAACCCAAGACCTTTGCCAGCAGTGCCTTCTGCGCATGCAGACGGTTCTCCGCTTGCTGGACCACGCGGCTCTGGGCGCCGTCGATGACGTCGTCCGTCACCTCGAAGCCCCTGCGCGCCGGAAGGCAGTGCAGGAAGATCGCGTCCTTTTCGGCCATCGCCATCACGCGCGAGTCGACTTGATAGGGCTCAAAGACCTTCAAGCGGTGCTCTTGCTCGTGCTCGTCGCCCATGCTCACCCACACGTCGGTGTAAACCACCTTGGCGCCCGTTAGTCCTTCTTCGATGCTCTCTGTCTGCCGAACCCCTTCGGTTTCCTCGAGTTGGAAGTTCTTGGGGCCGCAAATCGTCATCGGGTAGCCGAGCATCACGGCGAGCTTTGCTAGGCTCCGGGCCACGTTGTTGGCATCGCCCACATAGGTGATCGGAACTGTCTGCCCGCCGAACGCCTCACGAACGGTCAGCATGTCGGCCAGCGCCTGACAAGGGTGCTCCATCTCGGTCAGAGCGTTGATGACGGGTGAATCGCAGTAGTGCGCCAACTCGTGCAAGTGACGTTGCCAATAGAGCCGCGCCACCACCGCCGCACACCATCCGCCGAGGTTGCTGGCCACGTCCTTGATCGCCTCGCGGCTGCCCATGCCGATGTCGGCCTTGCTAAGGTACACCGCATGGCCACCCAACTCCTGGATCGCCGCTTCGAAGCTCACACGAGTCCTGAGCGACGGCTTCTCAAACACCAGGGCGATCGTCCGGCCCTCAACCGAAACCACCGGCTCCGGCGCAAATTTCCGTCGGTTCTTGAGCCGTGCCGCCAGCGCGAGAACCTCCTCGGCTTGAGAACCGGATAGGTCTTCCATGGCCAGCACGTCGTGGTAGGCCTCTGGCGTCTGGGCCACGGCCTCCACCGCCTCCGACGTTTCGCCGGCCAAGGCCGACTTCAAGATCGCCACGCCCTGCTCCGCCTGAGCTTCGGTGAGAATGAGGGGAGGCAGCAGCCGGAGCGTGTCTTCCGAAGTGGCGTTTGCCACCAGGCCCCGCTCGAAGCACTTTTGCACCACGTCGCGAGCTATCGGCTGATTGAGCCGGATGCCGATCATGAGACCGGCCCCTCGAACCTCGGCTATGGGCCCACCGATCGCAGTGAGCTGCGAACGAAGGGAATCCCCCACACGCTTGGCGTTGGCGATCACCCCTTGCGATTCGATCGTCTCGATGACCGCGAGGCCCGCGGCGCACATCAGGGGGTTTCCACCAAAGGTACTGCCGTGGTTTCCGGGCTGCAGCACCTCCGCGGCCTCCCCGCGCGCCAAACAAGCACCAATCGGCATGCCGTTTCCTAGCCCCTTAGCGATGGCCATCACGTCCGGGACGACGCCGTGCTGCTGAAAGTGGAACCAGGTTCCCGTGCGGCCCATTCCAGTCTGTATCTCGTCGAAAACCAGCAGCGCGCCATGCCGGTCGCAGAGCGTTCGGGCTTCAGCAAGAAACTCTCTCGAGATCGGAACGACACCGCCCTCTCCCTGGATTGGCTCGATGAAAATCGCCGCAACGGAATCGTCGAAGGCTGCCTTCAGGGCATCCAGGTCGTTCGGCTTCACGTACGATATGCCCGGGATGAGGGGCTGGAAGTCGTCCTGATACTTGATCTGACCCGTCAGGGTGAGCGCCCCGAGCGTCCGGCCGTGGAAGCTGTTGTCCAGCGCCAAGACCTTGTAGTCGCCGTTGCGCCTCTTCGAAAGCCCGTGCTTCTTGGCAATCTTGAGGGCCGTTTCGATGGCCGATGCCCCGCAGACCGAGAAGAACACGCGGTCCATCCCGCTGATTGCGCAGAGCTTCGCTGCGAGCCGGGGAACAGGGTCGGTCAAAAGCAGGTTGGAGCCATGCACCAGCCTTGAGGCTTGTCGAGTGATGGCCTCTGTCACCGCCGGGTGGGCGTGCCCGAGTTGGCAGACCCCGATGCCGGCCAGAAAGTCGAGGTAGACCCTGCCGTTCTCATCCCAAAGGAGACAACCGTTGCCACGCTCGAACAACGCGGGAAAACGACGGTAGGTCTTCATCACGTGAAGGTCGTCGAGTTGCTGAGCGCTGTGAGTGTCGATCATGGTTATCCTCCTGTGGATGTGTTCGGGAGCTGCCCGCGATGGGTTCATGAGCTGAAAGCCCGGCGCTTCTGGCGCTTGGGATCAGCTTTCGGACCAAGCGCCGTTGCCTGGAATGGGGGTTCGCGGTGAGCCTCCGAAGGAAGGTGAGCAGGATACCCGAAGCAGTTTTCCACAGCAGAATGCTGAACTTTTTGGTCCCAGGGGGCTTGCCTTGGCCGAAAGAACCTAATATAATCGCGAGAGTAGGCTTAGCCTGAAGCTGCGGATCATCGCATCGGAGGGTGAACCCTATGCGGAGCATGCTCCGTCCATAAAAAGAATCTCAACTTTAGGAGGTGTGGGATATGAAAAAGATCTTTACGATTTTGTTGGCTTTGAGCGCTCTTTCGCTCGTGATCGGCGGTTGCGGCGGTGGTGCTGCTGACGAAGGCGCGAAGCCTGCCGACAACGCAGCGCCCGCAGAGGGCGGCGAAGCGAAGTAAGCTTCAACAGTCGACGAAATCAACCCCTTCTTCCCATTCGGGGAGAAGGGGTTCGTCATTTGTGAGTCTTGCTCTGAACTGGGATAGGTTCAACCCGACTCGTTGGCTGTATACTCCGCCCTATGCCGACGAAGATCAGGGTCGTGGTCGCGGACGATGAGCACTCTTATCGAAACGCGCTGCAGCGAACGCTAGGCTTGATGCCTGAGTGCCAGGTCATCGCCGTCTGCCAAGACGGCCAGGAGGCGCTCGACGCCTGCCTTGCCGATCCCCCGGACGTGCTCCTCACCGACGTCAACATGCCAAGGCTGGATGGAGTCGAGCTGATTCGCAAGCTCCAGCGCCAGGAAAAGGACGTCCGCGTAGTTGTGCTCACGATCCGTGAAGACGAAGACACGGTTTTTGACGCGTTTCGCGCCGGGGCGCTAGGCTACCTGCTCAAAACTTCCACGCCACAGGACGTGATCGATGCGATCCGTCTGGCCGAGCGCGGCGAGGCCAAGATCACGCCAAAAATCGCGGCCAAGGTGATTGAAGATTTCCGCAGGGTCAAGGAAGACGACGACACCGACGACGCGGAGCTCTTTGTCCTCAGCGATCGCGAACAGGAGATCCTCGATCTCATCGCCCAAGGCATGAGAAACAAAGAGATTGCCTCCAGGCTTTGCATCGCGGAAAAGACCGTCAAGAACCACGTGAGCAACATCCTCAAGGCGCTCCAGGTCAACAGCCGCACCGAGGCCGCGATGAAGGCCGTCAAGTCGAAAATGGTCGTCAAGGAGTAACGGCGTGTCCGATCAAGCCGACGAGCGCGAGCCGGATGCACCGAAACAGGACTCCCACAAGGCTGCCGACGAGGTGCTTGCCGCCCGCCCGAGGCGGCAGCTTTCCGTGCGCTGGTGGTGGCTCATCAGCCTGTTCGCCGTATGCGTTTTCCCTCTAGGCATCACGTGGTGGACCCTGAACTACGGCGTCAAGGCGCTGCAGGGCGCGGTCGAGGGCCGCGAGGGCGAGCGCTGTCAAACCCGGCTCAAAGCTCTTTGGCAGGGTCTGTCGCTGTATGCCGAGCAGAACGACGGGCGCCTGCCTCCAGCCGCCCTGTGGGTCGACGCCTCGTGGCCGCTGATGCCGAAGCAAAAGCCGAACGATCCCAACTCCAAGCCCCTCGACCCCATCAACGAAAGCGAAAGCGTCTTTCGGTGCCCCTCGATCTCGAAGAAACGAACGGGCGAATACGGCTTTGCGTACAGCATCGCCCTCGACGGAGCCGCTATCAAGTCGCTGGATGGCTATGACGCGGCGCCGCTCGTTTTCGACAGCATCCTGATGGGCCGCAACGCGGTATCGGGATTGGACACCCTGCCCAAACCCCCTCGCCATCGCATGTCGAGGTTCAACAACGTCGTTCTGGGGAGCGGATCGGTGAAAGCAGTTGCCCTCGGGGACAAGCCGTGAGCGACCTGCCCCGGATGAGCGATGTCTCCGAAGTGGGCCCATCTCCCCGAAAGAAGAAGTCGTCGGCGCTGCCGTGGGTGCTTTGGGTGGGGCTCGTGGGCGGGGGCATCGGCCTGATGAGCCTGTTCTTGAGCCTTGTGCTCCCTGCGCTCAGCCAAGCGCGAATCTCGGGAAGCAGGCGGCTCTGCCTTCGAAATGTCCGCGTCATCGCTTCAGCAAGCATCCTCTATGCGGCGGACCACGACGGGAAGCTGCCCGGCGGAAAGGGTTGGGTGGAGGCCCTGCAACCCTTCACACGGAGGAGGATGGAGAACACAGCCGCGTGCCCATTGATCCATAGGGCACATCCGGAGCAGTATGGGATCGCCTTCAACGAGGCGATCGCGGGCAAGGTGCTTGCCTCCATCGAGAACGAAAAGACGCCTGTCGCCTTTGACAGCGCAGTGCTGAAGCGTGGCGCCGTCGCAGGACTGGACACCTTGCCCAATCCCCCTCGTCATCCAGGCGACGAGACTGCCAACTGTATGAGCACCTTGAACGGCAGGGCCCATCTGGTGCAGACAATGGACAGCCCAATCTTTACTCCTAAGTAATCGAGTAGTTGAGCCGGATCAGTGAACGCAGTCCGTGCCCGGACGTCCGTGCAGGCGTTGGGCTAGGCTCCTTGCGACCCCTGCCCAGCCTTAAGGAGACCACTAATGAAGCTTAAGAATGTGTTGATTGGCTTTGGTGTCGCCCTGGGAGCCTTGGCGCTCGCCGTGGCCGGCATCGAAGGAGCAAGGGGCCGCGGCGCGGTCCAGAACGACCAGGGCCAGCGTGGCCAGTTCGGATTCGAAGTGCGCAAGGTTGTGGATAACGGGCGAGTGGCCGGCGAGTTCCACTTCAAGCTTGGGGGCAACGAAAGGCGCGTCGAGATCGCCATGCCCAAGGCGCTCGGGTTCAATCGTGACGGCAATAGAGCGGGCTTTGGCGGCAAAGCCAAGATGGTCACCGTCATCGGGCGAAACCGCGTCGTTCGCGAGGGCACCGTTCGGGTCCACGTGGCCGATAACACCTCTCCGGACCATCCCACGGACACCCCGGATCGGCTTGGCCTTCGGTTCGAAGCCGCACGCGGCAACTTCGTGTTTGAGTTCGGCGGCGCGGTTGCCGAGGGCGACCTCGTCGTCTTCGAGCGCAACTGACAGAATCCAACCCCGACTCGCGATGGGTCCCCGGTGAAGAGCCATTCGCCGGGGATTCGCGCTTCATGGGTTCCGGCTTCGCGTCGGGCGTGCGCCTAGGACCTTCTGCAACCCTCTCGAACAACCTCCTGTAACCTGAGTCATGGAGCCCCGATCCGGGGCCCAAGGAAGGTGATGTGATGGTTGTGATCGGCGACGTATTCCTCGTGATCGCTTACCTCTTTGGCGTTTGCCTCTCGACCTGGGCGTTGGTCATGGGCATGAGCTTTCTGTTCCCTGGCAAGGTCTCGGCGGCGGAACTGGCGGCCGACAAGCGCCCATGGAAGACCTTTGGCCTCGGCCTCTTGGTCTTCGCTGCAGGAGCCTTTCTCTCGCTCGCGTTCCTGGGCCAGCCGCTTCCCGGCGCCAAGCTTTTGGGCACGGTTCTTCTATTAGCGCTCCTCTGCGTGGCCCTGCTGGGATTCACCGGAATTGCCTGCCTTGTCGGCCAGCGGATCCGCCCCACCGATCCCGAGTTGACCCGCTACAAGGCGATGTCGCGCAGCACCGGTCTGCTGGTCGTCGCGGGTTTGCTGCCCTTCATCGGCTGGTTCGTGTTCGCGCCGCTGCTGCTGGCTTACGGCACGGGCCTCGGCCTGCAGGCGCTGCTTGCCAAGAAGCAGGCGGCTCCGGCGTTCGACTTTGGGGCGGCCTGACATGGAAGTCTCTCGCCGAGAAGTGGTGAGGGCCAGCCTTGCTGCAGGCGCCGCAGCGGCCGCCGCGGGTTGCGCGATCCCGCTGAGCCGGGTCGGACGCAAGGGCCTTCCGGAGCGGATCGAGCCGCCCAAGAGCCCGTCGGACCCCGAGTACCGCCTTGCAAACCGTCTGGGCTATGGCCCCGTTCCCGGAGAGCCCGAGCGGATAAGGCGTATGGGACGGGCAGCCTATGTGCAAGAGCAGCTTGCGGCGAGCCAGCCAGAATCGCCCTATCTGCTCACGATGCTCCACCGGATGGACGCGCTCCAGCTCGACGCGGCGACCCTCCAGGACCTTCCCGAGCCTTATGTGCTAGGGCAGCTTCAGCAGGCGGCGATGCTCCGCGCGGTGTATTCACCGAACCAGCTCTTCGAGCGTATGGTGGACCTCTGGAGCAACCACTTCAGCATCTATGCCAAGAAGGCGGAAGGCGCCTATCGCAAGCCGACGGATGACCTCAAGGTCGTTCGCTCCCATGCGCTCGGCCGTTTTTCCGATCTCCTCAAGGCCTCAGCCAAGAGCCCTTCGATGCTGATCTACTTGGACGCCGAGCAGAACCACAAAGGCGTGCCCAACGAGAACTATGCCCGCGAGCTGATGGAGCTCCACACCCTCGGCGTGGACGGCGGCTACACCTACAAGGACATCAAAGAAGTGGCTCGGTGCCTCACGGGATGGACCGTCGAAGACCGGTTCCTTAGGCCGTTCTGGACGTGGCGCTTCGACCCCAGCCAGCACGACGACGGCGCCAAAACGGTGCTCGGCCACCGCATCCCGCCGGGAGCCGGCCAGAAGGACGTCGACATCGTGCTCGCCATCCTGTCGAGGCACCCCTCGACAAGCCGGTTCATCGCAAAGAAGATCTGCCGGCACTTCCTCGCCGATCCTGCGGAAGCCTGGATCGAGAGGACCGCGGCCATCTATCGGGAGTCGATCACCGACGATGGGGCCGGCGACATTAGGGCGATGCTGAAGCCGATCCTGCTGTCGGACGAGCTGGTCCATGGCGCACCGATCCTCAAACGACCGTTCGACTTCGTCGCTTCGGCCCTGCGCTCGGTCTACGCCGACACGGACGGGGCGAAGCCGATCCAGGACCATCTGGACAAGATGGGCCAGCCCCTTTACATGTGGCCGATGCCCGACGGCTACCCTGACAAGGCCGCCGCCTGGACCGGGTCGCTGCTGGGGCGCTGGAACTTCTCCTGGGCGCTTGCGCACGGCCTGATTGCTGGGACCAGCCCGCGCATCAATGAAGTTGGAGGCAAGGCTGGCGGACCCGCCGGACTCGCCGCGACGATCTTGGGTGGGGACGTTCCGGCGACCTGCGTCGATGGCTCTCTGCAGGCGACCGTCGCTCGGTGCCTTGCCAGCCCGCAGTTCCAATGGAGATGATGCTATGAACTGGAAAGAGGATTGGTGCAGTTGCGACGGGACCGGACAGAGCGGCTCGCCTCGAGGCGCGGGACACGGGTGGGTGGAGGCCCAAGTCGCAGGCGGATGCTCGCCGAGCCATGAGTCGCGCCGTTCAACCAACGGCTTTGTGGGGCTTTCCAGGCGCTCGTTGATCTCCGTCGCCGGCATCGGGGCGCTCGGATGGGCCGCTCGCGGCTCTGTCCTTGCCCAGGTCGCCATGAGCCCATCTGGAGACCGGGGCGGCAACGTGCTGGTCGTGATCTTCCTGCGCGGCGGCATGGACGGGCTGAGCGCCGTGGTTCCGTACGGGGATGACGGCTATCACCGACAGCGGCCCACGCTGGGACTCTCGACCCCGAAGGACCGCGCTGCGGCCCAGATCGATCGGACACTGGACCTGGACGGGTTTTTCGGATTCCACCCCGCGCTGGGACCGCTCCTGCCGCTTTTCCGTGAGGGGCGGCTGGGCGTCGTTCACGCGATCGGGTCCGACGACCGGACGCGATCTCACTTCGAGGCGATGAACGCCATGGAGCGGGGCGTCGCCACCGCAAAAGGCATTGCGCCGGGAGGTTGGCTTGCCCGGTATCTGGAGGCATCTCCCGCTAAGAGCCCCTCTCCCCTCAGGGCCGTCGCGCTCACGAGCGTCATGCCGGATTCTCTAAGGGGCGCCACGCACGCCTTGGCTCTGGAATCCCTCGATGCCTTTCGTCTCGAGGTGCCCAAGGATGGCGAGGCCGCGGCATTTCGGCAGAGCCTTGCACAGCTCTACTCCGGGGATCGCGATCTGATCTCTCAGTCTGGGCACGAGACGCTGCAGGTGCTGGGGGCGCTCGAAAAGCTCGACCCCACCCGATATGTGCCGTCGGGAGGCGCCCAGTATCCCGAGGGAGACCTTGGGACCGCTCTGAAGCAGGTGGCGTTCCTGATCAAGGGTCGGTTGGGGCTGGAGGTGGCTTGCCTGGACAAGGGAGGTTGGGACACCCACTTCGGCCAGGGCCGCTCGTCGGGTCTACTGACTGGACTGCTTTCCGAGCTTGGGCAGTCCTTGGCGGCCTTCGCAGCGGACCTGGGCTCCGAAATGAGCCGCGTGACGGTGGTCGCGATGACCGAATTTGGCCGGCGCGCCTATGAGAACAGTACGCTCGGCACGGATCACGGACGCGGAAGCGTGATGCTCCTAATCGGGGGCGGGGTGAATGGCGGCAAGGTCCACGGCGTCTGGCCTGGGCTAGGCGAAGCCGACCTGGAGCAGCCGGGAGACCTGAGGGTTACCACGGACTACCGAAGCGTGCTGAGCGAGGTGCTTTCCAAACGCATGGGCTTCGGACAGGCGGAGAAGGTGTTCCCAGGGTTCGTGGGGAGTGGGGCCGGGGTGCTTCTGTAGGGCCTATAGGACCCACACGGCCTAAAGGACCTATAGGACCTATACGACTTATAGGTCCTATAGGTCGTATAAGTCCTACCTCTGGCCTATCGCGCGCCCCAGTACTGCCGAGGCGCCTCTTTCCCGAGCTCCGGCAGGTTCACGTTGGACTGATAGCTCTTGTTCTCGGTGGTCCAGCCCGGAGACGTTTCGTCGTGCCTTGTGCCGTAGTCGCAGAACATGATGAGCAGCAACGTCACCCACACGAACCCCCCCAGCGCAAAGACCTTCGAAAGCTGCGTGGCGTACTTCACACCCATGAAGTACAGCACGACATAGGTGGCCTTTATGCAAGCGATCGCCATGGCGACGATGTTCATCGCCCAGGTGAACCATGGTGCGTCGATGTGAGCTTCGTGGGCATAGATCGCCGCGCCGATCGTCAGGCACATCAGCACGAATAGCAATGCGAACACCTTCACGAACGTCGCCGGCGAGGTGACGTGGTGGGTGGACTCTTGGCCCGGAGGGCAAGTGGCGGCGTGGGTGTCGTGGCTCATGGTGGTTCAGGGGTTAGGGCATTGAGGCGTTAGGCATTGGGAACGGTGCGAAGGGCGAGGAGCGAAGGGCGACTGACGATAGCGCATTGCTTCGCTCTTCGTCCTTCTCCCTTCGATCGTTCATTCCTCATTCCTCATTCGTCATCCAAAAACTAGCGCGGCATCAGATAGAACAGTGGGTACAGGAATATCCAGACCAAGTCGACGAAGTGCCAATAGAGTCCCACCATTTCAGTCGGGATGTAGCTCTCGACCTGCGGGAACTTGCGCACCTTCATGAACATGATGATGGCGATGCAGAGCATGCCCACGACGACGTGGATGCCGTGCAGGCCCGTGATGCCGAAATAGATGCTGAAGTACATCTCCGCCGCGCCGCGAGGCACGTCGTGCAGCAGCGCCAAGATGCTCTGGTCGTATCCATCGTGCGGCGGCCAGGTGAACTGCGGGCCCGGGATCATGTGGTGCTGAAACTTCGGCGCCCATTCAAGCGCCAGCTTTATGGCAAGAAAAGCCGCACCGCACAGAACGGTGAATCCCATCATGCCGAGCTGTCTCTTGGTGTCTTTCTTCTGTGCGTAGTGCACGCCCATCGCCATGGAGAACGAACTCGCAAGGAGGATCATCGTGTTGATGCCGCCCAGCTTGATGTCGAGCAGTTGGTGCGTACGCCAGAAGTACTCCTGGTACTGCCAGCGGTACAGGATGTACGTGAAGAACAGCGGCCCGAAGAACATGACCTCGGTGACGAGGAACGTCCACATCCCAACGATGTAGCTCTCGTTCTGCTGGTCGATGTTCTCGTACTGGTGGAACACGCCATCGGCATGCCCGTGGTCCGAATTTGCCATGGTCGTCGACATTAGTTTCCGGCTCCTTCCGGCGAGTAGTCGTGCTCAAGCATGTCTGCCAGGGTCTCTTCCCGCTCGGCGAGTTCAGGGTCGTAGTTGTAGGCCTCTTCGGTCACGATCGGGATCGTCGTAAAGTTCTCAGTCGGCGGGGGCGACGGTGTGGTCCACTCAAGGCCTTTCGCGCCCCAGGGGTTCGGACCGGCGTCCTTGCCGTGCTTCAGCGACCAGAGCAAATAGAAAGCCGGCATGGCATATCCGATCGCCAGCACAAATGCGCCGGCAGTCGAGAGGATGTGATAGATCTGGAAGTCCGGCCACAGGTAGTAGTAGTGGTAGCGCCTCGGCATGCCCAGGTAGCCCATAGCGAACTGCGGCAGGAACGTCAGGTTGAACCCGACGAACGTGATCGCCGCCGAGAGCTTGCCAAGGTGCTCGTTGTACATCTTGCCGGTCATCTTCGGCCACCAGAAGTGCACGCCGCCGAGCATCGCCATCACCGCTCCGCCGACCATCACGAAGTGGAAGTGCGCGACCACGAAGTAGGTGTCGGTGAGGTGGATGTCGGTCGCCATCGAAGACAGGTAGAGCCCCGTGAGACCGCCCACCAGGAACAGCCCCATGAAGCCGAGCGCGTAGGCCATCGGCGTCTGAAGTCGGACCGAGCCCTTGAAGATCGTGGTGGACCAGTTGAACACCTTGACGGCGGAGGGGATCGCCACCAGGAAGGTGATGATCGAGAACACCATGCCCTGATACATCGACTGGCCGCTGACATAAAGGTGGTGGCCCCAAACCAAGAAGCCGAGGCCCGCAATCGCCAGCGACGAGAACGCCACGAACTCATAGCCAAAGATCCGCCGACGGCTAAAGCATGTGATGATCTCGCTGATGACGCCCATGCCGGGCAGAATCATGATGTAGACCGCGGGGTGCGAATAGAACCAGAACAGGTGCTGGAAGAGCACCGGGTCGCCGCCGAGCTCAGGGCTAAAGAACCCAAGATGCAGCGTCCTTTCTGCCAGGAGCATCAGCAGGGTGATCGCGACGACCGGGGTCCCAAGGATGATGATGATGCTGGTCGAATAGTGGCCCCACACATAGAGCGGGAGCCGGAACCAGGTCATGCCCGGCGCGCGCATCTTGTGGATGGTGACGATGAAGTTGATGCCGGTAAAGATCGAACTGAAGCCCGCCAGGAACGCCGCGCCGATGGTCAGCGACACCTGGGAGTTCGAATACATGCTCGCATAGGGGGCATAGAAGGTCCAGCCCGTGTCCACGCCGCCCATCGCAATCGCGACGATGGCGATAAGGCCGGCGATGATGTAGAGGTACCAAGACAGCAGGTTCAGGCGTGGAAAGGCAAGGTCCTTTGCCCCGATCATCATCGGAATCAGAAAGTTGCCCAAGGTCGCCGGGATCGACGGGATGAGGAAGAAGAAGATCATCACCACGCCGTGCAGCGTGAATATCTTGTTGTAGGTCTCGTTCTCCAGCATCACGCCGCGCGGCAGGATCAGTTCGGCACGGATCAGGCCCGCGAGGAAGCTGCCGACGGCGAAGAAGATCGTGACCGAGATCAGATACAGGATCGCGATTCGCTTGTGGTCCTTGGTTAGGAGCCACGAAGCGATCGTGTGCCCGTTGTTCAGGTAGTTCGATTCCGGCTTGGGCGCTTCGGCTGCAGGGTTCTTGACGGTACTCGCTCTCATCGTGTGGTTCCTGTCTGGTTCGTGGCTGCAGGCGCTGATGCCGGCTTCCTGGAGGGTCCGCCCAAGGTGCGGATGTACTCATAGAGATACAGAAGCTGATCCTCGGTGATGTCGTCCTTGTAGGTCGCCATCGTGTTGTCGTAGCCCTTCACGAGGTGTTTTTCCGGGCTGACAATCGACTCTCGCACGTACTCGCGGTCTGCGACCTTCTTCGAGCCGTCCGTAAAGTCGCGTGTTTTGCCAACCAGGCCAAAAAGCGTCGGGCCGCGTTCGGTGTCGGCATCGACGTGGCAGGTGGCGCAACGGTAGCGTTCGAACAGCGCTTTGCCTTGGGCCACAGGAGTCAAATCCGTCTCCTTGACCTTCTCGCCGCCGTTGGCCTGCCACTTGTCAAAGTCGGCCTGCGACATCACGTACACGTAGCCGCCCATTTCCGAGTGCTGCGTCCCGCAATACTCCGCACAGAAGATCGGATACTTGCCTGGCTTCGTCGCCTTGAACCATTGCATCGTATAGCGGCCTGGCACCACGTCTTGCTTCATCCGGAACGCCGGAATGTAGAAGCTGTGAATGACATCTTGGGCAATCATGACGAGCTTGATGTCCTTACCCACCGGAACGTGCAGTTCGTTGTTCTCCCGGATGCCGTTTGGGTGCTGGATGTGCCACATCCACTGCTTGCCGATCACGTAGATCTCTTGGGCGTCCTTCGGCGGGATGCGCTGCTGGACGAACAAGTACGACGACCAGAAGAACATGCCCATCGCCAAGATGAACGGCACCGCGGTCCAGGTGATCTCGAGGAGCATGTGCGAAGTCGGCGCGTTCGAACGGTCCGCCTTGACGCCATGCCGGTAGCGGATCACGAACACCGTGATCATGATCACCACGACCACGATGAAGAACACCGTCAGGGCCGTCGTGGCAAAGAAAATGCTGTCATACGGCTTGGCGAACTCGGACGCCTGTTCCGGCATCAGAGGCATATTGAATTGAGCGAGAAGCGATCCTGGCATCAGTGGCCCTCGGACGGATTGGCGTCCGTTCCTCCCTGGTCTGGCGCGTCGCCGGGTTTCAGCGGGGTGCGCCTATATTTCAGCGACATGTGGATGATCGAGCCGGCGACGATGGCGACCGTCGCCAAACCGGACCACAGCAAGATGTTCTCGACCGCCACGCGGTATTTGCCGGTCGTGGGGTCATAGGCATAACAGGCTGGGAAGCGAATTGTCGGGCTCTTGGTGCCCACCTGGTTCCGCTTGGCTTCTTCGACCGCCGTCTGGAACTCCAGCGCGGCGTAATTCGCTCCCTCCTGATAGTAGGAAACCCTGCCGTCGGGCGTGGCGAACACGATGCATGTCGGGTGGACGATAGTGTCCATCTCGGGCACCTTGTGGAACCGGAAGCCGATCGCCGAGGTCAGCGACTGAATCGAAGCCTCGTCGCCCGTCAAGAAGTGCCAGCCTTCGGCGTTCTCCCCATAGCGGGTGTGCTCCATCCAGTACTTCTTGGCGTCGGCGGCCATCTTGGTGGTCTCGTCCGACTTGAAGCTGAACACCAGCACGTCGAAATCGCGTCCAATGCGCTCCTTCTTCTGCTGTCCGAGCACTTGGACCACGCCGTCGCGGGTCATCAGACAAGCGCTCTTGCACTCGTAGAACACCGGGACGATCACCACCGGCCGATCCTTGAAGTAATCGCCAAGCCTGACCGTCGCGCCGGTTTCGTCCTTGAACTTGAGACCCAGCGGCAAGCTCGACCCCAGCTTCTGGGTGATGCCGATCTTGTCGTCGAACGGGGTCTTGACCGTATCCTGCGCCGTTGCGAAAGCGCTGATTGCCAGCACGGATGCCATCAAGAAGCGATGGGCGATGCGCGCTGCGCAATAAGGAAGTCGCGAAATGCGAAGACCGAAGGGCGAAGGGCGAAGGGGGACATTAGTTCGCATGGGGCGCCTCCGTCGTTGCGGGCTTGATACCCTCGTTTGCCACCTGATCCATGGCTTCCTCGATGGGGATGCGATACGTTCCCTTTCGGGGGTCCACGACCCCGGCACTGTTGAGTTCCTGGTGCTCCCGGCCCTTAAGGTCGACAATGTCCTTGGTCGCCGTATGGTTGGTCTGCACCAGCGGGTTGACGCCACCCGGCAGGATCGGCGCCTCTGTTCGGGCTCGGGTTATGCCGCCCGGGAAGGAAAACGGAATCCCGTAATTGTAGAGCGCGATTATCGCCACGATGCAGATAACGGTGAACACGAAGAATATCCCCACGGGCTTGAGGATGTGGGACATCTTCATGTCCCGCGTGTCGTAGCGGTCCTCGGGGCGCGTGGCTTCGTTGATCGCATTTTGGTCGGCACTATGCATGGTGGTACGCCTCCTGAAGCCGCTTGTCGTGGATCGGAATCAGCGCGCCCTGGCCCAGTTGGCTCAAAAAGGCGAACGCCCAAACGGCGCCCATGGCGGCAAAGCAGAGCAGGTCGGGCAGCAGGTGCACCTCGACGTTGCCCGTGCGCATGAACGGCGCCACGATCCAGAAGAAGTCGATCAGCCGCATCGCCAGCACCCACACGCACATCCCCATCAGCAGCCTGGGGGTGGCCTTGAGCTTCGGCGACATCAGCAGGATGAATGGGATCAGGAATTGGCCGACGATGAGAACCAGCGCGAGCTTGTCCCACCCGCCTTGGGAGCGGATGACGAAGAAGCTGATGAACTCGCTGAGGTTGCCCTGCCAGATAATGATGAACTGCGAGACCGACGTGTAGGCCCAGAGCAGCGTGAACACGAACATCATGTTGCCAAGGTCCTTGGTCAGCCCCCTGTTGATGATCGCTTTGTACGGCTCGCTGCCCGAGTTGCGCAGCACAATGAGGTTGGTCAGGGCGATCGTGGTCAGAACCGCGCCCACCATTAGCCACGCGCCGAAGATGGATGAGAACCACTTCAGGTCGAGCGACATGATCCAGTCCGTGACCGCCATCGTGAGGCTGATCACGTAAACCGGCAGTATCACCGCCGAGGCCGACGAGCGAAACGCGGCGGCACGATCGTTCAGCGTCTTGTCCTGTTCGAGCGAGGATCTCCTCATCCAGAATGCGATGCCTGCCCAGAGCAGTAGATAGACCACCTGCCGGATCGTGAACGAGGACTCGTTCAGGTACCACGTCTTGTACTGCAGCATCTTGGACTCGTGCATCACCTCGTGGTTGGTCCACTTGTAGAGCGCCGAGAGGTTGGTGAAGATGGGCAAACCGGCGAGGAAGAGCAAGACGAACGACACCCAGCTTCCACCGGCTTCATAGAGCCGCATGGTGCTAAGGCTCCAGGTCGGCCGGATCGTGTGATGCAAAAGGGTAAGTCCCAGGCATCCGAGCGCCAGGAGCATCCAGAAAAGCCAGCCCATGAGGTAGGACTGGATGGCCGTCTTGTCGGACGACATCATGGCGACGGCCCCGATCACAAGAAGCACGGCGGCGAGGAACGCCGCCATGGCGTACTTGCGGAGGCCTGTCGGGGCAGCGGATTCGATGCTCATTCGTGGTTCTCCCCGACTTTGTCGGTCTTGGCCGATTCGATGGCTTGGATCTGCTCGGGGGTCAGGTCCGAAGCCTTGGCGTTCTGGCTCTTCTGCAGGGCTCGGATGTAGGCGGCGATGGCCCACCGGTCGTCAGCGTCGATGCGCGCTCCATAGGGGAACATCACGCCTGCGCCGTTGGTGATCACGTCGAAGAAGTGGCCGATCGGAATCTTGCGCAGCCGGTCGGTGTGATACGAAGCCGGGGTTCGCCGCACCGCGAGGCCGCGCTGCGTGATCATCCCTTTGCCGTCGCCGAGCGCACCATGGCAGGGCGTGCAGAAGATCTCAAACCGCTCCTTGCCGCGTCCGAGCACCTTGCGCAAACCCGCAGGATCGGCGGTGCTGAGGGTCTCGCCATTGATCACAAGCTCAGAGGGAAGCGTCGTGACCAGCTTGCCGTCCTTGTAGGCGGTGTAGCGGGGGTCGCCGTCGCGGTTCTTGCCCCAGGCGACGGTTCCTTCGACCTTGGGCCTGTCGGCACGGCCATCGGCAAATACGTTGGTGTCGAACGGCTGCTGCGGCAGGGCCTTTGGCTGACGCCACATGTCGGTATGGCAGCCCGCCAGAAAGATAAGTCCTATAAGACTTAATGGACTTATACGCCTTATCAGAGATTTCAACTCACCACCTCCGACACCTCGAGCGCACCCAGCCCCTTCAGGAACTTGGAGACCTCGGCCGAGTTGAATTTGGGGTCCTCGGCTTCCACGCAAAGGAAGAACCGGTCTTGCGAGCACCGCTTGAAGTTCTTGGCCTCGAAGATCGGGTGGTGCGGCCTCGGCAGCCCGTTCAAGCCGAGCATCGCCAGAACTGCCGTACCCGCCGCGAAGAGCACCATGCACTCAAACGTGACCGGGATAAACGCGGGCCAGGAGAACAGCGGCTTGCCGCCCACATTGTGGGGATACGCCACCATCGAGACCCAGGTCTGGAACCCGAATCCCGTGCAGGCGCCCGCAACACCTCCGAAGAAGATCATCCACTTGAGCCGGTGGTCTTCCTTATCCACGGCGTCTGCGAGGCCATGAACCGGGAACGGCGTGTAAGCCTCGAACTTCTCGTAGCCTTCTTCCCGCGTGCGCTTGGCGGCGGAAAGAATGGCGTCCGGATCATCGAACTCTGCGACGACTCCGTACACCTGTGGGCTTTTGGGTTCTTCGTGCGACATGGTGGTGTATTTCCCTTACTCTCCGTGGGCGCCGCCTCCAGCCGGCTGGTTGGCATGTTTGTCCTCATGCCGCAGCATCAGGCGCATCTTGTAGAGAAGGTCCTTCATTTCAAAGATGTTGATGGCGGGAACGAACCGGATGAACAGCCACATCATGAAGATGAAGAAGCCGATCGTTCCAAAGAACATCGAGAAGTCCCAAACCGTTGGCTGGTACGTGTGCGACGAGCTGGGCAGATAGTCGCGGTGCAGGCTCATCGGAATGATCACGAACCGCTCCAGCCACATGCCGATGCTGACCGCCACGCAGATCCACCACACCGCCGTGTTGTTTGCACGGATCTTCGGCGACCAGAGCGGCTGAATCGCGACGAAGTTGCAGATCCAGAGGAAGTAGTACAGCCAGCGGTATTGGCCAAAAAGGCGGCTCTCCATCAGCTGGAGTTCGTAGGGCGCGCCGCTGTAATACGCGTAGAACACCTCGCAGAAGTAGCCGTAACACACAATCATGCCGGTCGCCAGCATGATCTTCGACATCCAGTCGATATGGCGCTGGGTGATCATGCCCTCGAGGCCGTACATCCGTCGGACCGGGATCGCGAGCAGCATGACCATCGCGAAGCCCGCGAAAATGGCGCCCGCGACGAAGTACGGCGGGAACAGGGTCACGTTCCACCCGGGCACGATGCCCGACGCAAAGTCGAAGGACACGATCGAGTGGACCGAAAGCACGAGCGGGGTGGATAGGCCCGCAAGGATCAAGTAGGCAGTCTCATAGCGCTGCCAGTGCCGTGCCGCGCCGCGCCAGCCCATCGCCAGAATGCCGAAGATCTTGGCGACGTAGCCCTTGCTGGCTTTGTCGCGCAGCGTCGCGAAGTCAGGAATGAGGCCGACGTACCAGAACAGCGCGGAAACGGTGAAGTAGGTCGAGACCGCGAACACGTCCCACATCAGCGGGCTGCGGAACTGCGGCCAAAGCGCCATCCAGTTTGGATATGGGAACAGCGAGTACATGCCTATCCACGGCCGGCCCATGTGCAGAAGCGGGAACATGCCCGCGCACATGACGGCGAAGATGGTCATCGCCTCCGCGAAGCGGTTGATCGCGTTGCGCCAAGGCTGCCGAAGCAAGAGCAGGATCGCCGAGATCAGAGTTCCGGCGTGGCCGATACCAATCCACCAGACGAAGTTGATGATGTCGAACGCCCATCCCACCGGCTGGTTGTTTCCCCAAATTCCGATGCCCATGTAGAGCAGATAGGCCACGGTCAGGCCGAGGATGTTGACCCCGACAAATCCCAAGAAGGCGATCACATACCAACTCTTCTTATGGCTCGCCGATTGGAGAACCACATTCCCGATCGTCTCTTCGAGAGATCGGTAACTCTCGCCCGGAGCCAGAAGCTCGTGGGACGTGTCAAGCATGGGAGCCTTCGGTTCTTCCTTAAGCGCCATGGGTCCCCTCGATCGCTTCGATTTCCTTGTTCACGTTTCTTACCTTTGCCAGATACTTGAGTCGTGGCCTTGTGTTGACTTCCCGGAGGAGCGTATACGCCCTCGGGTCGCGCTGCCACTTGTTGACCGCGCTCTTCTCGTCGCTCAGGTCGCCAAAGACGATCGCCTTGCTCGGGCAGGCCTGTTGGCAAGCCGTCACAATGTCGCCGTCTTTGATCGCCGTGTTCGACTTCTTGGACTCGATTCGCGCCGCGCTGATTCGCTGCACGCAGAACGTGCACTTCTCCATAACTCCGCGGCCCCTAACGGACACGTCGGGGTTGTTGAGCAGGGTCAGCGTCGGGTAGTCGGTCTTGTCGGCGTAGTTCAGGAAGTTGAACCGACGGACCTTGTAAGGGCAGTTGTTCGAGCAGTACCGGGTGCCCACGCAGCGGTTGTAGACCATCTGGTTCAGGCCTTCCTTGCTGTGCGTGGTCGCCGCCACAGGGCAAACAGGCTCGCACGGCGCGTTTTCGCAGTGCTGACACGTCACCGGCTGATGCAGGACCTCCGTCGGGCTGTCGAATCCCCCCTTGTAGTAGCGGTCCACCCGGATCCAGTGCATCTCGCGGCCCTTGATCACCTGGCTCTTGCCAACGCTCGGGATGTTGTTCTCCACCTGACAGGCCTGGGTGCAGGCGTTGCAGCCGGTGCAGAGGCTAAGGTCGATGGTCATCGCCCAGCGATAGCCGTCGTACTTGAACTCCTCGTCGTTGTAGAGCGAATGGAGCTCCTCCTTTTCCTCGGCGGGATGCGGTGAGAAGTTGGGGTTGGCGGCCATTTCGCCGATCGTCCCCGAGCGCACGATGTCGAGCGGCATGACGCCCTCGGTGGTGGCCATTACGTGGTGCTCTTGCGTGTTGGCGACCGGCTGCCGGCCACCCACCTTCGTGATCGTGCCGCCCGCAGCCATGTTCGGCGACTGCCAGGTTCGAAGTGGGTTTACATCGAACCCGCGCACCTCGTTGCCGTCGAAGAACGAGAGCGGCGCGCCGGAGACCCGCCCGTAGCCCATGTGGACCACGATTTGGTCTTCCGCCTGGCCGTAAGCGAGAAAGATCGGGCCCTCGACCTTCTTGCCGTTCACCTCGAGCGAAACCAGGTCCTGGTTCTCCACTCCAAGCTTCTCGGCGGTCTTCGGCGAGACGAGCACCAGGTTGTCCCAGGTGACCGAGGTCATCGGGCGGGGCAGTTCTTGCAGCCAGGCGCATGTCCCGTACCGGCCATCGTGGATCGTTGCGTCCGGCAGGAAGAGCACTTCGGGACCCTCGATCGGCCTGGCGGCCGGCATCCCGCTGAGGTCGGCCGTGGCCGTCACGCTGACCGCAGGAAACGCCGAGCCCCGGATCATGCCGTCATGAACGATCTGGTTCCAGTCCTTTTGGAATGCCGCGCCCGCGTTGGGGTTCAGATCGGTGTCAACCGCTCCGGCGGGACGATGCGTGTCTTCGACGATCGCTCGTGACTTGCGCGGGCCCCCCGAAAGCGTCTCAAGGAACTCGATGGCCGCCAGCGACGGGTAGATCGGCGCGATGAGCGGCTGAGCCACCGAGATCGTGCCATCGTGCCCCCGGGCGTCTCCCCAAGCTTCGAGGTAGTGCGACTCGGGCACGTGCCACTGGCAGACGGCGCTGGTTTCATCCTGATAGAGGCCGAGCCTTGCCGAGAACTTGGCCTTGGCGAAAGCTCCCTTTGCGTTCACATCGCCTGGAGCGAGGTAGACCGGGTTTCCTCCGAGAACGAGCAAAACGTCGACCTTGTCGGCATTTAGATCGGCAACGGCGTCTTTCAGCGTAAAGGCCGTGTCGGGTCCGACCTCGGGAACTTCCGTGTAGGTCACAGTCTGGCCGACGGCGCCAAGCTTGGCGTTCATCGCATGGGCCAGGGCGTGTACCGAAGGGGGCTGATGCTCGCCTGCAAGGACGACGCAGCGCCCAGAAGCCGATTGAAGGTCTTTCGCGACGGCATCGAGCCAAGCCGCGTTCAGCCGGGGGTCGTTCGCCACCGAATTGGCTACGCCAACTTGGGATGCGAGACGTCCGGCCGCGGCCTGGACCTGCGAGGCCTTGACCCTGAGCGCGTGGTCGGCGGTAGCGCCGGTCGAACTGGGCGAGCTTTCGATCATGTAGAGCCGGCTCATGCGCGAGGCGTCTCCGCCCGCAACGGTTCGGCGGCTCGCGAAATCCTGGGAATAGCGCGCCACCCCTGAACCTGAAAGCAGGAAATCAGCGTCGAGCGACACGATCACGTCGGCCCGCTCGAAGTTGTACACCGGGTTGACCCGCCTGCCAAACGCAAGCTCCGTCCCAGCAAATTCATTGTCGCGGCCCGCGGGCTCGTAGACGCACCACTTCGCGCCGGGGTACTTCTTGAGAAACGCCTTGATCTGCCCTGCAAGGCTCGGCGAGGTGATCGCTTCCGTCACCAGCACGACCCCCTGGCCATTGCCCGCCTTCCCCGCAAGCGCGGCCTTGCCCGCTTTTAGGAACTCGGCGAGAGAGGTGGACTCCCTGCCCCTCATCGTCTGCTGCGACCGGAAGGGATCGTAGAGCCCGTAGATGGACGCCTGCGTGATCGCGCTCGACTTGCCGAGGCTCGAAGGATGAAGCGGGTTACCCTCGACCTTGGTCGGGCGGCCCTGGCGGCTCTCGACCAAGACGCCGATCCCATAGCCACCGTGCACGAACGTGCTCGCGTAGTACTCCGGCTTGCCGGGGACCGAATCCTCAGGCATCTTGACAAACGGGACGATCTTGTCCTTGTCCAGCCTTCGACAGCCGGTCAGAGAGGCCATCATCACGGCGGCGCCGGTCAGCTTGAGGAAGTTCCGCCGGTCCACCTGGAGCATCGTGGCCCGCTCAGGGAACTCGTCCTCGACCCACTTCTTGAACGAAGGGGTGTCCATCACCTGGCTCAGGCTTCGCCACCATTTGGGTCCGCCCTTGGAGAGCTTTTCCCGGACCTCCGCTACGCTAATGCTGTTCTTCTCCATCTCCATCCTTGCTTTCCTATCCGTTAGCGGTGGCAGATCCAGCAATCCGAAAGCTGCTCCTTCTTCACGCCGTATTTCTTGACCAGGGCCTTCCCTTTCTCGATCTCCTCCGGGGTGGCCGTGTGGGCCGAATCCACCCACAGCTCATACTCCGTTGGGGTCAGCTTCTCGCCTCGCGAGGCCTTCTTGTAGAGCTCAAACGCGCCGTCTTGGGGGCTGAGCTTCGGGTCCTGCGCGTTCGCGCCGATGAACGCCTCCGGGTTCCGGTGGCAGGTCAGGCACCAGTCCATCGAGAAGTACTTGCCCTTGTAGGTCATCTGCATCTGGCCCACGCGGCCATGGCACTGGTTGCAGTTGAGGCCTCGCGAGACGTGGATGCTGTGATCGAAGTACACGAACTCCGGAACCTTGTTGATCTTGTTCCAGACCAGCGGGGTGTTGTTGTCGTAGCTGTCGCGCACCGGCTGCAGCAGCGGGGAGTTCGTCCACACCTGGGAGTGGCAGGACATGCAGACCTCGGAGCCCGGGACGCCGGCGACAGGGCCCTTCTCCACGTTCCAGTGGCAGTAACGGCAGTCGATTCCGAGCTCGAACGCGTGGTGCTTGTGGCTGAAGGGCACCGGCTGATCGAGGGGCACCTCCACGTTGGTGTTTGCCGGCCCCCGGGTGAAGGTGCTGCCCAGGTAGAAAAGCGCAAAGGGCGTGCCCGCGCCAAGGATGAGGCTCAACTTGGCGAGCGTGTTGGAGTAAGACGGAAATAACTGGGCCATTAGAAGCGCTCCTTCGCTATCGGGAACTCCGGGGTTTGAAAACGCAGAGAATCGGCACGCTCCCACGCGCCGATTCCCGGTCTTTCGACCGACAACTGTGACACAAAAAAGTCAAGATTGGCAAGTGGCGAGCGCCGCATCACAGCAGCACCGCCCGGTCGATGGCCAACACGAGGAACAGAAGTGCAAGGTAGACCATCGAGTACTTGAACACCACGAGCGCTTCCTTTCTTTCGGGTTTTTTGTACAGCCGATGGCAAGCCGCCATGAGGAGCAGGTTCAGCACGACGGCCGTCACGAGATAGAACATGCCCACGTGGGCTTGAAGGTAGGGAAGAAGGCTGACCGCCGCGGTCAGCACGGCATAGAAGAAGATCTGGATGACGGTCACCCGGTCGCCCCTAACCACCGGGAGCATCGGCACTCCGGCAGCGGCGTAGTCGTCCTTCATTAGGAGCGCCAGGGCCCAAAAATGGACGGGGGTCCACACAAAGATCAGCGCAAAGAGGAGCCAGGCGAAGAGGTTCAGGTCTCCCGCCACCGCCGCCCAGCCCACCAGGGGAGGGAACGCACCGGCGGCGCCACCGATCACGATGTTCTGCCAGGTGCGCCGCTTCAGCGCCAGGGTATAGACCAGCACGTAGAAGGCGAGTCCCGCCATCGCGAGCACCGCCGTGAGCAGGTTCGCTCCGGCCCAGAGAATCGCAAACGACGCCGCGCCGGTGATGAGCCCAAAGCCAAGCGCCTTGTTGGAGGGAATCACCTGGGTCACCGTCGGGCGGCTCGCGGTTCGCTTCATGAAGCCGTCGATGTCCCGATCGATCACCATGTTGATCGCGTTCGCCGAACCTGCCGCCAAGTAGCCGCCGACGGCCACGCTGAGGAAGAGCCAGAAACCTGGCCAGCCGCCGCCCGCGATGAACATCGCGGCCAAGGTGGTGAAGAGGAGAAGGCTGATGACGCGGGGCTTGGTGAGGGCCACATAGGCCTTGGCCAGCTCTTTGCGGGTGGGCGCCAAAGCAGAAGGACTCTCGGGCGCCGCCTCGCCAAACGCCTCTGCCTCGTAGCGGCTGACCCCTTCGGCCGTCGCGCTCAGGGTCAGCAGGACGAGCAGGCCCCAGTTAATGTCGGCCAGCGCCAAATGCACGAGCTGCATCCAGACCGGCGCCATCAAGATGATGTTGAGGATGCCAACGCCGATCTGCACCAGCACGATGGCGGTCAGCCAATTGGCGATCTTCTTGACCTGCTCGGAGGCTCTCAGCTTTGTTGCGAGGCCAGAAAGGAGCAGCATGTAGAGCCCCACCGAGGCCGCCAAGAGCGGGTGGAGCATTCGGAGCCGGATTAGGAAGTGCGCAGTGGGGTTGAGGTCCTGTTGAATGCCCTCAGCGAGGCTCTTAGCGGGGTAGAGCGTGTCGCCGAGCGCGGTCACGGCTCCACTGATGCCCAAAATCGTGAGTCCGACCAACCCTGCCGCCAGCGCCCACCCGAAGGCCCCTTGCTCCCTCCAGCGGGTCTTGGCGCCACCCGAAGCATAGAAAGCCGTCGCGACTAGCGAACCGAGCAGGAAGAAGGTGTTGACCAAATGGACCGACATTGCGACCGCGCGGCCCACGGAGGCGTCCTGCGCAACCCATTGCTGCTTGACCAGCACGGCGCCGAGAAGTGCTTCGACGATCGTGAAGAACATCGCGGCAACCGCCGCTTTTCTGGCAGGCGATCCCGCCGTAAAGCGGCGAAAAACCGTCGCCAGCAGCGCGAAGATGAGGATTCCGCTTATGCCGCTGGTCACGCGGTGCGTGAATTCGATGAGCCGGGCGGTGGGCGCGTTGACGGGAATGACCTCGCCGTTGCAGAGCGGCCAGTGTGCGCCGCAGCCGTCCCCGGAGTTCGTGGCCCGGACAAACGCCCCAAACACGATCACGCCGATCGTGTAGAGAAGCACCCCACGGGCAAATCTGCCCGTGGATCCGCCGCCGTTCCCGTTTGAAATGTTGAGTAAGCCCATCTGCCGCTCTGGCCCGCTCGCCCGCCTGATGAGGTACGGACGAAACAAGCACACAGAATAACATCCGGTACTACGAGACAATCCTTACGATTCTCTCAAGATTCTTGTGATCTTTCCGGGATTTGAACTCAAAATCTGCGGCACTGAACCAATCCGATGATTTTTCGGCAAGATTGGCGACCAGCGATCAAGCGACTCTGGCGAGAGCTGACTTTAGGACGTTGATGGAGTCGATGTTCTCCGGGTCGACCCCATTGAGTGCCGCGAGATAGAGCGACACGAAGTCGCCGAACAGGGTCAGAGAGAGCATCTTCTCGAGGAGCGTCTCGCCTCTGGCCTGAACGCGGAACACCTCGGCTTTGTCGCCGATCAGCTCGGTGGACACCCTCGCGCGCTCCTTCATTTTGGGGCTCTCATGGCCGTCCTCCAAGATGACCACAGCCCAATCCTCGACACCCTGTCGGTCGGCGAGCACCCAGCCCAAGATCTCGTTATGATTTAGCTCTGGGAAGGTGTGGCAAAAGCTGAGCACCTTGGCGTTTTCGCCGACTTGCCCCTTCCACCGGTACGCGACAATCCCTTGCCAGCCGCCTAACCCGTAGAAAATCGGCGCCTTTCCATAGAGGGCCTGTGCGAGCTTCTTCGGGGCGTTCTCTTCAAAGGGGGTGTCGATCCCCCAATCCGAGACGCACTGCTCGAGCAGCGCAAACGCTGAGCCGAAATCCTGCTCGGGCAAAAGCCCCCAGCGCTCGCAGGCGTTGACGACCGGTACGAACAGGTAGCCCAATGCCGTCCTCGGAGGCTGGCCGCCCGGGATGTTGATGAGCGGAATGCCCGCCTGAGACGCCATCTCCGCTATTTTGCCGCCACTGGTAAGCGCGGCCATCTGGCACCCTGCCGCCTGGGCGAGCTTGAACGAGGAAATCGTCTCCTCGGTGTTGCCGGAATAGCTGCAGGCAAACACCAGCGTCTGCGCGCCGGCGCAATGTGGGAGGCCGTAGTCCCGGTTAACCGTAAAGGGAATCTTCGCGCTGGCCTCAAAGAGCGCGCGGACGAAATCGCCTCCCGCCGCCGAGCCGCCCATTCCGGTCAGGATCGCGAGATTGGGCTGAACCGCCAGATCGGGCAACGGCGTTTCGGAGGCGATCGCGAGCGCGGTCTTGCACTGCTTCGGGAATTCGCACGTCAGCCGGTACATCTCCGACGGGTCGTTTCGAAGAACGAAAGAGGCGTCGTCGAGAGGGTGCTGGGACATCTATTACTCTTCTGCGAAAGGATCGTATTCGTCGACGTCTGGGGCCGCGCCAACAGCGGCCGGTCTCGTACCACCTTCAGAATGGCCTCCGCCGGCATCATCCTTCGGGCGATCCAAGCCCTGGACGTTCTCAGCCACGATCTCCACGACTTCGCGCTCCGCCCCATCGCTTCCCGTGTACTTCCTGGACTGTAGACGTCCGTCAACAGCCACGAGCCGGCCCTTGTGAAGGTAGTTGGCGACGTATTGAGCCGACTGGCCCCATGCGGTGCAACGGAAAAAGTCTGCATCCGGCGACCCGTCCTGGGGCTTCATGCGCTTGGTGACTGCCAGGCTGAAGGAGCAAACGTCCTTACCAGTCTGCGTAGTTCTGAGTTCAGGGTCGCGCGTCAGGCGGCCCACCAACACGACGCGATTGATCATTTTCGATCTCCCCCGAGCTTAATGCTCGACCTTGAAAACGCGATGGCGAATGACGTCGTCATTGATGCCGAGCAAGCGGCTCAGTTCCGCCGGCGCCTTTGCGGGCGCATCGAACGTGAGCAAGACGTAGGTGCCCTCTTTGTGGCCGTCGATCGGGTAGGCCAGCTTTCGCTTGTCCCACTTCCCGGCGCTCTCGACGGTGCCGCCCTGCTCTTCGACGACGGCTTTGTAGCGGTCGGCGATCTTCTGAACGTCGGCGTCGCTCAAGCTGGGCTTGACGATCACCATGGCTTCGTATTTTCGTTGGTTCATCTTGAGATTCCCTCTGGACGCTGCTAGCGGCTCCCGGCGCACCAGGAGCAGGGCGATGCGAACGCAAATTCTACCTGATGGCCAAGGGAAAGATGCGCTGCGTGTCTGGCGGTCCTTTGGATAGGTCTCCAAAGGTTGCTGCGTGTAATTTGATGGGTGGCTTACGCGGCAACAGGAATCGTGACAGGTACTTTTGCCAGAAAACAGTATTTGAGTATTGG
Organism: Armatimonadota bacterium; assembly: GCA_016223145.1. Classification (NCBI taxonomy): domain Bacteria; kingdom Bacillati; phylum Armatimonadota; species Armatimonadota bacterium. The sequence goes on along the minus strand of JACRPN010000012.1, from coordinate 195,227 downwards.
CTTTTTGAAAGTCCTTCGCTCATAGTGTTGTATCGCCCAGCGCTGTTGCCGGGCGCGTTTGGTCTGAGGAGGAACAATATGAAGCGTCTCTTAGCGATTTCTTTGCTTGCCGTTGTCTCGGGCGCAATGGCCACTGAGTTTGGCCCCGGTGCTGCCTTTGCTATCCCCGATAGCAGTGCAACCGGTGGCCAGAGCACGATCAACGTCTCGGGACAGAATCCCGTCGTTGGTTCGCTCAACTGGGTCCGAGTCGAGTTTGGCACGACCCGATCCACTACCGGCTCAACTCGCTGGCATACGTGGGTCGGCGACCTGATCGCCATCTTCACGCATGTGTCTTCGGGAACCTCGATGCACTTATTCAGCCGCACAGGAGCCACAACTGGAACTTCGATAGGCGACTCATCGAACCTGGCCGGCAGCTATAAGTTCTTCGAGACCGGCAGCAGCTTTGCCGCTGAAGCTGCTCTCGGAACGACGAGCTACATTCTTCGGCCCGGCGACTATGCCCGATCCACGCATGCCGCCGGCGCGGGCGCGGGTAACTCCAGCAATGGCACTGCCCAATACAACGCTGGCACCTTTGCCAGCTTCACCGGCCTCGCCATGAACGGAGACTGGAACTTGAAGGTCGTCGATAACGCCGGTGGCGACGTGGGCGACGTGGTTTCATGGTCGTTCGACGCGACCCCGACCCCCGAGCCCGCCAGCTTGGCCGTGCTCGGACTCGGCGCTGCGGTTCTGCTTCGCAGAAAGCAGAAGTAACCCATTCCGTCGAAGAGACATGGAAGGGGCGGCGATCTTCGGATTGCCGCCCCTTCATCATTTGAATCTGTGGCAATGTGTCTGGGGACAGCGGATTTGGATGCCTCCTCCTCTTTCGAGGTGGAGGCTCTGAACCGCGAGATTCCCTCTTGATGCCGCCGCCTCTTCCAAGATGGAGACATTTCAACCACCTTGATGCAGCTTCACCGCCTTACACGGGCCGTCGCTACTCCAAACGGACGCCGTTCACGCTTAAGAAGAACCGGTACCCGAGGGTGTCGGCCGCGCGACGGCACATCACCATGCGCGAAAGGAAGATCTCGAAGTACTCCATCACGGTCGCAAATTCCGTGTCGATCTCAAGCACCAACTCAATAGTCTGAGGCGAATTCGACATCTCAACTCGGCTCTTGTTCACCGCGTAATTCACGCGGTCATGGATGTCGAACGACTCCATAATCGGGTTCTGAACCCGTGTCTTGTGAACGTCGCTCTTGTCGGCGAGAATGAGCGCGGCCGACATCGCGCTGATCGGGATGCCGGTCATCTCCTCGTGGTTGCCGATCGCGCCGAGGATCGGTCCTATCTCCACTGGGTCCATGCCCATCTCGTTTAGTAACGTAAAGGCCATGTTCGCGCCTGTTAGCGGATGGCTTTCGCGATTGACGCAGTTACCAATGTCGTGAAGGTAGGCCGCGATCATCGAGAGCTCGACCTCTCGGTCCTCAGCGCCGATGTTTTCCATGATATAGCGGGTGATGTGCGACACGACGCCGACGTGCCGGTGCCCGTGCTCCGTATAGCCCATCGCCTTGAGAAGGTTGTTGGCAGCGTCGATGAGGCTCCGGACCTTCGGGTTCGATTTGACGTCCTTGAGCGTTATCAGTCGGTGCTCGCGAGTGGGCAGAGGTTCCATGGGTCTTCTCGGTGCGGTATGTGCAGTATGGCTCCGTGCGGGTCTGGGGCCCAAGACTGTCTTCTTCGGGGCCCGCCCTTTCGGTCCTGTTTCAGGGCTCGCCGCTTCGGCGAGCTGCGAGGTCGAAATGGAGCAGCCCAGGCCAGACGCCTGGGCGCCATCGGCTTCAGGACTCTCCCAACCAAGGGCACGGGCTGCTGTGATTTGCCTTGCGGCCACTTCCCGGATTCTCGTTTCCTCTCAGGTCGCGCCCTAGAGAATGATCGGTAGACGCGCCTGCCCACGCCAGTGCCCTGCATCCTCTTTGACGAGTCGGTGATCAGCCGTTCCCCCGTCCCTTAGTCCCATCCTCCCTCAGTCCCTTTGTCCCTTTCACCGCGAGCTCAGGAACTCCAAACTCAGGTCCAGTTGGTCGTCGGTCCGCTGCTCCTGCTTGATCAGACCGGTTCCAGGCGCAAACCAACTAATGAGCTCGGTGCGGTGCCCGGGCCACCTAAGGACGATACGGGTTTTCGTGGTCTGAAAAGAGCGAGCCGCGATCTTGACCTTGTCTTGGCCCTGTTCGAACGTCCCTTCGGCCTGCCACACCTGGCCCTGAGACTCAAAGCGTCCTTTCCAGGTTCGCTTGGCCTTCTCTGATCCCCGAACGGCAAGCAGCAGAGGCGGAACGAATCGCGCGTTAGGGGTTCGCTCACAGAGCAGATCGTTCCCCGACCAGGCCATTCGATGCTGCCCGAGGCTCCCGTTGATCTGCCATCCGCTGACCCCCGCCACCGAGAGCCTTTTATGCACCTTGAATTCGTCGATGACGGTCGCGTAGCCGTTGAAGACCTTGTAGGTCCAAGCCTTGCCCTCGTTGAGCGGCATGAGGTCGTCGCTCGATCCGCAGCCTATCGGGCCGATCGCCAGCGTCGGGAGCCATAGCAGGGCGCGGTAGGCCGCCCTTACAGGGCTGGGAGATCTTCGGGCGCCTGGCACCAGGGTTTCGCCCTTCGCTTCAAAAGGTCGGCCCGTTGGGCCTTCGGAGCTTTGCGATGCATTGGATTCTCGTGACCGAATACAGGCAGGACCCTGCCCCGGGCCTGGCCCTTGTGCTCGCCCATGGAGGACAACCCTAGGCCCCTTCAAGTTTCGCCAGTCCTTGCACCAACTTCTTGATGCCGGTCACACCTGGAAAGGCAACGGTCACCTCGGCGTCGTCTTTCAGCGGGCTGCAAGCCACCACGACCCCCATCCCGAACTTGGCGTGGCGCACCTTCTGCCCCACCTCAAACGGCGGTTTCCAGGAAGGGCTTCGAAGCGAGAGTTCTTGGGCGGCTCGGGCTGACGGCGCCTCGACGACGCCGTAGCTTCCGGTCCGATCTGGGACGACCCTGCGAATGTCGGGCGCGGGCCTCGAGCCAGAACCCGAACTGACCAGTTCCGGCGGGATCTCGGAGAGAAACCGCGACGGCCGGCTGAAGGTGGGCTGTCCGTAGAGCGAGCGCCGATGGGCATGCACCAGGTTCAGCTCCTCTCGCGCTCGCGTCATTCCGACATAGCAAAGCCTGCGCTCCTCCTCGATCTCGTGATCCGAACCCAGCGACCGAGAGTGGGGAAACACGCCCTCTTCCATGCCGACCAAGAAAACAGACTTGAATTCCAGGCCCTTCGCCGTATGCAAGGTCATGAGCGTCACCGCGTCGCCGGAAGTGTCCGCCATGTCGACGTCTGAGACGAGGGCTACATTCTCGAGAAACTCCGCCAGCGAAGGCCCGTCCTCGGCGGTCGCGTCGTATTGGGCGGTCACATTGAGCAGCTCCTGCAAGTTTTCGAGGCGGCTTTCCGAGTCGTGGCTTCGCTCCGCCTTGAGTTCGTCGAGGTAGCCCGAAGCACCCATCAGATGCTTCAAGACCGCGCTCACCTCGCTGCCTGCAGCGATCCTGCCTGCCTCATCGATGGCCGAAAGGAAGCGTTGCGCACCGACAAGAGTTTTTTTCGGTAGGCTGTGCTGCACGTCTTCCCGGCGAAGCGAATCCAGCAAGGACAGGCTGTTTGCCCGGGCGGCATCGTCCACCAAGCTGAGGCTCCCAGCTCCAAAACCGCGTGCAGGTACGTTTATCACGCGCCGAAAAGAAACATCGTCGGCAGCGTTCAGCGTGAGGCGGAGGTAAGCCAGCATGTCTTTGACCTCCTTTCGCTCATAGAACCTCTGCCCACCCACCAGCACATGCGGGATGCGGAGCGTCAGGAACGCCTCTTCAAGCACGCGGCTCTGCGCGTTGGTGCGGTAGAGCACCGCAAAGTCCTTGTAAGCGCGCCTGCCGGTCCGAACGTCGTTCATCACCGAATCGGCGACCGTCATCGCCTCGTCCATCTCAGTGCCCACTTCAAGCCAGGTCAGCTTGGCGCCCTCGCCGTTCTGAGTCCAAAGCTGCTTGCTCGCGCGCGACCGGTTGCGCTGTATCACCGCATTGGCCGCTGAGAGGATGTTGCCGGTGGACCGGTAGTTCTGTTGCAGCTTGACGACCTTGACGTCGGGCCACTCGCCGCTAAAACCCAGAATCAGTTTCACGTCCGCTCCGCGCCAAGCGTAGATGCTCTGGTCGTCGTCGCCCACCACCATGACGTTCTGATGCCGCCCGGCAAATAGGCGGACCATCTCGCATTGGGCCCTATTCACGTCCTGATACTCGTCCACCATCACGTGGAGGAACCGCTCCTGATACTTCTCCCTCACGTCTTCGCGTTGCTGGAGGAGGCGCACGGTCCAGAAGAGCAGGTCGTCGAAATCGAGCGCATTGGCCTTGCGAAGCTGAGCGGCGTACTCCTCGTAGACCTCCGCCGCGACGCGCTCGAAAAACCCGGAGGCTTTACTTTGGTAATCGTTTGGCGAGAGCAGCTTTTCCTTGGCGGAACTGATTTCGTTCAGGACTCCTCGGGCGTTGATCGACTTCTCGTCAAGGTTCTTGCGCTTGAGGATCTCTTTGACCAGGCCAACCTGGTCGCCGTCGTCGTAGATCACGAATCCCGGGTCGAGCCCGATCGACCGTCCCTCGATGCGCAGCAGCTTGCTGGCAATCGAGTGAAAGGTGCCCATCCAGAGGTTCTTTGAGGTGTCGCCCACCATGTGCTCGATGCGCTCGCGCATCTCACGGGCCGCCTTGTTCGTGAAGGTGACCGCCAAGATCCGATGTGCCGGAACGCCCTGCTCCAGAAGCCGTGCGATGCGGCACGTGATGACCCTCGTTTTGCCCGAGCCTGCCCCGGCAAAGACGAGAATCGGCCCACCGGGATGCTCGACGGCTTCGCGTTGCTCTGCGTTGAGGTCCAGGAGGGTCGAAGAGGTAGGCATAGGGTTACTATTATGGAACGTTGGCGGGCTGCTGGGACGCCGGTTTTCCCCGAAAACGGCGAAGCGAAAGGCGAAGAGCGAATGCGGCATGCCGAAAGACGAATGGCGAATGGCAAACGAGGAGATCTGAGTCCAGTTCACCTTTCAAAGTCCGCCACGCACCCTTCACGATTTACCATGCCCCAAGCATCCGTCACCCTCCACGGTTCATCGTTCCCCGACTCACCCTCTCTTCCCCCTCATCCCCTCATCACTTCACTTCCCGCATGTGACTCTCCCGCACGCGAATAGCGTCATAATGTTTGTCAACCGCGAACGGCAGGCCAGCCTGTCCGCGTCTGTTTGTATCGGAGGACCCGCTCATGAAGCGATGGATTGGAATTGTTGCCGCAACGGCCTGGGCCGCTAGCGCACTGTCACAGGCGCCCTTCACCATCGTTCGCCCAGCGAACGACGCCAAGGTGAAGGAAGTCGTCAGGGTGCTCTTGCCCAAGAACAGCGTGCCTGAAGACGGATTTGTTGGAATCTATGTGGATGGCAAGTTCATCGAGGCCACGACGCTCGCCGAAAAGGGCGAATACAGCGAATACGCCCTGGACACCAAGGCGCGCAAGATCACGGACGGCCGCCACAAGCTCGAGTTCGTGCTCTATTCGGGCACGGATCGGCCCAAGGTGATGGACCGGACCTCAGTGAACGTGACCGTGGCTAACTCCGCCTCGATCAAGATGCCCGAGGATGGCTTCACGCTTCGCTATAAGTGGAGGAACGGCCAGAAGCTGGTCTACAATGTCGAAGCCAAAGGCACGGTCAACACCATCAGCGAGCAACAAGCCCGCGCTGGCGGCCGGTCTGCCGAACTCCCGCTTGACGCTGACCATTTCCGCTATCAGTACTCCATCGACAACACCTACGGCAACGGCGACGGCCTCCTCCGACTGACGCCGATGTCCCTCAAGGGCCGCGACTCCGTTTTCTTCAGGTTGATGCAAAGAGTTGACGGATCGGTGAGTCAGGGCATGCTTGTCCAGGACTCTGATTTCGGCTCGATCTACCAGCGGCTCTCGGATACGGGCGTCGAGCAGTTCGGTACGATCCCGATCTTCGTGAACCCGTTTGGCGGCTCGGGCGGCAGGGTCAACGAGTACATGTTGATTCCGATGCCCGTGCTCCCCACGGACCCGATCAAGCCGGGAACCCCGTTCGGTGGCGTCTTCCAGTTGCCGGACATCGACCTCGAAAAGTACTTTGAGGCGAACAAGACCACCACGCGAATCCCCTTGCGAGGCGAGTTCGTGGGCGCGGAGTGGGAGTCTGGCCACCCCTGCGCCAAGCTCCGTTACATCCTTACCTCCGAGCCGATGAAGGCCAAGCCTGGCGTCAGCAAAGAAGGCATGGGCGGCGAGAAGATGTCGCTCGAACAGATCGTCTATTTCGCCATGGACCTGGGCATACCGATCCGCACCGAGATCGACGTAACGCTGGACACCCAGGGCGCTGTGATCGCCACGGGCGGCCCGACCGGACCCGCGGGCGGGCAGGGCAACCAGGCTGGCGGGCGTGGCCCCGGACGACGTGGCGGTCCCGATGACGACGGCGGCGCGTTGTTGCTCGCGCAGAGCGGCCAGGGTGGCGGCCGCGGCGGCTTCGGGCCTCCTCCGGGACAGTTTGGTCCTCCAGCCGGCAGCGGACCTCCGGGCGGCCGTTTTGGAGGCCCTCCGGGCGCGGGCGGACCGCCGCAAGGCGGAGCCCCACAGGGCCGTGCGGGCGGTGGAATGGCGGGCGGAAACCAGCTCGTTCGACTTCGGATCAAGTTAACAATGATCCTTGAGCAGTAAAATCAGCGGGCGACCATGCCCCTGGCTATCAAAAACCGAAAGAAGAAATTGCGAAACTCCTCTGGCGACCCAGAGGAGTTTCGCATGCCATTGGGCGAACACATCGGGGAGCTTCGCGACCGAATCGTCCGCGTCCTGATCTATATCACGGGGGGATGGCTGATCGGTTGGTTCCTTCAGCCCTGGCTCTACAACTCGATCAATCAGATCTTCGAGACCAGCGTTCGGGAATATGCGAGGACGCATCCCGGCTTCGTCTGGGATGAAAAGTGGTTCGGGGCCACCGCGCCGTTCTTGTTCAAGTTCCGCTCCTCCTTCATGATTGGGCTCGGCATCGCACTGCCGCTGGTCATTCTGGAACTGTGGGGGTTCATCTCTCCCGGGCTCAAACCAGCCGAGAAGAAGCCCATCAAGATGCTGGCGCCGGTGAGCGTCGTGCTCTTCTTCATGGGATGCGTGTTCGCTTGGTACATTCTGCCCCTCACGTTCAAGTGGTTCCTAAGCTACACGGAAGAGTATCAGAGCATCGGCGTCCTGCAGGAAGCGGGCACGATGGCCCTCTTCATCATCAAGATGCTGTTTGCGTTCGGCTTGGGTTTCCAGCTCCCTCTAGTCGTCTACATCGCGGGGCGTGTCGGGATCATCGGACCCGACACCCTGGTCCACTATTGGCGGCACGCGGTGGTGTTCGTGTTCATCACCACGGCGATCCTCACTCCCAGCGGCGACATCTTCAGCATGCTGATGATGGCGGTGCCCGTTTCGATCATGCTGATGATCAGCATCATGATGGTCAAATTCACCGTGAAGAAGAAGGAGCGAACCGAGCGCGAGGCAGTACTCGACGACCTCGACTAACGAGTCGGCCATGCCGGACCTTCCGCTCCTCGAATCCATCCTCCAGATTCCAGGCGTGCGTCCGGACGTGGCCGCGACGGAAGTGCTCCCCAGACGGAGCGCCAGGTTTGCCGAACCGACGCGCCCCCTGCATCCCAAGCTGGCCGAGCGCCTCGCCGCGATGGGCATTCCCCGCCTCTATTCCCATCAGGCGCACGCCTTCGATGCCGTAATGGGCCGCAGGGACGTGATGGTGGTCACGGGCACCAACAGCGGCAAGACGATGTGCTACGCGCTGCCCGCCCTCCAGCACTGCCTGGAGGAGCCGGCCTGCCGGATTCTGATGATGTACCCGACGAAGGCGCTGGCCCAAGATCAGTTGGGGAAGCTGATTCAGCTTTCGCCGGATAGGTCCGTGCGCGTGGGGACCTATGACGGCGACACGCCCCAATCCGAGCGCGGGCCCATCCGACGGTTGGCCAACATCGTCCTGACCAACCCGGACATGCTCCACGTGGGGATCCTCCCAGGGCACGAGAACTGGTCCAGGTTTCTGAAGTCGCTAAGGCTGATCGTCATCGACGAACTCCACGCCTACCGGGGCGTTTTCGGGTGCCACGTCGCCGGCATCCTGAAGCGGCTGCTCAGGCTCTGCGAGTGGCACGGCGCGCACCCCCAGATCGTCGCCTGCAGCGCCACCATCGGCAACCCCATCGACCTCTTCGGAAAGATGACGGGACGCGTGCCCACGCTGCTCGCCGAAGACGGGTCCCCGCAAGGCCGCAAGACCGTCGTCTTCTACAATCCGCCCGAAGACGACACCGGGCGGCGCCAAAGCGCGAACTATGCTTCGGCGGGAATGACGGCCAACCTGGTGGATTCGGGCCTCAGAGTGCTGGCGTTCTGCCGTTCGCGAGTCGCCGCCGAACTGGTCCTGCGCTACACACGCGAGGTTCTCGAACGGATCGGGGACACGCCTCCCGGGAAGGTGGAGAGCTACCGCAGCGGCTACACCCCCGATGAGCGCCGGCAGATCGAGCAGGCGCTCTTCGAGGGCCGCATCCTGGCGCTGGCGTGCACGAACGCCATGGAACTGGGCGTGGACGTGGGCGGTCTGGATGCGGTGGTCATGAACGGCTATCCGGGCACGATCGCCAGCTTCTGGCAGCAAGCGGGCCGAGCGGGTCGGGGAGAGCGCGATGGCGTCGCGATCCTGATCGCCAAAGACGACCCGTTGGAGCAGTTCCTCATGCGCAACCCCCGAATGCTGCTCGATTCCTCTCACGAACCGGTCTCCATCAACCCGGAGAACCGAACGATCCTGGAGCAGCAGCTCCTCTGCGCCGCCTATGAACGCGCAGTCGCACCCAGCGAGCTGGAGACCTTTGGAGAGTCGGCCCTTACGGTCGCCGAAGCGATGGACCAAGCGGGGGAGCTGGAATTCCGCGCCGGGAGGTTTTACTATCCCAAGTTCGACTCGCCTGCCCCGGGGGTCAACGTTCGGGGTTCGGGAAAGGACCAGGTCGCGCTTCTGCTGGACGCTCAGCCGATTGGCACCATGGAGCACTGGCGGGCGCTCCAATGGGCGCACAAGGGCGCGGTGTACCTGCACCGGGGTGTGAGCTACGTGGTTCAAGAGCTCGACCTGGAGCAGAACGTGGCGCGCCTGGCTCAGCAATCGGTCCCTTTTTTCACGCAATCCATGGTCCAGGCGGCCATCGAGCCCACGGTCGTGCTCGCGACCGAAAGTTGGGGCCCTTTTGAAGCCCGGCTTTGCGGCCTGCGCGTGACCGAGCAGGTCATTGGCTTCCGGCGCAAATCGCTTGACGCCGAGCGCGAAATCGACTTTGAGGACCTGGACCTTCCCGCATACACGTTCGAAACGGTCGGCGTCCGCCTGATCCTCGGCCCTTTGCCGGAAGAAAACCCCCAGGAGGCGATGCGCTCTCTCCACGGTCTGGAACATGCGCTGATGGCGGTAGCACCCTTCCTTGCCGGCTGCGACCGTGGGGACCTTGGCAGTGCATGGTACGGCATCTATCCGGACACGCCCAACGCGACGCTCTTCGTGTACGACCATGTGCCGGGAGGGGTGGGGCTCTGCGAGGACCTTTACAAAATGCGTGAGACCTGGGGCCTCGCCTCGTTGCGCCTGCTCGATTCCTGCTCCTGCGCTGATGGCTGCCCGGCATGCCTGATGAGCGCGCGCTGCGAGAGCGGAAACGAGCTGCTGAGCAAGCCCGGGGCGCTCAGTCTGCTTCGTGCACTGGCGTCTCAAGACGGAGATTGAGTTCAAAATCTGCCGATCCCCGCATCTTTCCGCGCGCAATTGAGCGTGATCTGGCGCCGCAAACCTGAAGCCCGGTACATCAGCGGGAACGCCTGCCGGTTCCATGGGGAAAGAAGTCGGTGTCAGCAAGAGAGAGGAACCACCTTGAGGCCGGAGACGGCTTCTTGGGACTCCAGACAAAACGCCAATCCTCCACTACCCTCCAGCCCCTTGGGCCGGTCTCGCCAACCGGCCCTCTCTTTTTTGTGGGGTCCATAATCGGAGCGTGGACCCCTTTCGCCTCGAAGCCCTGAGCCTCTCCGAGGGCCTTGAGCCGACGGCCAAGAACATCGAGAGGGTCGCCTCTCAGACCGAACCTAGTGCTGCATCCTGGGCCTTCACGCAGTGGGACCTGCGCCGCCGGGGCCAAGCCAAGTTCCCTAAGTCGAACCAGATGTTGTTTGACCGGGATGGCCTGGAAATGGCGTCCTCGTCACAGCTTGGCTCGCTGCACTCCAAGTTCTTCCCAGAGGGCGCATTTGCCGCAGACCTGACCTGCGGCATCGGCGGCGACCTGCTGGCTCTCGCCGCGCGCGGCCCTGCGCTCGGCTACGAGTCAGACCCCGAAAGGGCCGAGATGGCGCGGTGGAATCTGGAGGTTCACGGGCTTTCGGCGGAGGTTCGTGCTGAAGACTGCTTATCGGCCTCCTGGGACTTCGAGTATGCCTTCGCGGACCCCGCCAGGCGATTGGGAGGAAAGAGAACGCTCGACACAAGTTCCTTCCAGCCGCCCCTGTCAGAACTCGTCAAGAGGCTGCGGGGCCTCGAAGTGAGCGTCGTAAAGCTCTCCCCGATGCTCTCCGATTCGCTTCTCGATGGACTGGATGCTCCGCGAGCGTTCGTGTCGCTTGGCAGGGAGTGCCGAGAGGTCCTGGCTGCTCTTGGACGGAGCCAAGCCCTCGATCCGTGGCAGATAGGAGCCGGAATCTGGGCGGTCCACGCAGAAACCGGCGAGAGGATCCCTGGAGGCCAAACCCTACGGGAGGCGGTTGGCGAACCCCTTGGCTGCCTGCTTGAAGCAGACCCCGCCGCCATCCGAGCGAACGCCCTCGGCAGCCTCTGCGAGTCCGCGGGTGCTATTCCGCTCGGGTCCTCGAACGGCTACCTCACTACCGACGACCCGTCGGCGAGCGTATGCCTGGGCGCCTGGGTGCGGGCCTACCGGGTGCTGAGCCACGGGCGTGCCGACGAAAAGGCCATCCAGACTGACTTGCACAGGCTCGACGCACATGTATCGGACGTTAAACTCCGGGGACTGCGCGCAGACCCCCTGGACTGGAAGCGACGCCTGCGGGCCCCGGGGGCGAGGCCCATCATCCTTGTTCTGTTCCCGGTCGAGCATAGCGTTCGCTATACCCTGGCTGAACCCATCCAACATCCCGGCAATTCCACCTAGAGATCGCTCGTCTCACACCGACAATCCTATTGGGAGGCCCCCGACTCAGGGTCAAAAACCTAAAGAAGGTTGTCAAGCATGCCGGTTGAAAACATCGAGTGTCAGATCGCCAAGGGCCAGATGAGCCGCTACTTGGCGGGCGACAGCCTCTCGCCGGAGATGGCGGTGGAGCTTCGCGCCCACATCGCAGAGTGCCCTGGGTGCGCCGAGACCCTCCAGAAGAAGCGCGAGATCCTGCAGACGATGCTCAGCGGCTCGGGCGGCAGAATCGCGATCGAGGCGCCGGCTAGCCAGGCTTCCCCGACAGCCCCTCGAGACAGCTCTGATGAGCCGTCCTCGACGCCGCCCATGAACCGTATCAGCGCGATGCTGCTGGAAAGGCTCGCGAAAACCCAAGCGGCCCCACATGCCGTCGCGAGACTGGAAGACCGCCCAAGAGCCGCGCAGTACTGGAAGCCCCTGATCTACTCCGGTGCGCTCGCGCTGGTGATGCTCGGAATGTCGTTCATCATGCGCGATCCCACCCGGCTGTTCGGTTCGCGGCTCGCAGACGACCCTGCCACTCCAGGAGCGGCCACGTCTGCGGCAGCATCCAACCCGGCCGGATCTATGCGGCCCTCTGTCAAATCCACAGAACCGAGCGCCGCACCTGGCTCGAGCCCCAAAGGCGACACGAAACCGACTTCCTCGACTTCAGCAAAGGCCACGAAGGCCGTCACATCAGGCACGGAGGCTAGCCGGGCTCCCCAAATGGGCACCCCGCAAACCAAGCCCGGCTCCAAGCCTGAATTGAAGCCGACCTCGAGCGCTTCCCCGGCCAAAAGGACCGCAAAGGCCGGTTCGCGTTCCGCGCGAAGAAAGCAGGCCGCCAAACCCACCCCCAGCGGCATTCGACTTTACGACCCCGATGGCAACCCCATCCAGTAGCTGAACCTGACATTCAATCGGAGACCCATCCCATGAAGAAGACTGCGCTCATCGCCCTTGCCCTAATCTCGATGTCGCCTTTGGCCCTCGCACAGAAGACCGAAGGCACGCCGCCCACCGCCGTCGTGACCCTCTCGGCAAACACGATGGACATCCGAAGCGCCCTCAACAGCATCTGCGGACAGGCTCGCAAGAACTATGTGCTGGAGGCCGGAGTCACCGGCGTCGTCAATCTGGCGCTCTATGAAATGGACTTCGACGAAGCCCTGGTGGTGTTCACCAAAGCCGCGAACCTGAAGTTTGAGCTGCAAAACGGCATCTACTACTTCTCGCGCGCAAAAACGGAAGTGCAGAAGCACGCCGCGACCCCACCCAAGGCCGTTGAGAAGCCGAAGCCAAAGGGCCCGCTACCCGCCACCGCGCTCCAGAAGAAAATCACGACCCGACTCGACAAGACGGAGATTCGCACCGTTTTCGCCGAACTGACCAAACAGACCGGCATCGAATTCGAAATCACTTCAAAGGTCCCCGGCTACAAGCTCGACGCCTATTTGATCGACACGTCGCTCCGGTATGCGCTGGACACGATCACCAAGGCCGCGGGGCTCTGCTACAAGCTCACCGAAAACCAGACGATCCTGATCGATAAGGCCCAGGACGAGGTCAAGGTCACCAAGAACTGATCCCACCTGCGACGAAGAGGGCTCCCCAAGGCTCCGACGCTTCACTCGGATACCTCCAGCCCTCGCCAAACCCTTATCTGGCGGGCCGATGCTTGCGAAGACCGGGGTGGCGGGGGCCTTTTTTCGCCTGAGGCTGCATCCTCCCGGCGCCCAAATACGCTTTACTAATGGATGAACATGGCAGGAGTCTCGCCAGGCGAAGCACCCAAGAGCCGATCCCTTCTGTTGCGGCGTCCGGTGCTCCGGCTGCTGCTCATGGCGTTACTGGCCGAAATGGGCTACGCCATGCTCAACATCTCGACGATGCCGGTCTACCTGCGCAACGACCGGAACTTCGGCACCGGCGTCATCGGCCTGGTTCTGGTGGCCTTTCTGCTCAGCGAAGCCATCTTCAAGAGCCCAATGGGCGCGATTGCCGACCGCTTCGGGCGTAAGCGCCTGATCATTCTCGGCCCTTCGCTCAGCGTGCTCACCGCGCTGCTCACCGTCCTGGTCCCTCACCATGCGGGTGCGGCCGAAACGATGTGCTTTCTGGTGCTGCGGGTACTCGATGGCCTCGGCGCCGCGATGCTCTGGCCGGCGGCGTTTGCCCTCATGGGCGACATGGTCGAGGACAGCGAGCGCCAGCAGGCCATGTCGCTTCTGAATACCTGCTATCTGGCGGGGGTCGGGCTGGCGCTGCCGTTCGGCGGATGGGCCAACGATCTCGTCGGGCCCTATCTTCCCGAGGTCTTTCGGCATTCTCCGGGCCTGTTCCTTTCTGCCGTGCTCTTTGCAGCGGTCGCCGCCAGCGGTTTTCGCGCCGCGCCGGAAGAGTCCAGAGCCCACAAGGCGCTTGAGGGCCACGGTGAGGGAGGCTTTGCGGGATTACTCGATTCGCTCAAGCAGATGCCTGAGTTCATGCTTCTGGCGGTCGTCACCTTCGCCGGGATCGGCTTCCCCATGGCGATCATCAAGATCTTCGCGCTCGAGCAGTTCCAGATGTCGGAGAGCCAGTTTGGTACGCTGGTGCTTCCTGCGGTGGGCTCGATGGCTCTCCTGAGCGTGCCGATGGCGAAGCTTGGGGAACGGATCGGCAAGGCGCGCGCGGTGCACGTGGGCATGTTCCTGTGCTTCTTGGGGCTTGCCGTCGTCTACGCGAGCATCATTTTCGTCGATCCTTGGAACAAGTGGGTCTTTGCGCTAGGCGGCCTGCCGGTCGGTTTTGGGTTCCTCTTGGCCATCCCCGCCTGGATGGCGAGCGTGAGCGACATCAACCCCAAGCGCCGTGCGGCGTCGCTTGGCGCCGTGATGACCGCCCAGGGCTTTGGCGCGATCATTGGCGCGCCGATCGGGGCCTGGCTCTATGAGACCCTTCAGCCGGTCGGCGCAAAGACGGTATTCGGCGAGGCGCTCGGGCGCTATTCGCCGTTTGCGGGTTGTGCGGCGCTGGTGTTCCTGGGCTGGCTCCTTTCGCTTCGAATCCTGCATGACAAGCCCATCACGCCCCAAACCAAGACGGACGAGCCCGGCGATGTGCCGGGAGAAGCGTCGGAGCACGGCATCGAGGCCCCAAGCGAATCGAATGAAGTGGGGGCCCTTTCGGAGCCCGACGGCGGGCCAGAAAGCTCAGGCTCTGACGCTCACGAACCGGAACAGGGCGTCAGCGAACGATAGGGCTCAAACCTCCCCGGTCCCTTCGTCCCCCTGTCCCTCGGTCCCCAACAACAAAACGAGGCCGCCGATCCTTTTCAGGTGGCGGCCTTCCGGTGAGGTTGCGAGGGATATAAGTCGTACTCCGTCGGCACGAGGCTCGGACTAGCCCGAACCTATAAGGTTGTCCGCAGCCGCCGATTTGTGACGCCGGAAATGGCCCCTCGGGGCAAAAAGCATGTCAAACCTACCAGTTTCAAGCACATATACGAGGCTATGACAAGGATATTGCACCCAGGCGCGCCGTTATCGCATCCCCCTGGGGGAGACGGTGAGCGGACCTCACCTGCCCATTTTGGGGCCCAAAAGGTAGACTCAGTTCATTCTCACACACTCGGGCAGCGTCGCCCCCCACCCCTCTTAACGGTAACAAACAATGGCAACAAGAATCGGCATCAACGGGTTTGGACGCATCGGAAGACTTTCGCTTCGAACCCTCATTGAGCGCTGCAAAGGCGAATTCGATGTGGTCGCCGTCAACGACCTCACCGACACCAAGACCAACGCCCATCTTTTCAAATACGACACCACCTATGGCCCCTTTAAGGGGACCGTCGAGCACGACGATGACAGCCTGACCGTCAACGGCGATCGCATCCAGGTCTTCAAGCAGACCGAGCCTGGAATGATCCCGTGGGACGAGGTCGGCGCCGAGATCGTCATCGAGAGCACCGGACGCTTCACCGACGCCAACCTGGCCAAGGCGCATCTGACTCGCGGCGTCAGCAAGGTCATCATCTCGGCCCCCGCCAAGAATGAGGACGTCACCCTCGTGCTCGGCGTGAACGACGGCATGTACGACCCTGCGAAGCACCACGTCATCTCGAACGCGAGCTGCACCACCAACGGCCTCGCCCCTGTCGCCAAGGTGCTGCACGAGAAGTTCGGCATCGACAAAGGCCTTCTGACCACCGTCCACGCCTACACCAACAGCCAGAAGACCGTGGACACCGCGGCCAAGGACCTACGCGACGCGCGCGCCGCCGCCGAGAATATCGTTCCCAGCAGCACAGGCGCGGCGAAGGCCGTGGGTCTGGTCATCCCGGAGCTCAAGGGCAAGTTCACCGGCATGGCGTTCCGTGTGCCGACCCGTACGGTCAGCGTCGTGGACTTCACCGCCGTGCTTAACCGCGAGGTGACTCCGGCAGAGGTTAACGCGGCCATGAAGGAGTACGCCGAGGGACCCATGAAAGGCATCCTGCAGTATTCGGAAGAGGAACTGGTCTCCAGCGACCTGGTGGGAAGCGCCTACTCTTCCATCTTCAGCTCGGTGGACACGATCACCTTGGGCAACCTCGCCAAGGTCGTAGCCTGGTACGACAATGAGTGGGGCTATAGCTGCCGCATCGCGGACCTCGCCCACATGCTCGTCGCCAAAGGCCTCAAGGTCCCGGCGGGAGTCTGAGAGCTCTCCGCAACGCATCGCACGTTGTCACGAACCCCGCTCGCCTTAGGCGAGCGGGGTTCGTCGCTTCTATCGATCGAACCAGACCTGGACCCTAACCGCTCCCTGGGCCGGCATCGAGGCAGGGACCACGACCGATTCGGCGGTGAACGATTTCACCTGCCTGCCGTTCACCAAGGCTCTCCTGATCCTCTTGCCCAGCGGGTGCCGAAACCACACGCGAACCTGCTTTGGGGCTGAGAAGTACTTCGGCGTCATCGAAAACTCCGCCTGGTTTCGGGACATTTGGGACTTGTAGCGAAAAGTGATTGGGCCAAACAGGGTTGGAGCGCCCGCCACCTCCGTCACCCTCCCGTCCTTAAGCCAACCCCTCGGCATGCCCTGGCCGATGTGCAGAAAGGCGTCCTTCTCTTCTCGAACCAGCATCATTCGCAAGATGCGAAGCTGCTGCGTTCCCGAGTAGGTGTGTGGGAGGGTGCGCTCCGGCTCGCCGGTCATCAGGTGCATGACCTCGACGCCGGAGTGGGTCTCGCGCGAGATCGCGCCCGCCATTGAGGCATACAGCCCCAAAACGGCCTTGTCGGGCTTCCCATTCTGAAGGCAGTTCAGCCAATAGCCGTAGGTGTAGGCGTGGTCCACGCCGCCCTGAAACTCCGACATTCCGGCCAGGAAGCCGCCGCGCTTTTCCATGAAGTCGGTCACGATCTTTGCCAGGGGGTCGTTCGGCGCTAGGAACCCCGTCTCAAGCAGTTGCGGCGCAATGAGCCCGTAGTATTCGCCGCCCTTGTATTGCGAGCGCTTGAGCAGGCGGTGGGTCTCTGGCTCCATGTCGAGGATCGGCATGCCGTAGCGGTGAAGCAATCCCTTGTTCATCGAGGCAAGGATGTCCTTTCGGTAGGCGGCAGCCTCAAACGCGATGCGCGAGGCGTCCCCCATAAGTCCGATTTCCCTGAAGGCCCGCACGGTCGCCTCCATGCCGACAACAGCATAGGCATCGCCCACGTAGTCGTAGGCGGGCTCGAGGTAGTCGCAGTACGGTCGGTACTTGATCAGGCCGTAGACCACGTCGGTTGGCTTTTGCGCTGCCATACACTCGGCGCGCTTGGCTTTCAGCCATTCGTAGATCTTCAGCATTTTCGGCGCCACACGCTTGAGCCACTCCTTGTCCCTGGTGAAGCGATAGTGGTCCGACATCACAAGGAGCGTTGAACCCATATCCGGCAGGCCGTAGTTGGCGGTCAGGAGGCCGTCGGGCTGCTGGAAGCTGAGCCAAGAGTCGATGTACCTCTCCGCCAGCTTGTGCCGCCCGTAGAGGTCGAGGGCGTTGATGAACAGCGCCACCGAATAGCCGTACATCTCCTCGTAAAAGCCGCTTCCGTCGTGGATCTCGTATTGGCCGTTCCGCTTGTCGACGTTGAGAAGATTGTAAGACATCCAGGCCCTGTTTGCGTTCGACATCCGCGTCTCTGGCAGGCCAAGCTGCATGCCCTGGGCCTGAAGCCGTGTCCACAGGTCATGGCATGCCATAAATGCAGAAAACCCTTCTTCGACCGCAATCCGGGCTGGGAACGCGTCTTTGGTGCCGACGGGACAGGAAAAGGCGGCACTCGCCGAAGCCCCGGGGGCCGCGATTCCCCTCCATTCGGGAGCCGACTGCCCCGCAACAGGCGAGTCGGTCGCAAGGCGGAAAACCAGTGGCTCCTGCCGCTTCCCCACATTCTTGACCCCCACCACAAGGTAGGCGCGAAGCGCTGCGTCGGGACTTCCACCCTCAGACCACCCAAACACATCCGCCCGGAACTGGAGCGGGCCCTTCTCGAAGGCGTATTCGACGATCGGGAGCCGCCCGAGCCTCAGCGACTTTCGCAGCGGCAGTCCCGGTGAACCCAGGCGCACTGGAGGGTCGCCCACTTCTATCCACAGGTTGGGCTTGGCGGCATAACCTTCGTAGCCGCCGACCTGAATCGTGCCGTCTGCCTCGACGCCAATGTCGAAAGGATGCTCGGGCACTCCGACGGTCTCCCTGGAATAGCGAATCCCCGGCAAAACCGATGCGATCGCCTCAAACGTCGGCCCCCCGGGTTGCCGCAAGAACAGCTTGCCCAGTCCGTCCTGGAGCGCATAGTTCCATCCGGCGCGTTCTTTTGCATTCGATTCCCTCTTTCCCGATGAGGTCTCGAAGACGCTCACGTCGTCAGCCAAGGAAACGCCCGCCTCGCCGAGTTCTTTGTAGTCGTTCTTGAGCAGTGGGTTCGGATAGCCTTCCATCCCGCCGAAGCCCTTTCCGACGATCAGGTGCGACGGCGAGCCGACGAAACTGCCTGGGCGCTCGCTGAACTTCTCGAGGGTCCAGGCCTTGCAGTCCCGGCTGGAGTAGAAACGAAGCACGTCTGTACCCACCTCGATGCGAACCCAAGTCCAGGCTTCGAATGGGGTCCTGCCCAGGTTCGCTTCGCTGTAGCCGCCGTCGGCCATCTGGGTCATGTACACGCGCCCGCCATCCATCGGCCGCACACCCAGCATCACCCAGTCCCCCGGGCCCCAATAGAGAAACAGGGAGTTCACCCAACTGTCGGCCGGCGCGGACTTCAGGCGGCATTGGGCAGTCACCAGGTCTTTGTCCAGCGGTCGGGCGATGTTGCAGTAGGCGTTGCGGGGTGCTGCGAAGACGACGGCCCCATCTTCGAGCCTGACGGACCCGCTGGACGAGGCCTGACTTGTCCAACCTGAGCTGAGTGTGGAACCCGAGAAGCGGTCCTCGAAGAGCGCCTGTTGGACAGACGACGAGAGAAGCATGGCGGCGGAAAGTAAAACGACGATCACGACAACAGGGATTTCGACGCGCCCCTTCGAGTTTCCCGCTTCGATCGCTCAGTTTTTTGACCGGTTGGCCTAGGTCAGGGCGCCGCCGGAACTCAGTGACGCGCCGAGAATCCCGGTACATCGGGCCAAACCTCTTGTACACTGAATGCTGTCATTTGTTTTGTTGAGGTGTGTTTTGGTACCCCTAGCCCGTGCAACCGCATTTTCCATCGCGTCAACGGCCCTTCTTGGCCTTGCTTTCGCCCAATCGCTTGTTTTTCGGCCCGACCCTTCTCATCGCGTCCACCCAAACCTGGAAGCCATCGGAGAGGCGCCGGCAATGGGCCCGTCGAGCGTGGTGCCCTTTCTGAGCATCGTGCCCCAGGGCACATTCAACGGCTATAACAGCGTGCAAGTAAACGTCAACGCGCAGGGCCAGAACATCCCGAACGATGCCGCCAATGAGCCCTCGATGACGATCACCCCGGGGGGCCGGCGGTACATGTCGGTGGGCTGGAGGCAGTTCAACAGCGTCACCAGCAACTTCCGGCAGGGCGGCTTTGGCTACTCCACTAATGGCGGCGCAGCATGGACCTTTCCGGGAGTGCTGGAGCCGGGGGTATTCCGGAGTGACCCCGTGCTGGGGATCGATCCACAAAACCGCCACCTCTACCTTAGCCTGCGGGATACCTTCTTCGACGATCTTTGGCGCTCGGCCAATGCGGGCGCGAACTTCTCGTTCGTCGGCCCCGCCACCGGCGGCGACAAGCAGTGGATGGCCGTGGACACGACCGGAGGCATCGGCAACGGCAACCTGTATCAGGCCTGGAGCACCGCCGGAAACAACTGGGGTGGGCGGCAGTTCAGCCGCAGCACGAACAACGGCGCAAGCTGGATGAACCCGATCAACCTGCCGCATCAACCCGTCTGGGGGACCCTTGATGTCGCCCCGAACGGCGACCTCTTTGTCGTGGGTGAGGGGAGCAGCTCTTTCTGGTTTCTTCGGTCCCAGAACGCCCAAAACCCGTCCGTGACGCCGACCTTCAACCGCCAGGTGGCCGTTAGCTTGGGCGGCCAGATGGCCTATGGCCAGTACGTCAACCCCAGCGGCCTCTCGGGGCAGACTTGGGTGGCGTATGACAAGTCGAGCGGACTCCCCACCAGCGGCAACCTTTACATGCTCTGCTCGGTCTATCGGAACTCCACGAACCCCTGCGACGTGATGTTCTCCCGCAGCACAGATGGAGGCGCCACTTGGTCCGCGCCCAAACGCGTGAACGACGACCCCCCGGGCACAGCGCGCTACCACTGGTTCGGAACGATGTCCGTCGCCCCGAACGGGCGCATCGACGTGGTTTGGTACGACACCCGTGCCGACTCGACGAACCAGCAATCCGCCCTCTACTACGCTTACTCATTGGATGGCGGCAATACGTTTTCTCCGAGCGTGCAGGTGAGCGGACCGTTCTACTCGCGCATCGGGTGGCCCCAGCAGAACAAGCTCGGCGACTACATCGCCTGTCTTTCGGATATTGGCGGGGCCAACGTGGCGTACGCGGCGACCTTCAATGGCGAGCAGGACGTGTATTACGTTCGCATCCCGTTCGCGCCTCGATTCGATTTCGGCGCCTTCGCTGCCCAGAAGGTCGAGGGAGGTTCCCAGGCGGGTGGCGTCGCCAACACGTGGAGCCTTGACGGAAGCACCTACAACGTCAGGGGCGCCTATGTGTCCGCCACGCAAACGCTGGTAGCTTCCGCTCGGCTTGATTTTCAGGTGCCGGCCGACGCCAAGTACGACCTGTGGCTCACGACGGCCCTGAACGTGGCCAACCAACTCACCGAGGAGGTGCACCTTTACAACTGGGTGCTCGGCAGGTATGACCTCCTTGGGACGCGTGCGCTTCAGCGCAGCAAGATCAGCGTCACTTTTCCTCTGCAAGGGGATCCCTCGCCGTATGTGGACGCGAGCGGCAAGGTCCGGGTGTGGATCCGAGCCATCTTCCCCCGCGCCAGTCCGCGGACCGTCGGCACACTTTTTCTTGACTTGGCCCGGCTCAAGATGAACTAGGCCTGGATGCCCAGCGGCCGAACAAAGGAAGCAAGGGCACTGCCCTTGGCTTGCCGAGGAGGCGCAGCCCCGGGATCTGTTGCCCTTGCGAAGCCTAGCGCTGAAATGGCGCGACACCTGGTTTTGAGATGCACCCTCATCTCGCGCCTCGGGAATAATGCTCACATGCAACCGGGGGTGAAGGCAAAGTGGGACCAAGCGGAGTCTTCGAGGGCGACGCTGGTGGAGCGTGTACGCGCGCTTCCAGGGGCTCAACGCACCGCCAGGCCCGATCCGAAAGCATTCAGCCCTGTCGAGCTCCTCATGCACATGGCGTTGGCCGAAGAGGTCGACCTGCAGATGATGGACCAGAGGCCCCCCGGCAGCTTCTCCTGCCGCAAAGCCAAGCCCACGTTCTTTTTTCGATGGGCGCTGAAGCGCATGTGGAAGGCCAAGAGCATGCCGACCACAGGCCAGATGGTGCCCAAGCCGGGGACTTCGCTCGATGAGGCTTGTCGCAAGTGGGAGGAGGTCCGCCTGCAAACGGCAGCGCACTTGGATGGGGTTACCTCTCTGGACGCTCCGGTCTGTAAGCACCCGTTCTTTGGGCTGATGTCCGCCGGGAACCTGATCGAGCTCTTTGAAGCGCACACCCACTATCACAACGCCCGGTTTCCGGCCGCCTAATCGCGCACCTGAACGCCCAGCGCTCAGGCCGTGCGGCGCACACGTGAGTTGAGCATCCTTGATCGGCCCCGATACTTGTTCACGGTCCGACGGGCCACCGTCACGCCCTTTTGCGACAGCATGCGCATGATTTGCTCATCGGAAAGTGGGCTTCGCGGGTTTTCGGTTTCGAGGATCTCCTCGATCATCCTTTGAATTCGCAGCGACGGCTTGAAGAAGACGTCGAATGGCACCGTCTCGCCGTTGGCCAGGCGCACGTACTTACCCTGGGTCGCCCGGCTGATGGTGCTCTCGTGCAGCCCGAGCTCCTCGGCAAGCTTGACCCTGGTCAGGGGCTTCAGAAATTCGTATCGGCCCGTCGACACAAAGCTTTCCTGCTTGCGGATGAGCACCTCGCCAATCCTGCGCATGGTCTTCCGGCGGTCAGCGATGGCGTCGATGAACTGCTCGGCACGGCGGACGTAATTCGTTACATGGGCCTTCTCTGCCGGGTCGGCTTGAGAGGATTGCTGCAACTTGGCGAGCCTGTGGCGATAGGAGCGGTCCACGGCAAACGCGGCAGGCTCGGCTCCCATCACCTCGATGATCCAACCGGCTTCGGTTCGCGTCAATGTCAGTTCTGGTACGACTGCGGCCTCTTTGACGGGCCTCAGCATCCCCGTGCCCGATTCAAAGCCCTCTGCGGGGAACGGGTTCAGCGACAGGATCATCTGGAACGCGCTCTCCACAACCTCGGGCATGACCTTATAGCGCCGCATGAGCCGCGACGTTCGACGCGCCACAAATTCATCAAGGTGCTTCTTGACGATGATCCTCGCCAGCTTTCCTTCCACGCAGGCGCTATCGCGAAGCTGCAGGTAGAGGCACTCCTTGACGTCGGACGCGCCAATCCCCTTCGGATCGCAGTCCTGAATCATCTTGAGCACGAGCGTGGCCTCCTCGGGCTCATGGCCCGTCAAGAGCGCGACCTCTTCGACCGTGGAGGCAAAGTAGCCCCGGTCGTCGAGGCACTCGATCATGAACACTCCTAGGTTGCGTAAGTGCTCCGGCAGGGCTGGGATGAGCTGGCCCCGAAGATGGTCTGAAAGCGAAACGGAGCTCGCCGCAAGGTCCACCCAGTCGGCGATGGAATCATCTCGTGGCAAGCTGCGAAAGAATTCGAAATCCTCGCTGGACGGAGCGAGTTCTTGGGGCGCGACAGAGGCCAAGACCTCGTCGTCCGTGATCGGATCGGGATCGTCGTCCAAGCGTTCGAGGGCGGGGTTGTCGCTGAGCTCAGACTCGATGGTTTGTTCGAGCTCGGCCTGAGTCAGCTCCAGGAGCTTGCTGCGCAGGACCACTCTTGGATCGACGCGCAGACTCGTCGACACTTCGGTTCGTGCCGTGTTCCCAATCCCTCGGTTCAAGCTGTCCCTCCTTGGGCCGGCCCCGGAAGCGCGGGCAGCTGCGCCCGCGCCTCAGGGTCATCCCTTTGTCCCGGTGATAACCGGGACGGAAGGATGCGCCGTATTCGGCATCCGGTTCGACCTCACTACTTGAGGACTATCCTGATCTTCGGTCAGGTGGAGTCCGGGTATAGCTGTAGGAAGTGCGAGGAAGTACGCGAATGAGAGCGCCAGCCACTCTGCGCGCGGCCACCTCGTCCTAAGGAAAGCCATGGATTCCCCGAGCAAACCAAACCCGCCAGCCGCCGGATTGGTTTCGCTCGCTTACGCCGGCAACGAGCGGTCACTTCTTGAAGTCGCGCCGAGCCACTTACGCAATGCCGGCCTTCGAGCGACGTTCTTTCTGGAATCCGTCCTTCTGCTCGATAATCTGGCTGCCTTGAAGCGGCTAAGCGAAGATGGACACGAGATGGGGTCCGCTTGCTTCTTCGGCTCGGACGACGGTGAAGGCAATCTGCCTGCATGGACCCTGGAGATGGTGGAGGGCGAGCTCGCGGCGGCCGTCAAGCTCCTTTCCGAGAGCTTCCCGGGCCAGGCTGACTTTCCGTTTGCCTATCCGGGGCGCGATTGCCGGTGCCTCACGTCCAGCTTCGATCCGCAACCCACCACCTATCGGCGGGTCGTCGAGCAGGTCCATTCAGTGGCATTGACGGCCAGGCAAGGGCTCAACCGGCTGGAAGATTGCGTTACGGCCGACCTCGCGGTGGTCTCGGCCGAAGAGATGGATGCGACATCGCTCATCCAGATCGCGGATCGAGCGCTCTCCCAGGGATCTTGGGCTATCCTCGTGTTTGAGGGCGTCGGCGCAGGGCGACACAGCGTGGATTCTTATGCTCACCAGGCCCTGTGCAGGCACCTGGAGCCCAAAGGGGCACAGGTTCAGCCCGTCTTGCGCGCGGCCTACGGCATAAGGCAGCGGCGCGAGGCGGAATGGCAGCGAATGCGCGCGCAGCAGCGCTGAAGGAGACCGAACGAAGTGGTTCCGACCCGAGAAGAGTTCTATCTCATCACACCGCCCGAAAAGGCGCTCTTCTACGTCTTGGCGTTCCTCGCGCTGGGGCTCTTCGGATGGCAGGTTTGGCAGCGATCCAGAGTCTGGATGAAGGGCAAGCCCCTCTCCTGGAAGCCGCTCGGCCTCAAGGGGGTGCTGGCCTATGTCATCGGGCAGCGCAAGGTCAAGACCTCGCGCAAGCGCAGCGGCGCCCCCATGCACCTGCTGATATTTTATGGGTTCGCCTCCTTATTCCTGGCGACCACCCTGCTCTCGATCAACACCTATTCGCCCGTCAAGTTCCACCAGGGAACCTACTACATCGTCTACGAAGCCACCTTCGACGCGCTCGGGTTGCTGTTCGTCATCGGTACAGGCTGGGCGCTGTTCCGGCGCGCCTTCTGGCTCCCAAAGAACATGGCGAAAGCGCCCCAAGATGATTGGGCGCTGGTCATGCTGTTCACACTTGGCATCACGGGCTATCTTGTGGAGGCAGCCAGGCTCGCAGTGGGTGCAAGCGAGTCGGGGCAGGGCGGATTCGAGTCGTTCGACCGGTTTTCGTTCGTCGGCTACGCGTTGGCTCATTGGTGGGGCCCCGTACCCGCAACACTCTACAAGAGCCTCTGGTGGTTCCACGGCGTCCTTGCCTTCACCTTTATCGCCTTGATGCCCCGGATGCGCCTGCGCCACATCGCCATGGCCGTCTTCTCCTCCTACGGGGCCGAGTCCGCGTCGATGGGAACGCTGAAGCCGATTACGATGGAGGAGGTTGAGGCGACCGGTAAAATCGGCGTCGCCGAGGCAAGCGATTATTCGCGCTGGCACCTAATGTCGCTCGACGCCTGCATGGAGTGCGGCCGATGCACCGACGTCTGTCCTGCGAACGGCGTGGGCAAAATCCTGAACCCGAAGAAGATCGTGCAGGACATCCGGGCCCTGAATGCGGGTGTCGGTGTGGTGGCAGAAGCGGTCTCGGAGGAGGCTCTGTGGGCCTGCACCACCTGCAATGCCTGCGTCGAAGCCTGCCCGGTTCTCATCCGGCATGTGGACCTCATCGTGGACGCGCGGCGCTACCTGGTGGCAGAGGGAAAACTCTCGGGTTCAGGGGCGACGATGCTGCGACAGCTTGGCAGCACGGGCCACGCCTGGGGCCAACAGCCCGACTCGCGCGAGGACTGGATGAAGGGGCTCGACGTTCCGCTGGCGAGGGAGGTCGAGAGCTTCGACGTGCTGTTCTGGGTGGGGTGCGCTGGAGCCATGGATCCCGGGGCTCAGCGCGCAACTCGGGCAACGGCGCAGCTCCTTCAAAAGGCGGGCGTATCGTTCGCCTGTCTGGGGCGCGAGGAGACCTGTACAGGCGACGCAGCGAGACGGGCCGGTGACGAGTTCCTTTTCCAGGAGAAAGCTCAGGCCAACATTGAAACCTTCAAGCGCTACGGCGTGAAGAAGGTGGTCACCGCGTGCCCCCACTGCCTGAACACGCTCAAGAACGAGTACCCGCAGTTCGGCGCAGAACTCGAGGTGTCGCACCACTCCCAACTCATCGCCGACCTCATCGCCCAAAGAAAGCTCGATCCGGCACTGCCGATGGCGGGCTCCGTCACCTACCACGACCCCTGTTACCTGGCGCGGGTCAACGGCGAGAGCGACGCTCCCAGGTCGGTTCTGGGGGATTCAACCTCGCTGAACCGTGACCCCCACGGAAGCGCGAAAGGCGACCTCCTCGCCGAGCCTGGGAACCGGGGCCGCAGGACCCTGTGCTGCGGTGCGGGCGGCGCGAGGATGTGGATGGACGAGGAGCCCAATCAGCGTCCAGGGGTCCGTCGGGCGGAGGAACTCCTGGCTACCGGCGCGTCGACAATCGCGGTGGGATGCCCCTTCTGCCGGATCATGCTGGATACCTCGGTGAAACAGGTGAGCGACGCGGACATTCGGCTTATCGACCTCGCCGAATTGGCCTGGGAACGCAATCGGCCACTGGACCTCAATGATTAGGTGTCCCGTAGGGCAGACTCTCAGTCTGCCTTCATCCCAAATCCCAAGATCCCGTAGGGCAACCGAACAAAACGTCTACAGGTTTGCAGGAAACCGGCCGGCATCCGTTGAACGTACAACGACATGGCTGCCGTGCCACCGCCTGGAGATAAAAGCGGCCCTGCTGAGGGATACGTGCCCTATTACCGAGGTCCCGCCTTCTACGGCAGCGTCGACAAGCTCTGGGCCCTGTATCAAGGCTACAACCGCCTGACCATCGTCTTTCTGATCAACATCGTTCTTACCATTGCCATCAATGTCGCGACCGGGGGGTTGGCTTCGCTGAGTCCAGATTCACCTGCCGGTGCTTGGAGCGCCTACGTAATTGGGATCGGCGTCATGTTCCTCGCCATCACCTTTCTCACGTTGCCGGCGAACCGCATGATCGGCTTCGGCAAGGACTGGGGGCCGTCCGGATCCCTCTTGGCCTCGGTCCTAATGGGTCTGAATTCCGCCCTCTGTTGCGGGATCATCGGGTATGTCGCCGTCCAGCATATCGCCTACACGGAGATGAAGCGATACGGCGTCAAGCCCGGATTTATGGGAATTCGCCGGCATCAGGTCGAGGAGAGGATTCGTGAGATGCAGGCGATGGCTCAATCTGGGGCTCCCGTGCAACCTCAGAGCCCGGGATACCAGCCGCCTTTCGAGACCTAAGCCCAGCCGTGAGCGCGCATCCAGTCCATCAGGGCGCGAGTCCAGGGCAGCAGGTGGTTCGATTCCGGGTCGCCACCTAAGCCCAATCCGTGCGCGCCGTGCGCATAGAGGTGCAGCTCTGCCGAAGCTCCCGCTTTGCGCATCGCGTCGGCGAAGAGGATCGAGTTCTCGACCGGCACCGCGCCGTCGTCCATCGTGTGCCAAAGGAAGCAGGGAGGCGTGTCTTTGGTGACCTGAAGCTCGTTGCTCAGGCTTTGCACAAGCGCAGGGTCCGGGGTCTTGCCGAGCAGGTTCTCCCGGCTTCCAGAATGCCCCTTGCCCCCGAAGGTGATCACCGCGTAGCAGAGGATCGCAAAATCGGGCCGGGAACTGACGCGCTCGACCGGATCGGCGGATTCGGTTATGCCGGCGTCATAGTGGGTCGCCACCGTCGAAGCCAAATGCCCGCCCGCGGAGGAGCCCATCACGCCGATCTTGCTCACGTCGATTTGATACTCCTTCGCGTGGCTCCGCACATAGCGGATCGCCCGCGAGACGTCGAGCAGCATCGCCGGATGGCGATAACCGTTCGAGCCCAGCCGGTACTTGAGCACGAACGCCTGAACGCCGTGCAGGTTGAGAAACTTGGCGTACGCGGAGCCCTCGTGGTCCGCTAGCATCCCGTATCCGCCTCCGGGGCATACAATCACCGCCGAGCCGATCGGGCGCGGCGCGAGGAACGGTGCGAGCGTTGGAATATCTTCGGAGGCTTTCCCACGGGCCAATGGCGCATCACCCTCCCAGAGTCGGATGGGGGCGGGCTGGAACGGGATATGGTGTATCGCGCGCAAGGTGAGTAGTGTAACGCAGCAGGCTCCAATCATGAGGCCAGTTTGGCATCACGAACACTAGGGATCGATATCTGCGATGTCCATTGACCACACAAACACGGAGTACCCGAGCTCTCGGGGATCAGTACAGACGGTAACAGCGCCGTGTGCCTCACTCAGCTCCCGGGAAACTTCATCACGGGCGTAAGCGATGCATGCCATCTCGGCCTCGTGCGCCAATCGAACGAAATTGGGGTCGCCTGTAACGGCAACGGCCTTGTGCCTCGGAACTCCCTGCTCTGCCCTCACCTGTGCCAATGCCTCGGAAGGTGAGCTCGTCGGAGACCGAAGCACGACGGAATCAAGCGGGAGGCGACGCGGCAAACTGACCTGATCCTGAAGCGTAGCGACAACGACACGATAGCCCCACGCCTTCAATCCAAGCACCTGATCCTCGATCATCTTCTGGGTAGCGCATCCTGCCGAAGTGATCGCAGCTCGCAGTAGGGACTCATCGACAATTACGAGGAATTTCGCGACCGGACGGCGTTTGACAAGCCTAGTTAGCAGCTTCTCCATCGGGTCCCACCGCACTCCAACCCATGCTCCAAGGCAAAAGACGGTGAGGCCGCCTAACCAGGCTATGGCCAAAAAACGCCACCCCATATCCACGCCCTTGAGTTGTCGACCCACCGAGGACATCAATGCAAGCAACGTCAGAGGTGGGAGGACGCGCCAAAGCACTTCGACGAAGAGATCACCTCTGCCAAAGTCGCCCATCACGGCCCTGGTCCGTCTGTTTCTCCTCGCCCCGGAGTACATCGTGCCACCGAGCATGCCAACCAGAAGGGCATTCATCAAGGCGAAAGCTCCGACTCTGAGAAGGATCGGACCCATTTGCAGATGCGTAGTGGTTCGACAACCTCGTCGCAGGTCCTCTATCTGTGAGCGGCTAGAATGTCCCTCATGACCCACCCCGACTTCCAGCCAACCGGGCAGCCAACGGTCGGCCACCGGCGCTCCTTTGGGTCGGTGCCGGTGGAGAGGCGGTTCGGCATTGGGGTGCTCGGGCTGCACGAGGGCCACACAATGCTCGTCGGTCTGCGGGCCTCCGGGCTTTGTCGGGCCGTCGCCGGCTGCGACCTAAATGAAGGCAAGCGCCTGGCGGCCCTCGACTCCTGCCCGGGGCTCTTCGTGACCGCAGACTACGAGGCGATGCTGGCGCGTGAGGACGTGCAGATCGTCGCCATCTACACCCCCGACCCGATGCACGCTGGGCACATCGAGCAGGCATTCAAGGCGGGTAAGCACGTGATCTGTACGAAGCCGATGGTCAACGATCCAAGCGTCGCGCCTCGCCTGATCGGCCTCGCAAAAACGACGGGAAGGAGGCTCCAGGTGGGGCAGTCCACCCGCTTTTACGAGCCGTTTCAGCGCCAGCGCGAGCTCTATGAGGCCGGCGACATTGGCGAGGTCGAGGTACTCGACGCCCACTACAACCACCGGATGGATTGGTGGTACGAAAAGAGCCCTTGGACTCAATCAAGCACGCACTGGGCGTTCCTCGGCCTTAGCCATCCGCTGGACCTGGTCCGGTGGTATCTCGGCCCGATCCGAGAGGTCCACGCTTACGGGACACGCACCAGCCTCGGCCAATCACATAAGATGGAGACCCCCGACGCGATCGTGGTCAACCTGCTCGCAGAATCAGGACGGGTTGCTCGCGTGCTCGGAAACTATGGACTCCACGAGCTCAGCCGCGCGAGGTCGAACATCGAGTGCCTTTTGATGGGCTCGAACGGATCCTCGCTGGCCCGGTACCCGGAACTGCGCTTCACCCGTCACGACACAAACGGGATCGAGCTGGACGAGGATTACGAGCACGCCATGGCGGGCTACCACTACCGCCACGAACTGAGGGGCATGCACTACGGCGAGTTCTGCAGCTATGCCGACTACTTCGCGTCGAAACTGCTCTCCGGTGAACCCAACAGCCCCGATCTCGTTGAGGGCTTCGAAACGCTGAACGTGATGTGCGCGGTGGTGGAGTCGCTGAAGTCAGGGAAGCCGACACCGGTGGCTGCGGTTCCGGGCTGACGCCGCCGCTACCCCAAAATCCGCGCAAACATCGCATCGCACGCCAGGCCCATGGCGGCGTTGCCCACCACCCTAGTGTGCGTGCGCGCCACCACTTGCAAGCTT
The DNA here is from genome assembly GCA_016223145.1 of Armatimonadota bacterium. Lineage (NCBI taxonomy): Bacteria > Bacillati > Armatimonadota > Armatimonadota bacterium. The sequence goes on along the minus strand of JACRPN010000012.1, from coordinate 165,431 downwards.
TCGGGGGGCCATTCCAGGGCCCTCAGCGCATGAGCCAGCAGGGAAAGCCCTTCGGCATTCGCGCGGCGGGCGCCGTCCTCGCGGTCCTTCGCCAGAGCATCGCAGAGCGCCCGAAACTCCTCGGAAGCGCGAAGCGCCGCACCACGAGGCCGCGCGGACAGCCGAACGGCGAACTGGAAGAACGGTTCATAGATCTCCGGCTTGCGCTCGAGCTCGCGCTGCCGCCCTGGGGTGGCGCCGCCAAGCGCCGTCACCCACTCTGGCGAACCCGAATCCAATGGGCTGGTCTCACAGGCCAGGCAAAGGCATCGCGAAAGGATCGTGTCCTTCACGCGGCGCACTTCCGAGGTGGTCAGCAAGAACCTGGCGAAAGGCGGGGGCTCTTCAAGCAACTTGAGGAAAGCGTTCGATGCCGCCGCGTTGAGGCGGTCCACGTCCTTGAGCAGCACCACCTTGTGGGCGGACTGAAGCGGCGCGGTGCGAAGGAACTCGGTCGAGGAAAGGGGGTAGGGGCTGTCCTTGTCAGGAACGATGGCGCCCTGTGTCAGGATGTAGCTAAGGCCCTGCGGTTCAAGCACCAGGAAATCCGGGTTCACCCCTCTCCCAAACGACGCACAAGCCTTGCACTCCCCGCACGGACCCCCGTCCGTAGCGTCCTTACACAGCCAGGACTGTGCCGACCAGAGGGCGAGGCTCGTCTTGCCGGATCCATCGGCCCCGTAATAGAGGACGGCGTGTACCCCCGACCCTAACGCGAGCTTCTTCGCAGCGCGCTTGGCGGCCACCAGGCCTTCGAGTTCATCGAGCGTTGGGCAAACCATGGTCTAGTACCGCTCGAACTGCTCGACGTCCATGACGAACACCACCGCTCCGCCCACAGGAACCTTGACCGGGCTGGCGAGGAATCCTCCGGTCGGCCCAGCCTCCATGGGGGTCACATTCACCAACTGCTCGCGGGTTTGGCAGTTGGTCGAAATGATCTTGAGAAGCGATTGCCGGTCACCCTCCTCAAAGCCGATGAGGATGGTGGTGTTCCCCTCGCGAAGGAAGCCGCCTGTCGAGCCGATCACGGTGAACTTGAATCCGGCGCGGACCAGTTCTTCGGCGATCTTGGCTTTGTCGCGGTTATGGACGATGCAGACGGCGAGCTTCACGCTAACGGCATTATGACAGGGGCCGGAAAGGTAAAATCGGCTCAATGGCCAAGTTCAAAGAGGGAGACACCGTCCGCATCGTGACCCGTGAAGTCACGCCGGAGGATCGCGCTGCAGGCGCCTACTTCGACCACATGGCGGGGCTGACGGGGACCGTGCAGAACATCTATCCCTTTGACCAGATCGCGGTCAAAGTTGAGAAGAAGGGGCTCTCGGCCATCCCGAAGGACGTCCACAAGGTCGCGGTCGAGCGCATGCGCGACAAGTTCCTTTCCTCGATCAGCGAGGAGCAAAAGAAGGCGCTGACCCCGGAAGAACTCAACTTCGACGCCCACTACATGCTTCTGGTGAAAGGCGGCGATCTGGAGAAGGCCTAGCACAGGCTGCCAGGCTTCACTGGGGGCTGCATCTCAAATGCATATAGGCCGTATAGGTCCAACTGGACGTATACGGCCTATTGATTTCTTCAGCGGGCTTTAGCCTGCTTGTCGCTTGGTTTTGAACCCAGGGAGCCTGCGGCCCTTGTAGAAGCCGTCTGGCGTGGCGTGGTGGTTCAGGTGATGCGATTCCCCACCGACCCTCTTCTCCTCGGTGACCTCAGGCAGCTCCGTGATGTAGTTCGTGCGGCGCAAGGCGGTGCGCTGGTGGCTGTGGCGTCTTTTCGGTAGCGGCATTACTTCTTCTCCCGGTGCAGGGTCATCTTGCGAAGGTTGTTGTTGAACTTCATCAGCTCAAGCCGATCCTTCGTGTTGTTCTTGTTCTTCGTGGTGGTGTAATAGCTCTTGCCGTCTTCCGTGCAAACCAGCCGGATGATCTCTCGAGCTTCGCCTTTCTTCGCCATGGGGATGCCTTCTTGCCGCCCGGCGCGCCGGACAGGACCAATATTATGGCTCAAGACTGCGGTTAGGGTCAAGCGGGCATGACAAAGAGGGAGACTCAACCGTGTGAACTTGCCGGCTGCAGCCCTGCTCTCACTTCGCGCATTGCCCTTCGCGCTTCGCCTCTCGCCTCTCGCCTCTCGCCTCTCGCCCCTGGCCCAGCGTCCCCAGTCCCTTCGTCCCTCTGTTCCTTCCCTAGGTACACTCGCTCCGCCTGCCCGGGTGGCGGAATGGTAGACGCAGCGGACTTAAAATCCGTTGGCTGAAAGGCCGTGCGGGTTCGAGTCCCGCCCCGGGCACCAGGTTGATTGCGGATTGCGGATTGCGTACTTCGTATTACTGGATTGGGCATCGACCTTGAGAATGCGATGAGAGTTCTTGTCACCGCCTACGGCCCGTTTGAGCAGGTCACCGAGAACGTGACCGGCCTGGTCGCACCCCTCCTCGGCTATCCGTATGAGGTGATCGAGGTCAGCTACCAAGCGGTCGACGCCTATCTGGATAATCTGGATCCTGAGTCCTTCGACGTGCTGGTTTCACTTGGCCACGACCCTCGTGGCGAGCGGGTGCGGATCGAAACGGTGGGCCGAAACACGATCTGCGACCGGGCCGACGTTCGCGGCTCCGTGCAGGGGCCCGGCCCCATCGACCCAAAGTTGCCGGGCCAATTGGCCGCATCGCTCTGGCAGTCGCCTGATCTTCAGCAGGAAACACCCCAACGCTGTGCCTCGACCGACGCCGGAGGCTACCTCTGCAATTACATCCTGTTCGGCGCCCTGATGCGTTTTCCTGAAAAGAGGATCGGCTTCCTGCACCTGCCGCCCAAAGAGAAGATGGCGCCGGAGGCTCAAGTGGCTGAGATTAGGGAGATCCTTGAAATCGTGGGGGTAGAAGCACCGTCTCGCCTAGGACCCGCCGTGCACGGCGATGCAAGCATCGCCTAGGGAACAGCGCGAAGCAAGCTTCGCGCACTCAATAGGGCTCTCCATCCTCGGTATCCTCTTGATATGCCTCAGCCTGTCGTCGGGATCATCATGGGCAGCAAGTCGGACCTCGAGACGATGCAGGCCTGCGCTGACTTGCTCACGGAGTTCGGGGTTCCCTATGAACTGAGCGTCGTGAGCGCCCATCGAACCCCACAGAAGATGTTCGACTATGCGCGGTCGGCGCGCGACCGTGGACTGAAAGTGATCGTCGCTGGGGCCGGCGGCGCCGCGCACCTTCCCGGCATGGTCGCCTCGCTGACCACCCTCCCGGTGGTCGGCGTTCCGGTTCAGACCAAGGCGCTTAGCGGCGTGGACTCGCTCTATTCGATTGTCCAGATGCCGGCGGGCATCCCCGTCGCCACCGTGGCGATCGGCAATGCCCGCAACGCCGGGCTTCTCGCGCTCAGAATCCTCGGCTCCTCCGATCCTGGCATTGCCGCGAAGCTGTCTGAGTTCCAGCGCGGCCAAGAGGCCCTCGTCGCGCAGATGAATGTCGAGATTGGAAGCTAAGGGAGAAATGAACAAGAGCCCCTCCCTTGGTTCTGCGAAGCGAAACTGAGGGAGGGGATGTCGAAGATCCCGCCGAGCAGAGCGAGGGAAGCGAAGTCGGGAGGGTGGGAGACTCCGGAAGAGCGCTCAACTGGCGCTGCGAGCAAGCTGAGGACTGCCCGGCAGGATCACGTCGGCCACGGCATAGGACCGCCGGATGTCCTGCAGGCACACCTTGACCCGCTGGCCGATGTACTGCTCGCCGTCCAGGAGCTCGATGTAGTAGCCGTTATCGGTCCAGCCCACGATCTTGCCGAGGCTCTCGTAGGCCGACCTTCGCAGGTTGCATTCCACCACCTGCGCGCGCCGGTAGCCCATATGCTGCCGGTCGAATTCCTCGATTGTGCCGCAGGTAATCTCGTACTCTTCGTACTCCATGTCGAAGTTCGCGCGGATGTAAATCCCCCGCTGCATCTCGTGCTCGAGCATCTCGACGTTTTCCCCGTCCGCCCCGATCAGGGCCTCGACCACCGCCGGGTGGCACTCGACGAGGAACGCATTGCCCTCCTCTTCGGTCTTGCGCCACATGTCGCGCTCGATCCAGAGAGAGACGGTCTCCTTGCTCGGAGTTCTTCCGCGCCCAAGGCACATCTGGCACACGTCCGTGATCGCTTCGGTGACCGATTCGCCAGTCCGCTTCCTCGTGATCTCGACAAGGCCCAGCGAAGAGATCCTGCCGACGCGGGTGCGGGCTCTGTCGCGAGCGAGCTGGCCCTTGAAGTGCTCAAGGAGCTTCTTCTTGTCGGCCTCGCTCTCCATGTCGATGAAGTCGATGACAATAATGCCGCCCATATCCTTTAGCCGGAGCTGACGGCAGACCTCATCGGCCGCCTCCAGGTTGGCTTTCAAGATCGTGTCGCTGAGCGAGGTGCTTCCAACCAGCTTGCCGGTGTTGATGTCGATGGCGGTAAGGGCCTCCATCTCGTCCACCACCAGGTACACACCCGATCGCAGCCACACCTTGTGCTGCAGAAGCCGCTCCAGTTCACGCTCGATATTGAACGCATCGAAAATGGGCGTGTCCCGGTCGTAAAGCTGGATCTTCTCCCGCATCGCCGGCGCCACCAGCCGTGCGACGAGCTGCACTTTCTCATACTCATCCGGGTCGTCGATCACCATACGATCGATCTCTTCGCCGAACATGTCGCGGACAGTGCGATAGAGAAGCGTCTGGTCCCGGTGCACACAGGCTGGAGCCCGCATGCGCTTGGCGTTGCTGAGCACCTGGCTCCAGAGCTCCACGAGAAACGCCGTGTCGGCTTTCAGCTCGGCCTCGGTGCGCCCTTCGCATTCCGTGCGCAGAATCATGCCGAATCCAGAGGGGCAAATCTTGTCGCCAACCTTGCGGAGCCGCTCACGCTCAGACCGATCGTCGATCTTGCGGCTCACTCCCACGTGGTTGGATTCGGGCATGAGCACCACGTAGCGCCCCGGAAGCGACACGCGCGTGGTCACGCGGGCGCCCTTGGTGCCGCGTGGGCCCTTGGTCACCTGGACCATGATCTGCTGCCCCGGTTTGAGCAGGTCGGCGATCTTGCGCCGCCTCAATTCGCTGCGCTTGAGCGAGGCCGGCGAGTTGTCGTTGCCCTCATCGGGCAGGATGTCGGCCACGTAAAGGAACGCGTTGCGCTCCAGGCCGATGTCGACGAACGCCGCGTCCATGCCAGGCAGCACGTTCTGGACGATGCCCTTGAAAATGGAGCCGACGACGCGCTCCTCGCGCTCGACGCGATATTCCATCAACGCGCCGTCTTCCAGCACGGCGATGCGGGTCTCGCGGTTCGAGCAGTTGACGATGATTTCGACTTTGGCGGCGGAAGTCGTGGGGGCGGACCGGGTGTTTCTTGTCGTCGGTCCGCGCTTGCCCGCCCGGGCCTTGCGCATCAACTTAGATAAACCTTCCTGTGTGTGTTCAAAATCGTGTGCACATGGGTTAGGCGACGCCTAGCGGCCGCCTCAGAGTCTGTGCGATGGGGCAGAGTGTACCTGGGAGCGGACCCACCCACGGATCCATCGAGCATGTTCAATCCGTGTTCTTGACGGGTCGTCCGTGTCCGTCCATGGCCATCACAAGAGCGTTCGGCTCCATAGGCGCAGATACAGTTACCTCTGCAGCCCCCTCCACCGACTATAATCCTGAAGACATGCCTGAAGTTGCCGAGGTTTGGGGGACTGCGCTGCCCAGGGTCAAGCAAAGCGTGACCGGCCAGGGCATTTGGGCGGCGCTGAACGCCTGCCGCGCCGTCGCGCTAGAAGACGGCGTGCTCGCCATCGGCATGCCCCACGAATCGGCCCAGCTTGCCGGGCACCTCAAAATGGTCTCCACCGCCAGGCTGATCGAGCAGATCGTCTCGGAGGTCGCCGGGCAAAAGGTCGCCGTGAGGGTGATCGATGGCACCGAGCGTGAGGACTGGGAACGCTCCAAGCGCCGCGAACTCGAAAGCCGAAGACTCCAAGAACAGGCGGCCGCAAAAGACCGGACCGCCCAGGCCGCGCGATCCAATTGGGAAGCCGTCTACGAGCAGCTCGGGCGAATGTACTCCAGCCTCCCTAACAAGTCGCTGCCCCAGAACCGGGCCAAGTACTACAAGGAGGCGATCGCAATCTTGAGCTCGGCTCGGAAGGAACAAACCACGCACGACGAGTTTGCCGAGCGCAACTTCGCACGGTGCCTCGAACGGGCGTCGCAATATAGCGAAGTGCCGAGCGCCCTCGTGGCGGCCGACGTTCTGAGGGCCGCAGGCGAGCTGTGACTCCTGAGGCCATCGTCCTGGGGTCAGGTACCAGCAATGGCGTGCCGATGCTCGGTGTCCGCTACCCCGAGAGCTTCCTTGCCAACCCCAAGAACCACCGCACCCGCCCCAGCCTGCTGCTTGCCGGGCCAGAAGGCAATCTCCTGGTGGACTGCGCGCCGGAGCTCAGGCTGCAGATTCTGCGCGAGAAGGTCTACAGGGTAGACGCCACCCTCATCACCCACACCCACGCCGACCACATCATGGGGATGGACGACCTGCGGTCGTTCTGCATCACACAAAAGGCGCCGATGCCGGTGTACACCCTGCCCGAGTACCAAGCCGACATCCGGCGCATCTTTGCTTATGCGTTCAAGGACCACCCGGAAGGGATTCAGGTCCCGCGTTTTGAACTCAGAGATGTGCCCCCGGTTCTTGAAGTCGGCGGCCTCAAGCTCCAAACCTTCTGCGTAACACACGGACCCTGGCCCGTGGTCGCGTTCCGGGTGAACGACTTTGCCTACCTGACCGACGTCAGCGAGATTCCCAGTGAGGCCTGGCCGTTCCTCAAAGGGCTCGACACCTTGATCTTGGACGCCGTGCGCTATGAGCCCCACCCTAACCATTTTCACTTTGAGCAGGCGGTGGAGGTGGCGCGGCAGATCGGCGCGCGGCAAACTTACTTCACCCACCTAAGCCACGACTACGACCACGACGAGGTCGACGCGGCGCTTCCGAAGGGAATTTCACTCAGTTTCGACGGCCTTCGCATCTCACTCTAGGTTTCTTTCGTCGCAACTTTGTGGAATTCGTGAGGTTCGGCCTAAAGCCGCCCCGCATTTCCGCCAGTATTTGAGTATCTGACCGCCTTTTTGGGGAGGGTTGAACTCGATTGGCAGTGCCGAAACTGGTTGGAGGAATGTCGGCCTTGGTCGCTTTGGCGGCCGGGATATTGGCGAAGGTTGAGCCTGTGACGTGTGTTTCACGGGCCGGCCTGGCATTCTTGCTGGGTTTCGTAGCGACGCAGGTGTGGTACGTATTTTTTACGGTGCGTATCCAACGGGAGAACGCCGAAACGGGGAGCATCTCGGGGGCAGCCGATCAGGAAGCCGCCTAGAGTCTGGACCGGCCAAAAGGGTGACAAGGAAGGAGCGAGGTCGTGCCACTTTCAACGGAGCAATTACAGCGTTCGTGGGTTGATTTCAAGGTCTACAAACAGCCGGAGGCGAGGCTGGAGCTGATCAACCACTATTCGTATCTGGTCAAGATCACGGCTGGCCGATTGGTGACCAGCGTGCCTGGAGGGCTCGACCGCGAAGACCTCGTCGGCGCGGGAGTCATCGGCCTCATCAAGAGCGTGGACCAGTTCGACCCGACACGCGACGTGAAGTTCGAGACCTATGCCATCGCCCTCATTCGAGGCGCAATTCTCGAAATGCTCCGCGACGAAGATTGGGTGCCGCGCTCCATCCGCGAGAAGCTCAAAGCCCTTGATCGGGCAACGATGTCGCTCGAAACCAAGTTTGGCAGGCCCGCAACCGACGTCGAGATCGCCGAGCACATGGGCCTCTCCGTCAGCGAGGTCAGCGAGCTCATGGTGCGCATGGGACGCACCAACGTCTACAGCTTGGACGACATTTTGACGACCTCCGACGGTGACGACAGCATCCACTTTGTCGAGCTGATCGTGGACGAACAATCCAACACTGGCGGAGAGATCGAGGGGCGCGAGATACGCCGCATCCTCTCATCCGGCGTGGACAAGCTGCCCGACCGCGAGCGGCTCGTGGTCGCGCTCTACTATTTCGAGGGGCTGACCTTCAAGGAGATTGGCAAGGTGCTCGGGGTTTCCGAGTCCCGAGTCTATCAGCTCCATACTCAAGCCATGAACCGGCTTCGACACCACATGCACGAGGAGGGCGGCGTACCCGCCCGGTAGAGGGGCGTCATGGGGGAGATCCCTCGGATCCACCGAGTCGATCCGTCGCCGCCGATCGCGCAGCATCTGCGCGTAGCCCGTGCGGGCGACCACCCTGAGAGGGACAAGGGACAGGGGGACGAGGGACAAAGGGACCAAGTGGACCTGCACGGCCAGAAAGAGGGTTTGGAGCCGGAATCGGCCGAGAACAGCGAGCGACCCAACCAGGAATACCATGTTTCCCAAGGCCCAGAAAACCGCCTGGATATCGCGGTATGAATCCCCTTCCTGGCACGATTTGTGCGCCAAGCGTGTTTGGACACGATGTCAACGGTGCGCGGGTGCCCGACTGGTATCCTCGACAAAGCACCACCTGGGAGAATTAACAGTATGAAAGTGAAGTGGCAATGGATCGCCCTGGCCAGCGTGGCCTTGATCGCCGGATGCGGGGGCAAGGGCGCGGCCGGCGGAACCTTGGCAAACGTCAACGGCGACGCCATCTCGATGGACGATTTTCTGAACTACCTGAAGACCAAAGACACGGTCCGGGTAATGACCAATCAGGGCGTCCAGCAGGCCCGTGTCGCTGAGAGCCTCGGCTATCAGGCGCTGCAGGAGCTGGTTCTGAGAAAGGTCGTGGTCCAGCTCTCCAAGAAGGAAGGCGTTTATCCTGACGACGCGAAGGTGGCCGCCGAAATCGAATTTCGCAAGAAACTAGATCCGCAGTTCGTCACCAAAGCTACTTCGACCGGTTTGACGCTGGACCGCATCAAGGAACAGCTTCGCGTCGAGCTTGCGTCTGAGGGACTGCTCACCAAGGGCGTCACCGTATCGGATGCCGAGCTAGATCAACTGATCCAGACCAACAAGCTCGACGTCACGCCGGCCATGGCAGACCTCGTCTGGGTTTTTGTGCTCACGGACACGAAGAAGAAGCAGGTGGACACGGAGCTGCTTTCGGGCCAGAGCTTCACCTCGGTAGCGCGCCGCCTTTCCGATGCTCGCGACAAAGAGGAGACCGGCGCCCGTTTTGGCGAGCGAGTGATTGCAAGAATGCCCAAGCCTGTTCAGGACGCCATCGCGAAGGTTGCCGAAGGCGGCACGACGGCGTGGATCGCCGGAGATGGCGGCTGGGCGAAGTTCTACGTCGAGAAGAAGTCGGCGGACAAGAAGGAGGCTCTGTCTCCCGAGAAGCGCACCTACTTCAAGAGGGAACTCGCCAAATCGAAGGGCGCCAAGGCCAAGGACCTGGACGCCAGGCTCGCGGACTTCCTTCTGAGCAGCGACGTCAAGGTGGAGCCCAAAGACTTGCAGTCGGTCTGGGAGAAGGCGATCGAGCGCGCCAAGAAGGACCGCAAGGTCAGCGCGCCAGGCACCAGTCCGGATACTGGAACGGGCGCACCGGCAAAGTAGTTCGACCTCCTAAGACAATGGAAAAGCCCCGACTTCCAACAGAAGTCGGGGCTTTTCGTTTGTGAGGCGGAGAGCTCAGCCGACCTTCGCAGCAGAGAATCCGATGAGCGCTTGCGAAAGCTGGTGGATTTCATCCACCCCAAACTCGCCCGTGCCCACATACTCGCCAAGCGCTTCGCTCAGCCCTTCAAACTGTGGCGCGCTCCAACTGCCAAGAACGTCTTTGCAGCAGTCGAGCTTGACCAGGGTGATCCGGAATCCGCCGTTGTGGTGGCCGACAAACCTCAGGCCGTGGTCGACGAGATCGTGGATGGACGTGTAGACCCCGGTGGAGCGCCATGCGCCCGCTGGGTCGGCTTGTTCGGTGATCCAATATAGCTTTCGAAACATCATCGTTCCAACACCTCTGGCTACGCTGCCAGGCCGGATGGCGGATAGGATACCTTTTTGAACAGATTCAACCTGAACTTGTTCCCGATCCTGCCGGGCCCTTTGCCAGCCAACGGTGATCTTCCCTAAGGCGCCCAAGAGGCCACGGGCACATCTACCGTCTTTCTCCGACGAGCGGCCCGAGACGCCAAAAAGGAGCCAAGGCATCTGCCCTGGCTCCTCTGACATTGATTGGTCACGCAGCCTTTCGGGACTGCTCCTGAAGGAACGTACTCGCCTTGGCAAACTCGAGCAAGTCCTTGCCGCTTCGGCCGTCCTCGGGGAAGCTGGCCGTGCCCAGTCGGACCGCCAGGCTGCCCGCTGCCGAGAACCGCGAGGCGATCCACGTGCCGATGCGGCTCTCCACGCGCTTGCGAAGGTGCATGGCGCTGCTGCCGGTCGTGGGCAGCAGGATCGCGAACCCGTTCGCGCCCCAGCGCGCAACGATGTCGAGCCGGCGGACTTGGCTCTTAAGAAACTCGGCCGCATCGACCATGAAATCGTCCACGCTCTGCTTGCCATAAAACGATTTGAGGCTGTCCAGGCCGTCCACGTCGATGAGGACAACGGCCACCGCCCCGCCATCGCAACTGGCGCGGTGGAGTTCCTCTTCAAGCCTTGAGCGGAAACAAGCCTCGGTATAGACCCCCGTCGCGCTATCGATGACGTCATAGTCCAGCGAGACAGACTGGCGACGAAGCACGCGGTCCTTTTCCTCTTCGCTCACCAGAATCGCTCTGAGCTTTCCCAGCGACTGGCGCAGGATGTGGGAGACATAGTTGCAGGAGATGCCGAGCTTTGCCGCGATCTCGGTCTGGTTCATCGCGTCGAAGTGGAAGTGCACCAGGACTTGCCGCTCGAGGTCTCGGAGCTGCCGCATGGCGCTTTCGAGGAGCAGTCGGTCCTCGACGCCAAGCTGCTGCGGACAGAAATCCGAGGCATCTAGCCTCTCGACCTCGCTGTCCCCGTCGTCGTCAGCGGGCATGGCGTCTAGCGAGGCGACCCGCGTGGTTTCGGCGCTGAGGAGAACCTCGTGGACCGTGGTCTCGGGGATCTTCAGCTCGTAGCCGATCTCGGCTTCCGTTGGCTCCCGTCCGAGCCTGTATTGAAGCACGCGGCTGGTTTTGTTGACCTTGTGGCGCAGCTCCTGGAGCCAGGCGGGGTGCCGGATGGTCTGGGATCGATCGCGAAGGTAGTGCTTGATCTCTCCCGCGACGAGATAGGTCGCATAGGTGTTGAACTTGACTCCGGCACTAGGATCGTACTTCGTGAGCGCGTTCAAGAGGCCGATATAGCCCACCTGGACGAGGTCCTCGAACGCCTCGATTCCTGCGAACCTTCGAGCCACTCTTTCGACGAGCGGCGCGCATTCGAGAAGAACCAAATCCTTCAGGTCCGGGCGCGGATCATCCAGATACCGCAGCACCAACACTTCCGGATCGCCCATAGATCCCTTTTCTATTGCCATGCATCACTCCGTTGCTATCGTTGCGGCCCGACATCCACTCGAGCCTGGCCCGCTTCGCCGTCCTGGCGTCACGAGCCGGTTTTGGGCTTGACGGCTATTTCACGCTGTTGACCAGCTTGAAGATCGGCGTCATGACCGAAATTGCGATGAAGCCGACGATCACGCCCATGAAGATGATGAGCATCGGCTCGATCATCGACGTCAGGCCCTTCACCGTGGCTTCCACTTCCTGATCGTAAAAGTCGCCGACCTTCACGAGCATTTCCGACATCCGTCCGGACTCCTCACCCACGTCGATCATGCAGGTGACCATGTTCGGGAACAGGCCGCTGGCGACCAGCGGTTGGGAGAGCTTCTGACCCTCTCGAATGCCGATGCGCGCCGATTCGACGGCGCTAGTGAGCACCATGTTGTTCATGGTCTCACCCGTAATCTCCAGGCTGCGCATGACGGGCACGCCGCTATTCAGAAGCACACCGAAGGTGCGGCTGAAGCGCGCAAGGCTCATCTTGAGCGAAAGCTCGCCGATGATCGGCAGCCGGAGCTTAACGTGATCAAATTGATAGCGTCCTTTGGGGGACTTGACCCAAACCTTGAAGCCGACGAACGCGCCGAAGGCCATCAGCAGGATCATCCACCAGAACTTGTTCATGAAGTCGCCCATCGCAAACAGCGCGGCGGTGACCGGCGGCATCTCCACGTCCATTCCCGTGAAGATTTCTTTGAACTTGGGCAGCACGAAGCTGAACAGGGCGAAAAGCATGACGATCGAGAAGATGAGCACCAACACCGGGTACATCATCGCGCTCTTGATCTTGCCCTTGACCTCGTTTTCGTATTCGAGGAACCCCGCCAAGCGATCCAGGATGACGTCAAGGATGCCGCCCACTTCTGCCGCGCGAACCATGTTCACGAACAGCTTGTTGAAGCAGTGCGGGTGCTTGGCCAAGGCCTCGTTAAGGGCGATTCCACCCTTCACATCTTCTGAGACCGCCTCGATCGCCGTCCTCAGGATCGGGTCCTTGGTCTGGCCAGACAAGATATCCAGGCACCGAAGGATCGGAATGCCCGCGTCGATCATCGTGGAAAACTGCCGCGCGAAGATGACAAGGCTCTTGGCCTTCATCTTGCCCTTGGCGACCTTTGCTTTGGGCATGCGGTTGACCTGCTTGATGTCGGTCAGGTGAAGGCCCTGGTCGCGCACCTTGGCGAGCACCATTTGCTCGCTTTCGGCCTCAGTCGTGCTCCGAATGGTCCGACCGGTCGAGTCGACGGCGGTAAAGGTAAAGATAGGCATCGGTTCCCTTCTGAGGAGCGTCTCCGTTCAAACCATGTGCGTCGGCTCCAAGGAAGATTGTCGGCAGTCGCCCGAGGAGGTACTCAGGGCTTTTTGCGGGGTTTTGGCTCTCCTGAAGACGATCGCGAGATTCCAGGTTCAAGAACCTAGAGCGAGACGTCAGGTTGAATCTGCCAGGCCGACTGAAAGCCACGCCGCCGACAACAAGCGCCGCTCAACGAAGGTCTTTCCACATTCCCTGTCGAAACCAACGAGCGTGCATCTTCTCGGTCTTTCTTGCTTCGCTTGTGGGGCGGTCTATCCCGCCGGCCACCTGATCAACCTCTGTTCCTGCGGTAAGCCGCTCAGGGTCGATTACGACCTCGCGGCTGCCCGCCGTACTCTCAACCCTGATGCCCTCGCACAACGGCCATACGGTGGAATGTGGCGATACCGTGAGGTTCTTCCACTGCCCGCGGGCGCGGAGTTGCCCACGCTGGGAGAAGGCATGACCCCGCTCGTTCCGCTCGCCGATCCAGACTCGTTTCCGGATGTCCAGGTCTGGGTGAAGGATGAGTCGGTGAACCCGACGGGCTCGTTCAAAGCCAGGGGGATGGCGGCGGCGGTTGCGATGGCGAAGCACTTGGGGGCGGGAAAGCTCGCAGTTCCCTCCGCAGGAAACGCAGGCGGGGCTCTGGCGGCCTATGCGGCGAACCATAGGCTGGAAGCCCACGTGTTTATGCCGAAAGACGTGCCCCTGGCAAACCGCCTCGAATGTGAAGTGTCGGGAGCCAAGGTAGTCCTCGTCGACGGCCTCATCACCGATTGCGCAAGAGAGGTCCAGCAGCGCAAGGAATCAGAAGGATGGTTCGACATGTCCACGCTGAAGGAGCCCTACCGTGTCGAGGGCAAGAAGACGATGGGCTATGAGATCGCCGAGCAATTTGCCTGGGAGCTGCCCGACGTAATCCTCTATCCCACGGGCGGGGGCACTGGGCTGATCGGCATGGCAAAGGCATTTGACGAAATGCAGGCCATGGGCTGGATCGGCGCCAAGCGGCCCAGATTCTATGCTGTCCAAGCCGAAGGCTGCGCTCCCCTCGCGCCGGCTTTCATGTCGGGCGCCACGTCAGCCGAGGAAGTGAAGGGCGCGCGCACGATTGCCGCGGGCCTCCGTGTTCCCCGAGCGATCGGCGACTTCATCATGCTCGACATACTGCGAAAGACGGGCGGGGGTACGCCTACCGTCACGGACGCCGAACTGATGCAGGGCGCCTACGAACTCGGCGCCGCTTCGGGCGTCGCCGCCTGTCCCGAGGGAGGAGCGTGTTATGCCGCCCTCAAGGCTCTGGTCGCCCAAGGCGACGTGAAGTTCGGCGAGCGAGTGGTGCTTTTCAATACGGGCTCAGGATCGAAGTATTCGGAGGCATTCTCGGCATTTCGTTCGCCGTAGCGATAACGTTCTGGCCTGACTGTTCCAACAACACCTGTGGTGGCATCTAAGACTTCGTGTTTATCATGGCGTGATGGGTCGGGACAAGCATGGAATAAGGTTATCGTGGCCGCGCAGAGCCGAGCGCTGATAGACGTCCTTAGTCCCATGCCGAGACGGAGTCCTCGTCGCGATCGCGGCGTGTTCTTCCTCGATGTGCTCGCGGCTGTGTTCGTGCTTGCGCTCGGCGCTGCGGCCTTCTACTCGCTCTATCCGGTGCTCGACCGCTCAGAGAAGATCGCCCATGAACACTCGGTCGCGAGCCAACTCGCCTCCAAGATGTCCGAGCACCTTCAGCTCCTAAAGCCCTCTGACCTCAATGCGGAGACCCTTTCCGGCCTGCACCTGATCGATGACGGCCAATACGGCCAGCCGTTCAGCTTCACGAACATCCCCATGGACGACGCCTCGCTCTACAGCCCGGCGACGATGCTCAAAGACGGAGAGGGAACGCTGACGATTTCCGACATCGCAGCCGGATCAAAGAAGGTCTTGATCACCATTTCGTGGACCAGCACATCCGGCAAGTCGCAGACTTTCACCACCGGCACCATCGTGGGAGGCTACAAATGAGAAAACGGGGCATCACGTTGGTGGAACTGCTCATCGGCACGTCGCTCCTATCGTTTGTCCTGTTCGGGATGACCACGCTCTATATATCAGGGCTTCGCTCCATGACTCGTGCCAACGAGGACACGGTCCTTTCGCAGTCCAACGCGCAAGGCATACGGCACGTGCTTGAGACGATCCGCGAAGCCGTCAACGTCAGCGTTTCCGAAGATGGATCGACCATCGTCTACAACCTCCCGAAACGCGCCTCAGCCTCTGACACGGTGACGGGTGAAAGGGAAATCCTGATTCCCGTGGTTTCGGACGGGGTGTCGCACGAGTTCTACGTCCTGGATGGGAAGCTCTACGATGGCGATACGGACCGCGTGCTCGTGGACAACCTGCTTCTCGAAGATCCCGATTCCGGCTCCTCCCAATATCAAGAGTATGTGCCTCCATTCCAGTTGAACACCATCGGTTCTGGACGTGCGGTGACGGTGAACCTGATCACCAGCGAGCTGGTGGGTGGCGAACGGAGATCTCAACGCATGAAATCCACAGTCTTGTTGAGGAACGCACAATGAAATTCCACCGCACCAAAGGGTTCATGTCGGCCTTCTTGCTCCTCGGCATGACGGTCCTGCTCGTCTTTTGCGTCGGAGTCTCGGGCCTCGCCGTGCAGTCGATGAAGCGCTCCATGAGGGACGGCGATGCCGTAATGGCGTTCCAGGCAGCCCAAGCGGGCCTGGAGTACCAGATCGCCAAGTCTTACTCCGAGATGGACGAAAACCAGGGCAATTTCGAGTCGCTGGAGTCGAGCATCAACTCGGCGATCGCGGAGATTGCCCCTGGGGCTGCGGTCACGGTTCAGGTCCAGCCGACCAGCGACGCCCGAAAGGCCTGGATCACCTCGACCTGCACCTATAACGGCTTCAAAAAGAGCCTGCGCATGTTTGTGGACAGCCGCAACGTAGGCATCTGGAACAACGCGATCTTCGCGGGGACTGGCGCGCTCGGCCAATCCATCAACGGCAACGTGGACATCCGCGGGTCCGTGCATATTCTCGGTGAAGGCGAGCCCTATTCCGACGTCAACCACAACGGCCATTGGGACGCGGCAGAGGCCTATACGGACTCCAACCACAACGGCGTGTGGGACCCAGGCGAACCCTTCACCGACGCCAACGGCGACCACATTTGGAATGCTGCGGAGCCCTATCAGGACTACAACAAGAACGGAAGCTACGATCCTCCGCTGACCGAAACGGACCTGAACAGCACGATGTCTGGCAGCGCCTATATCGGCAACAACTACTACGGGATCGATTCAGGCTTGCTGGCGAAAGTGCCTCCTCCTCCATCGCTGAACGGCGTCGAACAGCTTGGCACCGAGGTCCGCGCCAAGCACGGGCGCATCTCGATCAATGGATCCGCCAACATCGGCGAAGCCGCCGACCTGAACGGGGGACTCGCCAAAGGCAAGATCGACGGATCGTACGTGAGCGACGGCTACACGGGTAACCAGGGCGCGAGCCAGGTCTTCAGCGACAACGGAACCAGCAACACCTATGACCTTGGGTTCCTTGGGATCGAATTTCCGTTCGTCAACGGTCTGGGGGCAAAGGCTTATAAAGACTCCTATGGGACCGTTTGGGACACTCAGGAAGCCTATCTGGAGGCACGGTCCATGACCATCCCCAAGACCATGATCACGGCGACCACAACCGCTTTCAGCTACGGTCCAGACGCCTATGGCAACAGCATGTCCTTTGTTCCCAAGACGAGCACTACCCCTGCCAAACTCACCGTCAACGGAATTGTGCGCTTTGCGAACGGACTGCAGTTGGGCGACTCCAAGGAGCTCATCACTTACGATGGGAACGGCACCATCTATGGCCGAAGCGACATCTCGATCAGCTGCAGCCTCTTGCCGGTCTCTGGCAAGCTCTTTCCGACCCAGGCCCGCATCGGCCTGCTGGCCCTTGGGAATCTGAACCTGGCTTGCGGATCGGGTGATGCCCAGTTGAGCCTTGCCGGCGCGTTTTACGCCCAAGGAAAGGTCGTTAGCAGAAAGCAGAACCAAGTGCTGGGCACGTTCGTTTCGAACTACTTCGATATGGGCACAAACGTCCCCAAGATCTACCAGGTGCCGACGCTTACCTACAACCTTCCCCCCGGAATGCCCGGCGACAACAAGTACTACACCGTGAAGACCAAGGCATGGCGGGAGCGCATCACGACAAGCCAATCCTCGATGGGCGAGTCCGAAAACTAGCGACTCTCAAGTAGGTTTGGTGAGCCGGCTGGGACTCGAACCCAGGACCCACGCCTTAAAAGGGCGTTGCTCTACCGACTGAGCTACCGGCTCACACCGGGGCGTAGGGTACCTGAGGAGCAGCGGCAAAGGCACAATGGCTGCCCCCGACCGGCATCGCGGCGCCACCCCTTCCCTTCCAAGCGGAGGTGGTCCTTTCCGATACGGCCAAGCGGGGTACAGTCCCTCCGATGCCGGATGAAACGCTGACCTACCAGAGCTCGGGTGTCGATATCGACGCGGCGCACCGTTCCTTGCGGGCGGTCCTGCCGGATATTCGAGCCAGCTACAACGAAAACGTCGTGGCAGGCGTCGGCGGGTTTGGGGGCCTCTTTCACGCCAGCTTTCCGGGCATTCAGCAACCGGTTCTGGTGTCGAGCATCGACGGCGTAGGGACAAAAACCCGCGTGGCCGCCATGATGGGCGACTTTTCGGGGCTCGGCTTCGACATCGTCAACCACTGTGTGAACGACATCCTCTGCCAAGGCGCCCGGCCCCTGTTCTTCATGGACTACTTTGGGACCTCCATGATCCAGTCGGAGCAGTTCCAACAGGTCGTGGGCAGCATCGCCAAGGCCTGCACCGAGCTTCAGATGCCGCTTCTTGGAGGCGAGACTGCCGAGCTTCCCGGCGTCTATCACGACGAAGAGATAGACATCATCGGCTCCATCGTGGGCGTCGTAGACTTCGATAGGCGCTTCCCTCGCGGTCTGGCCCAAAGTGGCGACGCGCTGGTCGGAATCGCCAGCACCGGGCTCCATACCAACGGCTTCTCGCTTGCACGCAAAGCACTCTTTGAGATCGCGGGCTATTCTGTGCGCGACGAAATCCCAACGCTCAACTCAACCATCGGCGCCGAGCTGCTCCGGCCCCACAAGTGTTACTTCCAGTCTGTCTATCCTCTGCTCCAAGAGGAGTTCGGGGTCAAGGCCGTGGCGCACATCACCGGCGGCGGCCTCTACGACAACTTGCCGCGCGCGCTTCCGACCGATATGCAGGGCATCGTCGATCGGCGCACCTGGACCCCGCTCCCAATCTTTCAGCTCATCCAAGAGGCCGGAAACGTTCCCGATCAAGAGATGTTTCGCACATTCAACATGGGGATCGGAATGGTCCTCCTGGTAGACGCCGATGCGGCGGCGGCGGTCGTACAGCAGCTCAACCAAAGCGGCGAGGCGGCGGCGGTGATCGGACAGATCCAGAGCGGGCCACACGACGTTCAGATCGTCTAGCCGCTTGCCGCATCGGGGCATCGGGTACGGTGGCCTGCCGGGCCGAGGCCTAGGTTTCGCTGGCGAGACGCCCACCCTACAGGGTTCTTCTGAAACGCGCCTGAAAAACCCGGGAAACCAAAACAGGGCTCGATTCGTTCAGAATCTGTAGCCATGAAGCTGTTGTTCGTCTCCCTTCTCACGCTCGCTGCCCTTTCGGCGTTCGCGCAGGTCCTTAAGCCCAAGCCTGGAACCGACGCCCAGTACAAGCCAGGCGCTAAGCCCGCCAAAGGCGAAGAGGTCGCCATCCTCGACACAAACCTCGGCAAGATCGTGCTGCGCTTCTTCCAAGATAAGGCGCCCGGGCACGTCGCGAGCTTCAAGAAGCTCGCCAAGAAGGGATTTTATGACGGCACCAAGTTTCACCGCGTCATCCCCGGGTTCATGATCCAGGGCGGCGACCCGAACTCCAAAGACGACAACCGAATGAACGATGGCATGGGCGGCCCGGGATTCACGATCAAGGGCGAAATGAACGACGTTCCGCACTTGCGCGGCATCCTCAGCATGGCGCGCACGCCCGATCCCGACTCTGCCGGCAGCCAGTTCTTCATCTGCGTGGCCGATGTCCCCTTCCTGAACCCGAAGTTCTCCGGCGGTAAGCTGGTTCCTCGTTCAGAGGGCTATACGGTTTGGGGCGCGGTGGTCACTGGCATGGACGTGGTGGACAAGATCGTCAACCTGCAGCGCGACCGAAACGACAACCCGCTCGCCAGCAACCCGGCGATCATCAAGAAGGTCACCTTCGCCAAGTGGCCGGTGAAGTAGGTCTGTCGGTGCGGGTGCGCGGGTTCTTGGTCTGTATGTCAAGAACAGCGTAGCCGCCGGTTCCGTGCCGGCGCAACCAGGGTCCCACACGAAGGTTGGGATCAATGTAGCCGCCGGTTCCGTGCCGGCGCAACCAATCCAACCGACCTACAGGCCATTCAACAGCGCCGCCATCCTCTCCCTCGCCATCTCAAAACACCCCCTTTTGAGGGGCGGCTTGTTGAAGTAGACGAAGGAGCTTGCGGGCTCATAGCCGCCCTCGTCGTAAGCGACTTCAGGGCACACATAGCCGATCAGACCATTCGCATAACCCACGACCCACAGCGGATCGCCGCAATCTGCTCGCAGGTGGTCGCCCATGGTCGAGAACACTTCCGCCCCGAAGCAAGCGATCTTGAGCGGCCCGATGCGGATCGCCTGAAGCGGCAATTCCTGGGGCGCCCAGCGGTGGTCGAGCGGCTCCATCCACCGCTCCCACATGTCCACGGCTTCACAGGCACGCCCCACCCACTCGTTGTTCCAGTCCCGAATCTCGGCGCGCAGCGCTTCCGCTCTCGCTCGAAGCTCCGCGTCGCTAAGCTCTTCCACGGGGAGCCGGATCGTCTCGTCGGCGGCCTTGATGGGCCCCTCGATCTCCTCCGCGTGCTCAAGCGCTTCGAGGGCGGAGTCCGCCATCTGCTTGCCCCAGGCCTCACAGGTTGTGAAGTCCACGCCGACGTCGGGAGGGTTCAGGTTGCCGCAGGCGCCGTTCGTGAACAGCACCACCGGCCGCCCGGGCAGGCTGCGCGACAAGTGGTCGGCGGCAAAACCGTGCAGGTCGCCGCTGATCTTGCGGTTCTGCCCGCCCAGCGCGACCGGGTGGCACGGGTAGTTCGCGAGAACTGCCAGGTAGCTCCCATCCTCTCTCTTGATCCCCAGCGCACCGAGCCGATGGTCCACATGCGCGCTGGCAAACCCGCGGCGGTCCTTGCTCAAGGTGCACTCCGCCCGGCCGAGGTGGAGGGTGGCCGGCTGGGGTCGCGTCGACGCCAATACCGATGCCCGCGGAAAGCTCTCCCAAAGGTCGCTTATGTACTGAAGATCCCGATCCGAAAATGGGTCACCAGGTTCCCACGCCCCGCAGTTGTTAAGCTGAGCCAGAGGTGGTCCCGAATGGGTGTGAGTCGCCGAAATCGCGAAGCGCCTCAATAGCCAGTAGTTCACTGCCCCACGCGTGGCATCGGTAATCCACGAACAGGTTGGACCATCGAATCCGAGCAAATCTGCGTGGAGCCACTGAAATGTCCCACCCTCGGCATCGTCGAGGTACAGCCCATTCGCAAACAGCGGATCATTCACCCCAACCGACGGCTGTTCCCGCGCCACAAACCCCGACAACTCAACACCGACGGGCGGGCTGATGTCGACCTGAGATGCTCCTGCTTTGAACATGATCAGTCCTCTCAGTGACCTTCGATGATTCCACCGCTATCTCCTCCCCCTCGAGGGGGAGGCTGTGACCCCGATCATCGGGGGAACAGTGTGAGGGTGAACCCCCGCCAAGATTCCGACTACCCGGGCAATACGATGATTGGCCACGCGAGAACCCCCTCACTCCGTTCGCTAACGCTCACGGTCTCTCCCCATGGGGAGAGATGGAAACTCCGAACATGACGGAGGTTTTCTGCCGTGTTCCACCCTCACTCCGTTCGCTGACGCTTACGGTCTCTCCCCATGGGGAGAGAGGGAGTCAGTCTGGAGCGATGCTCGGCCCTCCCACACCTTCTCAAACGCATCCGCGATGTCGTCGATATCCCTCTCAGAACCCAGCAGCACCGACTGGTGCATCCAGCAACCCTCCGTCGAGCAGGCCCGCTCGGCGACGGGGCAATGCACCTGTCGATAGTCGAGCGTCGGGTTCTGCTCGAACGCCGCCGTGTATGGCCCGAAGTCAGGACCGGAAAAGATCGGCTGTCGGTAAAGAGGAATCTGGTATCCCGCAGCCACCGGAACCCCCTCCGCGTTCATCGCTTTGACGAACGTCTCCCGCGAGAACCCCCAGGCCTCGTCATCGAACCTGAAAAGGTAAAGGTGATATGCCTTCACGGTCTCATCCTCCCCCCTGGGTTGATGGGCAATTCCGGGAACCTGGGATAGCCGCGAAGTGAGCCGCGCCGCATGGGTCTCTCGGGTGGCAGATTGATCGGCAAGCCTCCCAAGCTGGCACCGCAGCACCGCCCCCTGAAACTCGGTCATCCGGTAGTTCGAGGCCATCAGGTTGTGCTCATACCAGGCCCCGCCGGGCCGCCTCCCGAAGTTGTGTATCGAGCGGCACTCCTCGGCCAGTGCTTCATCGTTCGTGATCACGATCCCACCCTCGCCGGAGGTCATGTTCTTGCTGTCCTGGAAGCTGAAGCATCCCATTGCGCCGATCGAACCCAGCCCCTTTCCCTTCCAAGCGCCACCGTGCGCGTGTGCCGCGTCCTCGATCACCGACAACTTATGTCGTCGGCCGATATCAAGGATCCGCTCCATATCCGCCGCTCGACCGGCAAAGTGAACCGGGATGATCGCCTTGGTTCTCGGCGTGATCGCCGCCTCGATTCTATTGGGATCGAGATTATAGGTCTCGGGGTCGATGTCCACGAACACCGGCGTCGCGTTCTGCTCGACCACCGCCGTCGCCGTCGCCAGAAACGTGTACGGCGGCACGATCACCTCATCGCCGGCCCTCACGCCGCACGCCCATAGCGCCAGCCTTAGCGCCACCGTGCCGCTGGTGTTCGCGATCCCAAACCGGGCTCCGTGCGCCTCGGCGAACTCCTGCTCGAAGCGCTCGACCTCATGCCCGCCGACCCGCCACCAAGCGCCGCTCCGCACAACGCGAAGAACAGCTTCCTCCTCAGCCGAGTCCCACACCGGCCACCGTGGAAAGGGGGTGTTTCGAATGGGCTCCCCGCCCTGAATGGCAAGCTTGATCATCGTTTGCCTCTCACTTCTCGCCTTTTGTCCCTCACTCAAACCTCCATCCGTCCAGCCAAATCGTAAACGGGTCGCCGCCCCAAGCGTCCATCGACAGGCTGAAGGCGTTTGCGTGCTTCAGGTCGGGCGTGCCCTCGACCGTCCGCTCCCAATCGTCGTTGCCCGCAAGCGGAATCTCCACGCGCATCCACAAATAACGCGCCTCGCTGTAGGGCATTCGGTTCACATAGAGGTTCGCGCCTTTGGAGGGCTGGATCTTGATGGTGCCTTTTGCCGTGTAGAGCCGCACCACTGGACCCGGCTCCTGGAATCCGGGGATGTTCGGATTCTCGGCCTTCATCCAAAATACCAGCGACTTCCTCTTGCTCAGGTCCCAATCCGCCTTTCGGTCGCGAGGGAAGATCGCGGTCGCATAGAGTCCCTTATAGGGGTTTGGGCTCCACCTGAGCGAGGTCTTGCCCATCACCGAATCGGTATCGTCGGCGAAGATCAGGCCGCCGTCGGGCTCCGTGGCGCCCGGCTGCTCACCGGTCCACTGGGCGGCAGAGCCCTCGGTACCGAGTTCCCGGCCTATCGGGTCTCCCACCCCAACCCCTCCCTCATTTCGCCGAGCCGAAACAAGGGTGGGGCTTTCCGCCACAATTAGGTCGCGAAACGCCATCCCGGCCAATGCCCCGTTCGACACATTAAGCCCCACACGGTAGTAGCCGGGCTTGTCGAACTTGCGGCGCACGGTCGGGCCTTCGGCGGATTCCGCATTGAACCGCCAAGAATAGGTCAAGGCGAGCCCCGCCGGATCGGAACTGCCGCTCGCATCGAACACGACTTCCTGCCCGGCCTCGGCCCGCTCCGGCCCTCGGAGCCGCGCGATCGGCGCCCGAGTGATCTTCTCGTCCCAAGGCGCACGGATCAGGTGCTCGGTGTCGGATATCTCGTCCTCCTTGTCGTTTCCGATCAGCACGTTGTTTCCAAGGTGAATCCAGTCGCCATACCTGCCCCAGACCCCGAACTTGTTGTCCTCGATGCGGTTTTGCTGAACCACCCAATGCAACGTCCTCCAGGCGGCGCCCTTGGTGGCCGTGTCGCCCCGGAACACGATCCCGCCGCCGTTGTTGCCCACCAGCTTGTTCCCGGAAATCAAGCTGTGCGAGCTTGTGCCACCGACTATCACGATCCCGCCGTGCGCGAAGCCTCCCTCCGGCGCGTTGTGATATCCGGTCGGCAAACCGTTATAGCTCGCCTCGTTGCCGATCAGGGTCGTCTGGTCGCTGCCGCCGAGCCAAAACCCGTACGACCCCCTGTTCGCGACGTTTCGGATGAACGTATTGCCGGGGCTCCACGATTCCACGCAGTTGTTATTCGCGAAGCTCGTGTCGTTCTCAATGAACACGTTCCCCTTCGAGATCCAGCCGTTCAGCGGGCGGATGAACACGCCGTCGCCGCCATGCGTGATCTTGTTGCGATAAAACGTGTTGTCGTTCGAACCGGACTCGATCAGCACGCTAGTGGAGTCCCTCGCGTGGACCTCGCCTTTGTCGCGGTCGATGCGGATGCCGTAGCTCATGTCGTTGTTCAGGAACTTGTTCCGGCTCGAGGTCCAGAGCTTCGCGCACGTGTTCGACGTGTGCGAAAAGTCGTTGTCGAGGAATAGGTTGTCGTCGCAGTTCGTGAGGCTCAGCGCGTCCCAAACTTGATTAGCCTTGTTGTTCCGGAACACGCCAAGCTTCACACCCTCTAGGATCATCCCGCCCCGCGCGGGAAGCTCGCCCCAACCGTGCTCCGGGTTGTGGTAGTTGGTCGAGAAGTCGCACCCTTCCACCACCGGCGCCGTGCAGTCCTTCACCTTCAGACCGATGGCGAAGCCCTTAGCCTTCAGGTTCTTGACCGTGACGTTGGTGCAGCCCTCGACGAGCACGCCGATACCCGCTTCCTCGAAGGTCTTGAGGTCTCCAGGCTTGCCAGGTCCGCTTAGCGTCAGCCCTCCCCCATCCAGGGTCACGTGGTCGGCCTTGACCACGATCCGCGTACGCAACACGTCTGAGGCGGTGAGCACCGTGTCCTTGGTGATCACCAGTTCGCGGTAAGGCTGAGGGGCGGTCTGAGCTCCCATGATGGAAAGGCTAGCACCGATTAGGATCGCAAGCATGACCCAAGATTCGATCTATTGCGCAGCCTGACCTGCTTCACTTTGGGCGCGTGCAGGATCACCGACACGCCAGAGCGAACTCAAAAGCGAACGCCATGATCGCCGCGCTCTGCATCCTCGCAGCCGCCCCGGTAGCCGGGGTGACCCTTTACGTTGATCCCACGGGAAACGACCGATGGTCGGGACGGCTATCCAGACCCAACCGTGCCAAGACCGACGGCCCGCTGGCCACGCTGGACGCCGCGCGCCTCAGGCTTCGTCTGGTACCCAGATCCTCGCCCGCCACGGTCCACGTCGCTTCCGGCCTCTATCGCCTGGCGAATCCCCTGGTTTTCGAGCCCGATGACTCCGGGACGAAGGCAGCCCCCCGCCGCTGGGAAGGGCCCGCTGCCCGCTCGATGAAGGAGAGGCCAGCCGTGATCTCCGGTATGAAACCGATCTCGGGCTGGAGAAAGCTCCCCAACGGCTGGTTCCGGACCAACCTGCCCGAAGTCAAAGCCGGCAAGTGGGACTTCATCCAGCTTTTTGTCAACGGCGAGCGGCGCTACCGGCCCAGGCTTCCGAAGAACGGCTATCACACGGTCGCCGAGCACGTGGACCCCACGCCCGAATCCAAGGGCAAGGGCAACGACCGGTTTCAGTTTCATCCGGGCGACATTCGAGGCGATTGGGCGAACCGCGACGACGTGGACGTGCTCAACTTCCACGAGTGGATCATGTCGCGCAATCGCATCAAGTCGGTGGACGCGCAGGCCAACGTTGTCACCTTCAAGGCTCCCACCGGCACCGATGCGTGGTGGCGCGACTTCAACAAGGGCTACCGCTTCCTGGTCGAGAATGTGAAGGAGGCGTTGTCGGAGCCGGGCGAGTGGTATCTCGACAAGCCGACCGGCGATCTGACCTACATCCCAAAACCCGGCGAGAAGCTGGCCGTCCTGAAAGTCGAGGCGCCGATCGCCACTTCGCTCATCGAGTTCAGAGGCGATACCGACAAGCGCAAATGGGTGGAACACGTCGTCTTCACGGGCCTGCACCTCGAGGGCACCAACTGGGTAGCGCCACCCGAAGGCCGCAACTTCCCTCAGGCCGAAGCAGACTTGCGCGGCGCGGTGAACTTCTCCGGCACGCGAGACTGCGCGTTCTCGGGCAACACGATCGCTCGCACGGGAACCTACGCCATCGACATCGGCCCCGCCTGCAAGCGCATCACGATCGCAAAGAACGAATTGTCCGACCTCGGCGCGGGCGGCGTCAAGATCGGCGAAATGAGTTGGCAAAAGGATCCGGAACTGCTCACCGAGCGTTGCCAGGTCGTCGCCAATTCCATCCACGGCGGCGGGCGCCTCCATCCGGCGGCGGTGGGCGTGTGGATCGGCCAGAACCCCCACAATCACGTCGGCGGCAACTTCATTTGGGACCTCTACTACACAGGCATTTCGGTAGGGTGGTCGTGGGGCTACCAGGAGAACGGCGCGCACCACAACACGATCCTAGGCAACCGGATCGGCCACATCGGACAGGGAGTTTTGTCGGATATGGGCGGCATCTACACGCTTGGCCCGCAAGCCGGCACCGTCATCCAGCGCAACCAGATCCATGACATCCAAAGCTTCAGCTACGGCGGATGGGGAATCTACCCGGACGAAGGCAGCACCGGCATCCTGGTCGAGAAAAACGTCGCGTTCCGCACCAAGAGCGCGGGCTTCCACCAGCATTACGGCAAGGAGAACGTGATCCGGAACAACGTGTTCGCCTTCGGCAAGGAAGCGCAGCTCATGCGCACCCGCGCCGAGCCTCACCTTTCGTTCACGATGGAGCGCAATCTCGTGCTCTTCGGCGACGCTCCGCTGCTCGGCAGCAATTGGACCGGCGACAACTTCAGGCTCGATAACAACCTGTATTGGCGGGTTCCCAATCCGCAATCCACAATCCGAGATCCGCAATCGTTCGACTTCGCGGGCATGACATTCGATGCCTGGCGCAGCAAAGGCCAAGACGTCCACTCCCTGATCGCCGACCCGATGTTCATGGACCCGGCCAAAGGCGACTTCCGCCTCAAACCTGGCTCCCCGGCGCTCACAATCGGCTTCGTCCCCTTCACCCAGCTCGATTGCCGCGGCCTTGCCGAAAGGAAGCTCTTGCCCCGGGCGTTTCCGTGAGTTCATAGATTCATACCAATAAACGTATGGTAGAGTAGTGGGATGGACCGGCAAGTCAAGCGTACGTATTCTCTGCCAGAACAAGCCGTGGGGACCTTTGAATCCGTGGTCGAGCCAGGAAAGCGAAGCGCGGTCATCGGGAGCTTGATCACCGAATGGCTGGACCGCCGGCAGCGAGATCGGCTCCGTTACGAAATTGCGGCAGGATGCAGGGAGATGGCCGATATCGCCCGCGAAACGGCGCGCGAGTATCTGCCCCTCGAGGAGGAGCTTGAGCGTGGGTCCAATCCGAAGGGGTGATGTGGTTCGGGTCCGTCTGGACCCCGTCGCCGGCTCCGAGCAAGCTGGTGAGCGCCCGGCGCTCGTGATCTCGCCGGACATAATGAACGAGCACAGCCCGGTCGTGACCGTTGCGGCAATTACCAGCCGCAAGACCGAACGGATCTACCCATTCGAGGCTCTGATCGAACCGCCGGATAGAGGGTTGGACCGCCGGTCGAAGGTCATGCTGTCGCAACTGAGGACGATTGATAAGAGCCGAGTTGTCGGCGTCTACGCAACCCTTTCCGATCAGGCGATGAAACAGGTCGACGAGGCCCTTAGCCTCGCCTTGGGCCTCAGAAGAGTCTGAGGCACTGCCGCGGCCTGGCAGAAAGAATGCTCCTCACAAGAGCATTCCCGTAATCCTGTGCTATCCTGTTGAGTGATCGTTCAACTCAGATGGCACATCACGCCGACACCAGAGAACGCCTCATCGAGGCGGCACGTGACCTGTTTCTGATTCAGGGCTACAACGCTACGGGCGTCGCTCAAATCCTCAAGCAAGCGGGCGTCAATAGCGGAAGCCTCTACTACTTCTTCCCGACCAAAGAGGACCTTCTTCTTGCCGTGCTCGAATGGTATCGCGACAACATCTACGAGGGCTTGCTCAAGCCCGTGTTTGAGCGCGTGGACGATCCCGTTGAGCGCATCTTTGGAGTCCTGGACGGCTACCGACAAGTCATCATGATGACGGACTTCCAGTACGGATGCCCCATCGGCAACCTTGCGCTAGAGCTCGCCAACAGCCATCCAAAGGCCATGCAATTGGTCTCCGCCAACTTCGACAATTGGCGAAAAACCATCGAGGAGTGCATCCAGGCCGCGGCCGGACGGTTCCCAGAGGACGTCGAAGGTGCGGCGCTCGCAGCCTATACCCTGGCCGTCATGGAGGGAGCCGTCATGCTCTCAAAATCGTATCGGAGCCTCGATCCCTTCGACCAAGCCATCTCCCAACTTCGCGACCACTACGACCGCCTGATCGCCGACGGCACGGCCTGGGCGCAACCCAGAAGGGCCTGATCAGCACCACAAATCGTCTGCGGAAAATCAACTTAGTTGATCGTTCAATAAAAACTGTGTTAGAATGCTGAGACCGTCGGATCTGGAAGTGTCGCCATGCTAAATCTCGTCGCCGCCATCGCCCTTGCGCCCATTCAGGGCCCAGCCAACCTCAAAGACCACTCCATTGGTGCGTTCAAAAAGGACGTCGTCGAGCTGATCGAGCGCAAGGCCGAGACCCCCGGCAGGGAAACCCTGTTTGCCGATCGCTATGGGTACCGCTACTTCTTCGCCAACGAGGCGAACCGACGCGCCTTTCTTGCCGCTCCAGAGAGGTACGAAGTCCAGCTCGGCGGCGCTTGTGGCAGCATGGGGCCGCTCTCGGGCCGAGGGTCCACCGAACGGTTTGCGGTCCACGCAGGCAAGCTCTACGTTTTCGCATCCGACGGTTGCCGGACCCGCTTTCTCGCCAATGCAGACCGCCTGGTAGATCGCGATGCGCCCCGCCCCAGCGGCACAGCCCCACAGCTTGCCGCAGGGAGGAGCTGGGTCGAGAAGGCCGTTACCTGGTGCGGTGGATCAAGCAGGGTTGACGGGACCAACTGGTATCGAGAGCTGACCGAAGAAGTCGTCGAATCCGGCGGAAACAAGTTCGACCACAGCGAGGTATTGGCCGTCAGGTTCCCTGGCGAGGTCGCGATGATCAGCAAGTGGAACAGCAGCGAATACTCCTCCGTCTCCACGCCAAAGGACGGCTTCTTTGCCGCAGGCAGCGACGTGGAACCGATGCACCCGGTTCAACGGCGCGCCATGGAAAGGGTGCGAGACCTAAGGCTCTTGACCCTTCTGAAGGCGCGAAAGCACAAGGACTTCGTGGCCATCGAGCGCGCCGCGTCGCAAGATGGCGCCAACGTCGAAGTTTGGTTTGGCGGCACTTCGGCGGTGCTAACCCTTGAGCCCACAACCGGCAAGCCGCTGTCGCTGAAGACGACGGGCCGAGGCACGGGTGCGCTTGTCGGCGAGATCGTGCTGCGCTACACGGCCTTTGGCGATTTTGGCGGCCTGAAGCTGCCGGTGAGCTGGGAAGGCACGTTCGATGGCAAGCCGAACAAGGCTCTCTCCGCCGAGCGCGCCAAGATCGCTCTCGACGGCGTGGGCATCTCGTTTTCACGTCCGAAGAAGTAGGGGGCGCCGGTCGCGTCAGGGCCTAACTCGCCACCTCATTGCCTAACGTGTAGTGCCCTGCGCCCAACGCCTAATGCCCAATGCCCAATGCCTAATGCCTAATGCCTAATGTCTATTGCCTCTTCAACCCCCTGCGAGGGGCGGCATTCCCTCTCCGTTCGTCAATCGTCAATCGTAAATCGTCAATTCCCTAGGGCCTCCCACATTCGTAAATCGTAAATCGAAAATCGTCAATTCCCTAGCGCTTCCCTCATTCGTCAATGGTCAATCCCCACGCTTCTCGCTTCTCGCCTCTCGCCTTCCCCATCGCTCATCGCGTATCGCGCATCGCTTTCTTGTCCCGCACGGCCATCCCCACCCCCATCACCAGCCCAAACACAAACCCCCCGCCCGTGATCCACATCGTCGCCTCGTCCGAGGGCCGCCAGCCGGTCAGCGTCTGGATCATGAGCTGAACGTACATCCGCGACTGGTCTTTGTCATCACCTCGCCCCCTGGGGGAGAGGTCGGTGAGGACGCAGTCCGAACCGGGTGGGGGGTCGCTGCAGGTGCCAGTCGGTGCAAAGGCAATACCCCCACCCGCGCCAAAATCCGAACACGAGCCACGAGCACGCCGTCAGCCCCAGCGTGACGAGCTGCCACTTCCGCGTCTTCCGGCTCACCCACCCGAACAGGTTGAACAGAATCAGCGCCGTGTGAAACACGAAGAACGCCGCATTCCCAACCGCCAACCAGAACATCTGAACGGATTATGGGCCGATCTCTGCCTTCTCGCGTCCCGCCGTTCGCTCGTCTTCTGCAGCTAGCCCGCCGCTGCACGAAAGCGCACGAAGATGTGATCTGGAACGACGTGCTCTAGCTTCCAGAGGAGACTTATCGGCTTCTCTCCCTCGCTGCTTATGGGATTTGCAAGGCCCAGGCAAGTGAACGGGGAGGTGCGACCGTCCTCCACTTTCTGCTCACGAACGAAGAACAGGTGCCGTCCCAGTCCTTTGCAGAGCCGCTCACCTGTAGGCGAAGACGCGGTAGTGGTCGACTGGCTTTCCCAGTGAAGCTGATCTGGCGCGATGAAGTAGTCGGCGTATCGAGTCGTTGGCGAAAAATCGCGCTCGGACTTGCGAAGCGTGACAAGATGTACGTCCAGTCCCAGTTCGTCAACGTAGAATGTTCCTTGCCTCATTGAGTCGGGTCTCTCGCGGAAGGGCGCTACAATTTCGTCGCGCGTGTAGCGACTATGAAGCGAAAATGGGAGATCGCTGCCTATTGCCGGACGGTGCTGGGCTCGCTCTTCGACGACCGACAGCAGCTCAAGCAACTCGTCCTTCGCGATGGAATCGAGTCCGTCCAGGGACGTCGACCGATTTAGCGGGATGGCTATCATGCGTTCCCATCGGGGATCACCCTCTGCGCCTTCAAGCCAAGCTCGATATCCATCAATACGCCTAAGATCGTCAATGTGCGTGAAGGAACCCACGCGTTTGCTATCCTGCGATTCGCGCGATGTCAGTCCCGCGGCATACTTCAGAATGCTGAAGCTCCGGCCTTTATACAGGTCTGAAAGCTCGAGCCCCGACTCTTGAAGGAATGAGCCCAGCGTGATGGCCTTCCCAGCCGCATGCATCCGGCGCAGTTCGTCCACAATGGCTCTGGTACTTGAAGGAATCGCTTCCCGCACGTTGCGCAACACGCGGTCTTGCGTCTCTCGGTCAAGTCTGATATGGCATCCTGGAGGAAGCATCGGGAATTCGCCCCTAACCGCCTTTTCCAGGTCTACACGCGTTAGTCCGGTCATGGCACGAAACCGCAGATCCATTCGGAAGCGCCGGTTCTGCTGCCCGACAAAGTCAAGAACCGTCAGGGCGCCCTTCTCAGAGTGATTGCGTAGCCCGCGGCCGAGTTGCTGTATGAAGACTGTCGCACTCTCCGTCGGCCGCAGGAATAGAACTGTGTTGATCTCAGGAATATCGACACCCTCGTTGAACAGATCCACAGTGCAAACTATCGAGAGGTCTCCTCTTCGAAAGCTCTGAACGAGCGCTTTCCGTTCCTCTGGAGGCAAGCCAGAATGGAGTGCGCGAGCGTCCAGCCCGGCGGATCGGAACTGAGCCTCCATAAACACCGCATGCCTAATGGTCGCGCAAAACGCAACGACGCGCATTCGGTCCACGTCCTCAACCTTCTCCAACAGTTCGCGGATGATGATTCGAGCCCGATCTGCGCCTCGATCGACAAGATGAAGGTCAAGTTCGGCGTCGGCGTAATGACCGCCCACCCAAGTCACATCTGTTAGATCGGTCTGATCGTCGATCCCAAAGTAGTGAAAGGGACAGAGAAGCTTGCGGTCAAGCGCATGCCACAACCGAAGTTCGTAGGTTGGCGTGCCGAACCGCTCTATGACGTTACGTCCGTCAGCTCGCTCGGGGGTGGCGGTTAGGCCGACGAGTTGCTTCGGCCTGAAATGATCGAGGAGCCGAAGATAGGTCGGCGCCTCGGCATGGTGGAATTCGTCGATAACGATCACATCAAACTGCGATTGTGAGATCTCAACGAGATTCCTGTGAGATAGCGACTGAACGGACGCAAACAAATGTCGCCAGTCATCTGCTCGTTCCGCACCAACGTGCAGCTCGCCAAAATCGCTGTCCTTCATTACAGCTCTGAATGCACCAATGGACTGCTTGAGGATGTCTTCACGGTGCGCCACGAACAACAAGGTAGGTCGTCCGCCGTATTCGCGGCAAAGCCGACTGTAGTCAAAAGCAGCCAGCAAGGTCTTCCCCGTGCCGGTTGCTGCGACAACTAGGTTCTCCGTCTTGCCCTCAAGCCGAGCATACGCCAGTTCGTCCATCGCCTCTTGCTGGTGCGGTAGCGGATGAAGGTCAGCAAAGAAAGCGATCGAGTCTTGGTCAGCCCTTTGAGACCTCAGCGCTCTCTTCAGTCGATCCGCATCCCTTTCCGGATCGAACAACTCAAAGAGTGGATCTTCCCAAAGTCTGTTGAAAGTGACGATTAGTTCCTGGAGTACCTGAGGAGCATCCTTCAGCGACAAGCGGATATTCCACTCCAAGCCATCAACTAGAGCCCTTGGCGACAAATTGGACGAGCCTACTGTAGCTGTAGTGAAGCCGGTATTGCGATGAAAAATCCACGATTTGGCATGGAGTCCGGTCTTTTGCTCACTTCTTTCGTACACGATCTTGATCTGGGCGCCAGTTTGGGCAAGTCTGTCGAGAGCTCGCTGATTAGTAGCGCCAAGGTACGTCGTCGTGATCACCCGCAACCGGCTCCCATAGTCCTTCAAGAGGTCGAGAATGAGATTCAGCCCTTGATTGCCAATGAATGGGCAAATGAGATCTATTCGATCGGCCGAAGAAATCTCAGAGCGCAATACGGTGTGATAGTTCAGACCTTGGTCGTTCGTCACCAGAGCGCTCTGCGCCAGGGGAATCAAGGGGAAGTTGACCTTCTCAACGACTGCGTCATGGATCGCGCGAAGAACGGCCGCCTCAGCGTTTTGCTGGGAGCCGGCAAACCCTAGGATGGCGTTCGCCGAACGGATCAGGCTGTCCTCCGGCGCCGCTTCTCTAATCGCAACCAAGTACTCGCGAGCGCGGGACGCTATGTGGCGGGCGAGATAGTCTGTCGCATCCTCGGGTGCGAGCTGATCTATCCGTGCCTTGAGCGTCGGTGGCAAGGTCTCGAGTTCGACGCGCAATGCAGCCGTAACCAGTTCATCATAAACGCCTTTGCTCAAAGATGGCATACGATCACAGCATAGCGGCGCTCAATTCCATGGCAGCCTGAACTTGGCATGTGTTTCACCTTCTTTGGCCGGGCACTGAAGGACACTATTCGGCATGGCGATTGAACACCTCCGCCACCGCCTCCATCGCCGGGACGCACGTTTCGAGCGGGGAAAGACCTGGAATTGGACCATGAGAGGGAATTGACGAATGACGATTGACGATTTGCGAGACGCGAATGGCGAGAGGCTACATTCCGCTAAAGGGTTCGCCCTCCGACTCCGGATTCCCTTCAAATCCTATGTCACTCCCTAAGTGACTAGCTGTGAGGATGATCAACTCTCACCATTCTCACCACACTCGCCATTCTCACGTCTCTCATCGGCTCTGCCAGCTCTTCCAGTACTCCCCGTCCTCGATCTCCAGAGCCTGTTTGGTCAACCTGAGCGGCTTGAACGTGTCCATCATCACCGCAAGTTCTTCGGTTCGCGTCGCTCCGAGTGAAGCCTCCTCGGCCCCCGGCTGCGGGCCGTGCGGGATACCCAGCGGGTGCAGCGTGATCGAGCCCTCCTCGATGCCCCTGCGGGACCCGAACTTGTCGTTGCAGTAATACAGCACCTCGTCCGAATCCACGTTCGAGTGGTTGTAGGGGATCGGCACCGCCTCGGGGTGGAAGTCCAGCACCCTGGGGCAGAACGAGCACACCACGAACCCCGGCGTGTGGAAGGTCTGATGGATCGGCGGCGGCATGTGCACCTTGCCGACGATCGGGCAGAAGTCGTGGATGTTGAACGCGTACGGATACACGTAGCCGTCCCACCCGACCACCTGCAGCGGGTGATAGGGGTAGGTGTACATCGTGTAGCGGTTGCGCGCCTTGATCAGCACCTGATGGTCCTCGCGCTCGGAGTGGGTGACCAGCTCTGTCGGCGGCCGGAAGTCGCGCTCGCAGTAGGGCGCATGCTCCAGCATCTGGCCGTACTCGTTGCGGTAGCGTCGTGGGATCTCCACCGGCCCATGGCTCTCCATGATGATCATGCGCACCGGCAAATTCCACAACCCCAGCCGCCAGATGACCCCGCGCGGAACCACCAGGTAGTCCCCCGGCCGGAAAGGCACCGTGCCGAAGTTCGACTGAAGCTCGCCCTCGCCGTCGTGGACGAACACGATCTCGTCGGCCTCGGCGTTCTTGTAGAAGGTCGGCATTTGCTCGGCGGCGTAGACCTGGTTCCACAGGCAGTCCGAGTTGCCCATCAGCGGCACGCGGCCGCTGACGGCGTCGCCCCTGGGGGTCAGGCGCGCTGTCTTGAAGTGGCGGTGGTGCAGCGGCCCTTCGGGTAAGAATTCGACCTCCGCACTCCCTTTGTCTTCAAATCCTTTTACTTCGGTGGGGCGATAGTGGGTGTGCAGCAACGAGAAGATGCTGGAAAAGCCGATGGTGCTGATGAGCTCCTCGGGGTAGAGCCCGCCCTCGGGGTTGCGGAACTGCAAGTGGCGGGTTTTAGGAAGTTGGCCTAGGCGGTGATAGCGCATGGTGGGTTGCTCCGGGATGTGGGGGACAGTTTACTTGGGGGGAGGGGGCGCCGCAATCAAAGATTGCATACCTGAGCCTAGGGACGCGCGCCAAGCATGTCAGCGAGACATGCAGCCTTGACGCCTGCCTATCCCAATGCAGGAAACGGCAGCGCCTCAAAAGCCGCCGCATAGCGCGCCTGATTGAGAAACCGGAGCCCCTCTACGCCCGCTCCCTTTGGCAAAGTGGGTGACACCTCTGCCCCCCTGCTCGCCCAGCAATAGCCGCTGTAGCCCCCGAAACTCGGGATCACCGCGTGATACGAGCCCGTCCGCGCAAACACCGCGCCAAACTCCTGCTGGATCGCTAGGAGCGAGTAGGGGCAGAACACCAGGTTGTCGGCCTGGGTCACGACGAAACCATCGTCGGAGAGCAGCCTCAAGAGGTCGGCATAGAATTCTCGCGTGAACAGCATCTGCGAGAGCGAGGCGTCTTCCTCTTCATACACATCGGTGGAATCCATCACAACGAGGTTGTAGGTCTCGCGGCAGGTCTTCACGAACTCGAACGCATCCTGGATCATCACGTTGGCGCGGGGGTCCTCGAAAGCACCGGCGCTGAGCTCGGGCCAGGCTCTTTTGGAGGCGGCAATGACATGCTCGTCGATTTCGACCATGTCCACGCGTTCGAGAGGCCATTTGAGCAGTTCCCGCAGCACGCCGCCATCGCCGCCCCCCACGATGAGCGCCTGGCGCGGTTCGACGACATTGAACAGTGGGATGTGCACCAGGCACTCGTGGTACACGTGCTCGTCGAGCTCGGCGAGCTGAACGTGCCCGTCGAGGAAGAGCATTTTGCCGAAGGCCTCCGTGTCGTAGAAGTCGATCGTCTGAAAGGCGCTTTGCTCGTGGAGCAGATGGCTCTTGACCTGAACCGACATCGTCAGTTTGTCGGAGCGAATGGGAAAGGTGAGGGTCTC
Source organism: Armatimonadota bacterium (assembly GCA_016223145.1). Taxonomy (NCBI): domain Bacteria; kingdom Bacillati; phylum Armatimonadota; species Armatimonadota bacterium. Next base: position 130,228 of record JACRPN010000012.1, on the reverse strand, counting down.
GGGCACGGGTGAAAGGTACCCGGGAGGGGGAGTTTGGAGGGGTGGAAGAGCGGAAGTGAAGAGATGAGGAGATGAAGGGATGAGGGGAATGGAGCCCCATTTTTTCCTCCACCCTTTCACACTTCCTCCCTCCTGCATAGCGGCGACAAGTCGCCACAGTCCAAAAGCAGTTCGCCCCTCGCCTCTCGCTTCTCGCCTTATCTCTCCTCCGCCAGCTTGATCAGCGACTCGAGGAGCGCCGCTCCGGCGGGGTTGTTCATGACGCCGACGGGCTGAATTCCCAGACCGCCGTAGGGTCGGAGCGTGGTGGCGACGAGCGTCCCTTTGCCGACTTTGGCGCGGATCAGAATCGGGTCTTCGCGGTAGGTCCGAGTGTCGATGCGGTTGATGAGGATTTCGAGGTCCTCGAGCTTCCCGACGGCTTCCTGCAGGGCGTCGAGGTCGATGACCCGGTCCGGGGAGACTGCGAGGAGAGCCGAGGTGTTCCCAGCGAGCCATTTGAGCGGTCCAAACGTGCCGGACTGCCATTCGTGCATTTTGCCTCGGAACCGCTTAACACCCTCAAGATCACGGCTGTTCGGCAGCGGCGGCAAAGGCAACGCCTCTGCGAGACCACGCTTTAGAAGATGAAACTCCTCAATTGCTTCGCGCCAAAACGGCATTGGGGCTGTTAGCTTCTGTGTAAGAAGTAGAACGCAGTTTGAACCTTGCCCAAGTAGTTCCAGGAACTCGGAGTGCCAGTGTGTGCAAATCAAGTTAGGCTCGCCAAGAAGTTCCACACTTTCTAACAGGCCCAGGCCATCCACAATTCCCCACGTCGAATGGCTACCGAAATTCGGCTTTCCGAAAACTTCGAGTTCCCACGAAGCCGCAATTCGATTCCCCCAGACGACATTGAGGTCGATGCGTCCAGGCCAAGGAGCTTGTAGAACAAGCGAGCCCGCCTCCGTGGATTCGTTGGCTTCTACCAAGACGCCGGACCATTCACCAGCCTCCCTCACTACATTCTCTCCTTCTGACGGACGATATGCCGCACGCCACTTGACGACGCCTTGAAACGGCATAGGACTGTGTAGTCCAATCCGAACGTGGACTGGCCCAACAAAGTGGCTCAAAGGATCGGTCCAGCCTGCTCGATTTCCACCGCATTTCCAGGGCGGGCGACGATCTGGAATCAAGAATAGAGCATCTTCGGAATTCCAAAGATGGAATTCCTTGCGAGGTTCGCCCCAATCGTCCACCATAGCGGAGCTTGCGATCGGAGTCTCTCTCCAGCTCGTGATGACGTAGCCAGCAATGTCGCTCTTGCTGCGAACCGCCTCCTGAACCCTGTGGCGAATGAAAACCGAACGCCAAAGGGAGTTGAACATTAGAACTTCGTGCTTGGTTCTTCCCCCGAAATCGAGAGGGTCACCAACCGATTCCTCCGCCCACCGGCACGTATCCAGAATCCCCGGCAAGTCATGCTGCCACCGCGCCCCCTGATCGTTCAGATAGGGGTCTTGAGAGGTCCAATACGGCCGTTCCCGCTTCAGTCTTGCCAGGTCACGGTGCACGTCATAGTCGTTGAACTCCCCCAGAAGGATCGGCATCTTCTTACGAGGGCCGACCAGCAGCGAATCCAGCACCAGGGGATAGAACGGCAGGTCGCAATATGGGTGGAAGTCGTAGAAGTCGCCGAACTCGCGCAGGTCGCCGCCGTACATCTCCGAGCCGCCCGAGTTGTCCTTCACCAGCGCCGCGCCGGTCAGCTCCTTGACCATCTTGTACAGCCGCTCGCGGTACTCGGCCGAGGTGTTCGAGGACAGCTCGCAGCCGCACGTCCACACGATGATGTTCGAGTGCCGCCGGTACTCCAGAACGATCCGCCGGAGTTCCTCGAACATCGCCTCTTGCTTTTCGGGATCGGGCGTTGGGTCCCAGAGGGGGAGTTCGAGCCAAGCGAACATGCCCTCCGCTTCCAGGATCTCGAAATAGCGGTGGTGCGGCACCCACAGGCAGAATTTCACCGTGTTGAAGCCCATGGACTTCATCTGCCGGACCTCTTTGCGGACGGTCTCCTCATCGGGGTTTGTGTGGCCGAATTCGGGGTACCAGCCCCAGGTCAGCGGCGCGCGCAGGTAGAACGGCTTGCCATCGACGAAGATCTTGGTGCCCTTGACCGTGACGCGGCAGGGGGGAGGGGATGAGAGGGTGAGAGAGTGAGAGGGTGAGGATGGTGAGGATGGTGAGGGTTGTGAGGAAGACTGTCCCCAGATCCTCAGCATCGGATCCTCGACCGATTCGATCAGTTCGACTTCCTTGTAGATCCCACCAAAGGTGTTGAAGACGAACGGCAAGAAGCCGCTGGCGACGTCTCGGACCGGGTAGGTCGCGCCGCCGTTCTTGGTGACCTCGACGCGGAGAGCGACGCGAGATGCCTCCCCCTCCTCCTGCCCCGGAGGAGGAGGGGGGTGGGGGGTGGAGGTTCTGGGGAGCGGAACTGAAAACGCATCCCAGATCCCGTGATGCTCGTACGCCAACTCGCCATCGAGGAACACCTTCGCCGAGTAGCTGACCCCATGAAACACCAGCCACCAATTGCCTTGAGGGACCTCGATCGTCGTCTCGTAGATGGCCGGACCTTCCCAGCGCACGTCTACCTCCTGCCGCCAGGCGTGGGGTACGGAGACCGGGATCGGACCCTGGCCATAGTCGACGGTCCAGTCGGTGATGAATCGCGGGGGCGTAGGCAAGGTAACCGAATTGTTGCACAGGGGGATGCGATCTGCCGGCCCACGCGTATCACAATAGGGAGCCGTCCCATACGGGGCCGCTCATGGAGGAGCCATGTTTCTGTCCGCAGTTCTTGCCGTCGCTACAGCGTCTTCGCTTGCCCCCTCACCCGACTCGCTTCGCTCGTCGGCCCCTCCCGCGGGGGGCGAGGCGGTTCCCTTCGCCCTTTCCCTCGGCACACCCCGCACCATCCAGGGCCCCCACGTGATGGCGGTCACTGGCGCGTCTACGGGTTCGCGGATCGCAGCAACATTCGAGAACTCTGAGGTCCGGATCATGGACGCCAAGACAGGCATGACGCTGAGGAAGTTCTCCACGCCTCAGCCGGCCTACGGGATCGCCTTCAACGCAAAAGGCTCCCAGGTGGCGACCGGCGACGAATCAGGCCGAATCATCATCTGGAATGCCGCCAACGGGCAAAAGGTCAAGGAGATCCGGCCGCATACCAAGGGGGTGCAGTTCGTGTGCTTCAACAAGGACGGCTCGCGTGTCATGAGCACCGGCAAAGACGACGTGATGAAGCTGATCAACATCGGCAATGGCAAGGTTGAGAAAACGGTCCTGGGCAAGGGCCAGAATCTCTACAGCGCGACGTTCGTTCCTGGAGGCTTTGTGGTGGGCACGCTGGGATTCTGTCCGCAAGTGCGCAAGGGTCCCGCGGTCTACAAGCTTCAGGGCCACTCGGACAAGAGCTCGTTTGACGTGGACTTCAACGCCAAGACCAACCGCGTCCTGAGCGCGGGGCGCGATGGCAAGGCGATGCTCTTCAGCATCATCGGCGCTAAGCTCCAGACCTTCTCCGGCCACGAGGACTGGGTGGTGCATGCCCGGCTATCGCCGAACGGGCGCTATGCGGCGACCAGCTCGATCGACCGAACGGTGCGGGTCTTCAACTGCGCGACCGGGGCCTGCGACGCAACGATCAAGGACCAGTCGCCGGTCGCCGCGCCTATCTGCTTTACGGGGGATGGCAAATACCTGGTGACTGCCAATGGGAACGATCAGATCCAGATTTGGCCGCTGAATCCGGCGCAGAAGTAAGGCCCCGTGTCTCCCACCCCAACCCCTCCCTCATTTTCGCTGCGCAAAAACAAGGGAGGGGCTCATTCATCCCCAAAATTACTTATCCCCCGCCTTTGCGGGAATTGCGGGATGCGCGGCGCGAGGCCAGAGCCTTGTAATCGCGGCCGGAGTTGACCGCCGGTCCGGGCTGGCCCAGGCTCGCATCGGCGAGAAAGTCCTTCCTGTAGCGAAGCGCCACGCAGAGGTCGCGCTCGTATTTCGCCAGGTCTGCCAGGCTATCTGCGCCACATTCCTCCGCGCAGACTGCCAACAGGTCGGTGATCGGCTCCAGATTGCCGGTGTTCACTTTGCGATCCATCAGCGTCGCGAGCCCAGCCTCCGAACGGAACACGTCGGAAAGCTTGCCTGATAAGGTCTTTGACCCGATCGTGAGCGACACAGAGTCTGCGCTGGGCAAGAACTGCCCCTTCGCGGCGGCAATTTGCGCCACGCGAAAGGGCTCGCTCGAAGCTCCAGCCACCTGGAACACGGCGATGAGCCGCTTGTCGTCGATGATCTTGCGCGCTGCGGATTGGCCCGAAACCTCGGCGCCGGTGGCGGGATCGACCACGACGAGAGAACCCTCGGGGCTCACATCGACCCCAAAACGGTGGAAGTCGGACTGAAACGCCTCGGGCTGGTTCGCCTTGTATTGAAGCAGCAGCTTTCCAAGGGATCCGCTCCCACCCTGCAGGCAGGCAAACTGGATAAAGCCAACGGAAACGAACCCGGTGTCGTAGGTGTTCACCGACTCGAATCCGCCCTCGAGCGAGGACACCGCCGCCATCGCCTTGCGCTCCTTGGCGCTGACCCCGGCCGCCTCAAAGAGCCGGTTCAGTTCTGCTTGAGGTAGGTCCTTGAGTCTCCTTCCGCCAAGCATCACCCCTTGAGGAAACCGGTAGTAGGCGTAGCGCGGCGCCATGGCGGGATGATCGGTGAGCACCGAACGCCTTCCTTCGCCGAGGTCGATCTGATAGGTCAGCGGCACGACGGCGACAGCCATGTTGGGCGGATTTCCTCCGAGGGCGAAGAGGCCATCCGGTATGGGGCCGGGGATGGGCGGTTCGGGGTTGGCCAGTGGGTTGGCGTCGGGCAGCCTTCCGGAAAGCGCGGCGTTCATCGATTCGGCGAGCTTGCCCGCTTCCCACCGGTCGCGCGCCACCTTGGCGTCGATCCAGGCTTCCCAGGACCTCTGCTCCTCATTCTGTGCCCCGGGCACCTGGTTCGGCGGTGTCTTGCCGATGCCGCGCGCCTTGTTGTAGTTCCAGAGCCAGAGCGATCCGTCTGCGGTCAAGCGAACCTGCCAGGGTCCCCCTCTTGCGGGGTCGGACCAAGGCGCGATCGATGTCCGCCCTGGCGCGCTCCAGAAAGCGAGGATCTGGCTGCGTTCGTCGTCCGAAAAGAGGCCCGGCGCGGTGCTTTGCGGCCGGCCGATGGCAACGCAGGCAAGTAGGGTGGTGGCGACGGCGATTCCTTTCATGAGCCCTCCGCGCATCCGTGCGACTTCAGGACAGCCTTATTGTAGGCGATTTTGCTGGGTTCTCGACTCATTTGAGCTTGAAACCGGGGACACCGTACCCACCTGGCCCCTCGTGGGAGCGGCCGGTGAGCGAAGCGAATCGAAGATCCCGATGTAGTCGGGACCGGGAAAGGGGGCGGCGCGTTGAGGCCCGACGACTAATGGGACACCCCACCTCATCCTTCCGCACTTCAGACCACAATGGATTGTGCCGATCTACGAGTTCCAGTGCATCGAGTGTTCCGAGCGGTTCCAGCTGCTGGTCGGCATGACCGCCGAGAGCGAGGCGGGCCGCTGCCCCAAGTGCGGCTCCGCGAGGCTGCAGAAGCTTGTCAGCCGCTTTTCCCAGGGGCGCGATGAGGATGCGCGGCTCTCTGAGATTGCCGATCAGATAGACGTCTCTGGGGAGCCGGAGAGCTATTCCGGCGCGCGCCGCTTGGCCCGCGAGATGGGCGCCGCGCTCGACGACAAGGCCTCCGACGACATGGAGTTCATGCTCGATGAGGGCATCGGCGGAGACTGAGCGTCCTCACCATAGCCCGCCTCTTCGGCGACTTCGGGCAGCCCCAAATGACACAGCCTTAACCCACTCTTAAGGCCACTATGTTAGGATAACTCCGTCTTTCAGTAAAGGAAAGGACTTATGAAATACGAGACATCGAAACCAGGGCTCAGGCTCTCAGCCACACTCTTCCTCCCACTTTTGGCCGCCCATTCTCTAGGCCAGGCCAAGGACCCCGGCCAGATCTCGGGCCTGTTCTTTGGCGACTATTACAACGTCAGCCAGCACCACAACTCCGCGATCAAAGGAATGAACGGCTTCTGGTTCCGGCGCATCTACCTGACCTACGACAAGAAAATGGACGATCGTTTTTCGGCCCGTCTGCGCCTTGAGGCCGGGAGTCCGGGCGACTTCACCAGCACCTCCACGCTTCAGCCCTTCTTCAAGGACGTCTACCTGGCCCACACCCAGAACGGCCACACGATCGCGTTTGGATTGATCCCGACGCCCACTTGGGAGGGGGTCGAAAATGCGCTCGGCTATCGCCCCGTCGAGAAGACCCCGCTCGACCTCTACAAGATGGGTGAGGCACGCGACCAGGGCGTGAGCTTCCGAGGAGCGCTGAGTGCCGACAAGAAGACCTCCTATTGGCTGATGCTCGGCAACGGAAGCGGCACCAAGGGCAAGGCCACCAAGGGTCTGGCGACCTACCTCCTCCTGAGCCACAAGCTCACCGATGAGGTCACTCTGGACGCCTATGCGGACCAATGGGATAAGCCGGGGCACACCGACTGGCGGACCTTGCAGGCCAACCTCATGTACGTCGGCAAGACCTCGCGCGCCGGAGTGCTCTTCGCGGAGCAGAGGCGGCAGAACACCAGCGGGCCGGACACCAAGGTCAGGGTGACCTCGCTCTACTTGGATTCCAAGGCCAGCGAGACCGCCCGGCCCTTCATCCGTGTGGACTTCCTGAGCGATCCCGTTCCGGGCGCAGACAAGATCAACTATCTGGCGCTTTCGCCGGACGCCATCCCGACGTTCTATGTGGCTGGGATCGAGTTCAAGCTCTCGCAGGACGTCAAGGTGATCCCGAATATCGAGTATGTGAGTTACCGCGACTCCAAGCTCTCCAGCGGACCCAAGAACAACGTGTTCTTCAGGATCACGGTCGCCTGCAGCTTCAAATAAGTCTCCAGGAATAGATGTCTCCACCCCTTCGGGGTGGAGGCTAGAGCGCATCTCAGAAGTCGTTTCCGGAGGCCCAACGGGCCGAAATGTTGAAGCGAAGGGTAAAGCCCTGGAACCTGGTGGCCGTTTGCGATCGAGCCCTGTAAGGGCGGAATAGCGACATTTGAGATGCGCAGTAGTCCTGCCCTAACACTCCTTCTTCCGCCCGACCCAGATCTCTTCGGCCGGCCAGCGTCGAGCCCAATCCAGGCTGATGTACTCGTGGCGGGTTTCCGGTGCATCGGGTGGCGGCTCAAGCTCGATCAGGTCCTCAACCTCGAACCCGGCAGACCTCAGGATTCTGAGCATCGCTCCGGTCGGCGGATGGAATTCGACCGAGTCGTCGTCGTCCCATTCCAACCGGTACATGCCGAACTGATCGCGTTTCATGCCGTCAGTCGTCGGGCCAGTTAGGGCCGTGCACAAGATCGAGAGGGTCGAGTTCCGCAGAAAGACAAGCTTGCCGCCGGGCCTCAAGAGCCTGGCCGCCTCAGGAATCCACTTCGCCGGGTCGCACCAGATGCTTGCCCCGAACTCGCTGAATGCAAGATCGAAGCTCGCATCGGGATATGGCACCTCCTCGGCGCTCCCTTCGATTAAGGGAAACTCCAGGCCGAACTCCTGCTGAAAAGCGCGGGCCGATTCGAGTTGCGGAGGGGTGATGTCGATGCCGACGGGTCTGGCCCCCAGCCGCGCGAACCAGGAAGAGAAGTACGCGGTGCCGCAGCCGAGCTCGATGACGTCCCTATCGGCCCATTGGGATAGGTCGCCAAGCGCACCAACCGTTCGCTCGGGGACCTCGAAACAGCCCCACGTGATCTCCTTTTGCTCCCAGGCGCGCCTTCCTGGGGCGACCCAGTTCCCGGCCATATCCGACCAGAACTGACGGTTCCTTAGGACGTGGTCGGGGAGTTGGGCCATGCGGGCAGGTTACCGGACGGACCCCTCCCGACATGCCCCAAAAAGAGGCCACCCGTATGCCAGTCGAGCCTCCGCTTCTCTCGTCTCGGGGCGGAACGCGGCGCATCGGCCGCGCGTCTGAACTGCGATGGCCCTGAGCAAGATCTTCGCACTTCTCTGCATCACTTTGGCCCTCTTGCCTGCGGCAAAGGCACAGGACGACCGGATTCGTGTCGCGGTGGCCGGCATCCAGAGCACTTTTGAGCCTCGCTTTCCCAATGCCGACAAGGAGAGCGTACGAGCTGAAGCTGCAAGGGTGGTCCGAGAGAAGCTTCATCAGGCAATCCGGGAGGTGCGCTATGAGGGATTCGCCGAGGACGACGTCAGAGCGGCGATCCAGAAGCTGCAACTGGATTTGACAAAAGCCAAAGACCGTGGCCAGCGGGGTCTCAAGAAGCTGGGCGATGAGCTTGGAGCCAACTTCGTTATCTTGGCCACGATCTCCGACGCCTCCCAGCAAAACTACGAGGCTAGTGCGGTACTCGCGAACCTAAGTGGGGCTGCAAGCAACACGAAGGTCAAGGTTCGACTCTGGCTTCTCGATGTGCCTGGAAACAAGCTGCTCATCGACGGCAAGGTTTTTGGCGGTGAGGCGAAAGGGCCCCGCTTTGGCACGACCAAGCGAGAAGAACTCTCTGGGAACCCCGCCGATGTTGCCGCAAGCATCGCTCAAGAGAACAAGCGCCGGGCGGAGTGGATTGGGCGGGCGGCTTGGGAAGCGATACTCCTGGCTTTAGGTTCGGTGATTGGCATCAAAGAGCTTTACCTCTGATCGCTAAACCATAGAGTAGCCTGGTAATATTGCTTGCCCACTCGCGCGAAGAGCAGGAAAAGTGCTCCTCGTGACACGTATTTGTACCTGACTTCTTTGGGTAAATGCTGGTATTTGTCCTATTAGCGATTATCATGTGTCCAGTGCCGCCTGAGGCGTGAATAGCATTCTCGGTTGGCATTTGTCTTTTTGGAGGAGAAATGAAAAAGCTTCTAGTTCTTTCGCTGCTCTTTGTTGCAGCAATATCTCAGGCTGAACTGGTCTACGACAATCGCGCTGGAACTCTGTTCACCACCGGTAGCACCCCTCGCACGCACGTTGGTGACGGTATCAACTTGGGCGGCACGAATCGTCAGATTGTTGGCTACAACATGGGCTTTGCGGTCCAAGGTGCCAACAACGGGTTCGATGTGCTCGTAACGTTCTACGATGGCTTGGACACGACCAACACCGTCAACATCTTTAGCGGCGCTCTGGCGGCGTATAGGGTTTCCTTCGGAGCCCTGGCCGACGGCGCCTATGAGACTGGCATGTTGAACCTCGGTTCCGGCTTTGCCTGGGCGGATGGAACCGGTGGCGTCGAGCTGGCCTTTGTTGCCACGGGAACGAACACCCTTCTCGCCTCGGGGGCGACTGCGCTCTTCGCGGGCGGCGGGGTAACGATCGGCTCTTCCGCCGACAACTACTTCCGAGATGTCGCAAACGATGGTGTGTTCACTTCAGGCGATGTCCGATCTTTCGGTGGCGGCACCTTCCTTGCCAACTTCTACATGCAGCTCGAAGCCAATCCTGTTCCCGAGCCCGCTTCCATCGCGGTTCTCGGTCTTGGCGCGCTCGCGCTGATTCGCCGACGCAAGTAATTCTTGCCTTAGGCCAATCTCGTCGCCCCCGAGCCTCCCGGCTTGGGGGCGCTTTTCTTTATGGGGTGCAGCGCTTCAGTTGAGTAGAGGATGCGCGGCTCCTCCTTCTGACACCCCTCCGGGGAGCGGAAGCTGGGGTGCCCGCGAACCCGGGGTCTCGCTTCGCTCGACCACCGGCTAACGGTCTTTGACCTCTCCGAGGTCGTTTCTCTACGGTCGAACCAAGCTATTAGCGGGCCCACCGAGCTTCTGCAGCAGCCACGCCCAAACTATCGGTTCCCAATCAACCGCTCGACGTACTTGTAGAGGATGTCGAACTCCATGTTCACGGCCTGGCCCACCTGCATCGTGCCGAGGTTCGTGTTCTGTAGCGTGTGCGGGATGATCCAGGCGTCGAAGGCGCCCGCGCTTGGCCGGACCACGGTCAACGAAATCCCATCCACCGCGATCGAGCATTTGTCCGCCAAGTACCGGTCCGACCCACCTCCGGGCGTGCCGAAGCGAAACACCTTGCATTCCTCCTCTTGGCGGATGTTCAGGCACTCTCCGACGCCGTCCACGTGCCCCTGGACGATATGCCCGCCCATGCGGTCCGCCGCCCGCAGGGCACGTTCCAGGTTGACCCTGGAACCAGGCGCTAGCCCTCCGAGGTTTGTCCGCTTGAAGGTTTCATCGCTCAATGCGAACTGAAGGCCTCCGTCCATCGAGGCGACGGTCAGGCAGCAGCCGTTCACGGCGATGCTCTCGCCGATCTTGACCTCGTCCTCCCAGGCGCCCGTAGGGGTCTCAAGGGTAAGCAAGAACCCGTTCAGGCTCTTGACGGCACCCAAGGCTTGAATAATGCCCGTGAACATGGTGGCTCCAGTCTACAGCAGGATCGCCTCCATCCTTACCACCCTCACCAACCTCACCCACCGCAACCTACGCGTTGCCATCCGTCGCCACGAATGACGGAGCGTAACGGTGTTGCTCCAAATCCATAGTCCTAGGCACAACGGTACCTCTGGTCCCAGCCCTCCGGATCGGCGTCAGCCCAGTTCCGGTATCCTCCATGCCCTAAGGAACTCCCCGAACGCATGGAAACCACGCTCGTATTGATCAAGCCCGGCGGCGTCCGCCGAAACCTGAACGGCGAAATCCTCCGCCGCATCGAAGCCCGAGACCTTAAGATCGTCGGCCTCAAGCTCATCGTCCCTCAACGCTCGCTCGTCGAGGAACACTACTCCGAACACCGTGGCAAGGGGTTCTTCGAGGACGTCGTCAGCTACCTCTGCAGCGGCCCGGTGGCCGTCGTCGCCGTGCGCGGTACCAACGCCGTCAAGGCGATCCGCACGATGATGGGCGCTACGAACCCGCTAGAGGCCGAGCCCGGCACCATTCGCGGCGACCTGGCCCTTAGCATCGAAGACAACCTCACCCACAGCAGCAGCGACCCCGAGGCGGCCGCGCGCGAACTGGCGCTCTGGTTCTCCGAAGGCCTCGCCGAATAGCGAGAAGGAGTCTCCCCTTGTCTGTCGCAGCAGTCCAGAACCTCACGGTTCGATACGGCCATTTCACAGCCCTCGACAACTTCAGCGTCGAGGTCCCGGAAGGCTGCGTCGGGCTGCTGGGACCCAACGGCGCCGGCAAAACCACCCTGCTCAAGACGATGCTTGGGTTCCTCGACGCCGCGGAGGGTTCGGGCCATGTGCTCGGGCTCACGGTCGGCCGGCAGTCAAAGGAGATCCGGCAGAGGGTCGGGCTGATGCCCGAGCAGGACTGCCACATACCTGGCCTGACCGCCGTACAGTTTGTCTCCTATGCGGGCGAGCTGGCGGGAATGCCCTCTGAGCAGGCGCTGCGGCGCGCCCACGAGGTGCTGGAATACTGCGGCCTCGGCGAAGCGCGATACCGGAATGTGGAGACCTATTCCACCGGCATGAAGCAGCGCATCAAGCTGGCGCAGGCGCTGGTCCACGGGCCCAAGCTGCTTCTCCTCGATGAACCCACGAACGGCCTTGACCCAGCCGGCCGCGAAGACATGCTGGAGCTGATCCGCTCGATCACGCACGGCAAGGGCCTGAACGTCATCCTCAGCAGCCACCTGTTGCCAGACGTGGAGCGCGTCTGCGACCACGCGATGGTCGTCGTACGCGGGAAGCTGCGAGCCGCCGGACCCATTCAAGAGCTCAAGAAGATCGAAGGCCACCCGGTGGACGTGGAGCTTCGCGAGCCGAGCGGCGCCTTCATCAACGGCGTGACGATGGCCGGCTACGAGCTGCTCAGCAGCAAGCACGCGAGCTACCGGCTGAAAGGCCCCGGCACCCCGGATGAGATTCTGAAAAAGCTCTTCGAGATTGCAGCCATGTCGAATGCTCAGATTCGAGGCTATGGCGTGGCGGAACGGTCTTTGGAAGACGCTTTCCTGGAGGCCGTCCATGGCTAGTCCTATTGCCGACCTGAGCTATCGCAACTACGATGGGCCACTGGCCCCGCCGCTCTACCGGTGGTGGGTGATCGCGAAGCAGACCTTTCTGCTCGGCATCAAGCGCAAGCAGTTTTGGTGGCTGACGATCATTTCCAGCGGCTATTACGTGGCGATGATCTTTGTGCTCTATTTCATGGACCAGCAGTCCTCGACCCTTATGGGGCCGCAGGGCCAGCCGATGGTCAATCAGTTCATGAAGGGCATCGTGTGGAAGGACCAGTTCCTCCACGGATGGTCCATGGGCCAGCTCTGGCTCTTCATGCTCGCGCTCCTCGTGGGGGCGGGCGTCATCGCCAACGACATGAGGGCCAACGCCTTGCTGGTGTATCTCAGCAAGCCCTGCGATAAGCGCGACTACCTCCTGGGCAAGTGGTTCGGCGTGTTCATGACCCTGTTGCTGGTGATGGCCGTGCCGACGTTCTTTTTCTTCGGCTACGCGGCGCTCAGCTACGCGGAGTTCGGGTTCTTCTCCCAGGATCGGCTGCTTTTCTTCAAGCTTTTGCTCATGCTGCCCCTTGGCGCGGCGTTCTATAGCAGCCTGATCATCGGCGTGAGCTCGATGTTCAAGCAGGGGCGCATCGCCGGTGCGGTCCTTGCGGCGATCTACTTCCTGACCAGCTTCTTCACAAAGGGCATGGAGATCGCCTATCGGGAGGCTCATGGCGCGCCGGCGGCCGCCCGCGCGACGATGGGCAAGCTCTACTACGCCAGCGTGGACGGCGTGCAGATCGGCATGGCGAAGTCGGTGCTGGGGACCGATGGATCGCTTCCCTTTGGCATTCAGGCAAGGGGCATCGCCGAAATCCCGGCGCCTTCGTTCTGGTTGATGATCCTCGTAATGACGGTACTGTCCGCCGGATTCCTGTTCATCGCTTGGCGACAGATCAGGCCGGTGGAGGTGGTCGGATGATCGAGTTCGTGAACGCCTCCCGCTGGTACGGCCAGGTGATCGGGCTCAACGACGTCACCTGCACGCTCGGACCCGGCATCACCGCGCTGCTGGGCATGAACGGCGCGGGCAAAACCACGATGATGCGGCTGGTCACCGGCCAGATGCGCCCGACGACTGGCACCGTAAGGGTGCTCGGCCACGACCCCTTCGCCAACCCGGACGTCTATAAGCTGCTCGGCTACTGCCCGGATGTCGACAACTTCTATGAGCACCAGACCGGATTCGAGTTCGTGAGCCTCATGGCGCGGATGTCGGGCTTTGGCAAATCGGAAGCCGAGGACCGCGCCAAGACCATGCTCGACCGTGTCGGCATGACCCCCGCCATCGACCGCCACATCGGCGGCTACTCCAAAGGCATGCGGCAGAGGGTAAAGCTCGCCCAGGCGATGCTCCACGAACCCGAAATCATCCTGCTCGACGAGCCGCTGAACGGCCTCGACCCCGTAGGGCGGCGCGAGTTCATGGACGTGCTCGCCGAATACGGCGATCGCGGCAAGTCGGTGCTTGTCAGCAGCCACATCCTCTTCGAGGTCGAGCAGATGACCCGCAACCTGCTCCTTTTGCATCGCGGACGATTGATGGCCGCAGGCGACCTTAGGGTCATCCGCGAACTGATCGACAAGCACCCGCACCGCATTCGCATCGAATCGGACCAGCCGCGCGAGGTCGCCGCGAGGCTCGCAGGGATGCCGTTTGTGGTGAACATTCAATTTGACCCGGGTGGAAGGGCGCTCGAGCTCCAGACCCGAGAGGCTGAGAGCTTTTACCTTTACCTTCCGCAACTCGTCATGGAGCATGGACTGCGAATTGAGGGCTTCAGCTCGCCCGACAACAACCTGGAGTCGGTGTTCGCTTATCTGGTGGGTGGATGATGGAAGGTTATTTGATTTCGGCCACCCTAAAAGACCTGCTTCGGCTGCCGCGCGCGCTGGGCTGGACGGCACTCGTGATCGCGCTTTTCGGCCTGAGCAAGGTGTATTTCGGCGTGCTGCCCAACGGCGTGCCCGCGGACGCCTACAACAGCCTCTCGAGCTTGCTCGTGTATCGGGCGATGATGCTGGCGGCGGCGATCTTCAGCGCATCGATCATTGCGCAGGAGATCGAGCAGAAGACCATCGTGTACCTGCTGACGCGCCCGATCCCGAGGGCAACGCTCCTCACGAGCCGCCTGATCGCGGTGTGGATCGTGGTTGCGGCGGTTTCGATCCTCGCGCTGCTGGCGATTTCCTTGGCGATCTATGGCGCGGACGCATTCGCCAACCCCTACTTCTTCCGCGATGTCAAGGGGATTCTGGCGGGCGCGGTGGCCTATTCAACGCTGTTCACGTTCACCAGCCTGCTGATGAACCGCTCGATGCTCGCGAACCTGATCTTCTGCTTTGGGTGGGAAACGGCGGTCACGAACATGACCGGCAACATCTACAAGCTGTCGGTGTTCACCTATCTGAAGGCGATCGCCGAAAAGCCCTCGACAGGGGGCCAGAACATGTTGGGCGCGATGACGGGCGACAATGGCCTGGATTACATCTCGCCGACGACGGGATGGGTGACGATCGGAGTGCTGACGGCGGTGCTGCTCTTCGTGGCCCGGGCGTGGTTCACCAAGTTCTCCTATCTGCCCCGCGAAGACGCGGAGTAGGGGGACCAGTGAAAGGATGAAGGGGTGAAGCGATGAGGGGCAAGGTCTGAGGTCTGAGGGCCGGGGAACAGAGTGCCCTGGCTCAAGTCCGGGATCCCCTCATCTCCTCATCGCTTCACCCCATCATTGCCACTTCTCCTCATCCCTTCATCTCTTCATCCCTTCACTCGTCATCCCCCTGGCGTCTCTCCCGCATATGCCAAACTCCGGCAACGGAGACGCCGCTTCGGGTACCTAGGGTGGACCTTGTTGCGCGGCGCCCTTCAGTCCTTGCTTGAGAACGCGGTCCAGAATCTGGTCCGCGAGGGCTGTTTGCCGCCGGAAGGGCTGCCCGCGATCGAGGTCGCCGACCCGAAGGACCCCAGCCACGGCGACTTCGCGTGCAACTTCGCGCTGGCAGCCTCCAAGGTCGCCGGCAAGCCCCCGCGCGAGATCGCGGAGAGGTTGGTGGCTTGCTTGGCCCCGTCGGACTTGTCTGACAAGTCAGACCAGTCGGACGGGCATAGCAGCGCACCCCTGATTTCCTCCGCCGAAATCGCAGGCCCCGGCTTCATCAACCTCCGCCTGAACCCGTCGGCCGTCGCGGCCCACGTGCCGAGGGTCTTGGAGCTCGGAGTCGAGGGCTTCAAGAACTCCGCCTCCCCCATCGCGCATCGCGCATCGCGCATCGCTTCTTCACCTGAAAACCTGAACACCCAACACCCAGCACCTCTCCGATTGAACGTCGAATTCGTCTCGGTGAACCCGAACGGCCCCATCACGGTGGGCTCGGGGCGCGGCGCGGCGTTCGGCAGCACGCTGTGCAACGTGCTGGAAGCCGCCGGGCACCCGGTCCACCGGGAGTACTACATCAACGACGGAGTGAACAGCGAGCAGATGCGGTTGTTTACCAAGAGCGTCCAGCACTACTACGAAGTTGTCGACAAGGAGCGGAACCCGAAGGGGTGGACCCATCCACAAAAGCCGGACCAGTACTTCTCATTTCCAGAGAACGGATATCTTGGTGAACATGTTCTAGATGCCGCAAGGGACCTGCATGACGCGTGGGACGGAGTAGATTGCTTCGACGACTTCAATGAACAGCCGCTATCTGTCTGGCAATCCCGGGTTCAGGCGATCATGCTTTCCAGGCAGCGCCAAGACCTCTCCAGCTTCTCCACCACTTTCGACACGTGGTTCTCGGAGCAGTCGTTGCATGACAGCGGCACCGTGGCGGGATGTCTGGAGGAGCTGGACGCCAAGGGCGCGGCGGATGTGGAGCCCTACCAGCTCGAAATCCTGAAGAAGAAGGGCGAGCCGGACCAGATCGTCCGGCACGACCAGCCGGTCGAGGAAGAAGAGGAACCCGGGACCGAGGGACAAGGGGATGAAGGGACCACCGATGATGATCTGTCCGACCTGTCTGACAAGTCGAACGAGTCGGAGCTCACTGCCAGAGTGGCGCCCAGTCAAGGAGGGGGAGCCACTCTTTGGCTGCGCTCGACCAAGTTCGGCGATCAGAAGGACCGCGTGCTGCGTCGCAAAGACGGACGACTGACCTACATCGCCAGCGACGTCGCCTATCACAAGGACAAGTTCAGAAGGGGGTCCAAGCCCGACGCCGAGGGCCACGTTCAGCCCGCCGACAAGCTGCTGACCATCCTCGGCCCGGACCACCACGGCTACATCGGGCGGCTCCAGGCGGTGGTGGGGGCCTTGCTGGAGGAGGGGGAAGGCGAGAGGCGAGAGGCGAGAAGCGAAGAGTCAGAGGGAAGTGGCGAAGGGCGAGGGGCGAAGGGCGAGGTGGAGTCGAACATGTCCGACTCGGCTGACCTGTCCGACTTTGAGCGCGAACTCTACAAGAGCCCCGCTGAGCGCGATGCGTGCCAGGCCGCGCTGGAGGAAGCCAAGAAGCGGCTCGAAGTGGTCATCTTCCAGATCGTGCGGTTCGTCAAGGACGGCAAACCCGCGCCGATGCGCAAGCGCGACGGGAACATCTACTCCCTTCGCGACCTGATGGCCGAAATCGGAAAGAACGCCGCGCCGAACGCGCCCGAGGCCGAGCAGATGCGGATCGGCTGCGATGTCGCGCGGTTCTTCTACCTGATGCGCTCGCACGACACCCACATGGATTTCGACCTGGATCTGGCCGAGAAGCAGTCCGACGAGAACCCCGTTTATTACGTCCAGTACGCTCACGCGCGGATCTGCTCGGTGATCGCCAAGGCGGCAGAGAGTGGTCTTCGGGTTGTCGGGTTGTCAGGTGTTCAGGCGGGCGAGCCCTCAAATCCGGGATCTGAACACCGAGCACCTGAAAACCGAACACCTGAGAACCCGAACACCTCCCTCCTCACCCACCCCAAAGAACTGGCCCTGATCAAGAAGATCCTCGATCTGCCGTTCGAGGTGCGGAGATGCGCCGAAGATTACGGCGTGCACCGGCTGACGACCTACGCGATGGACCTCGCGCGGGCGTACCACGGGTTTTATGACGCTTGCCGGGTGATCCAGCCCGAGGAGCCGGAGCTTTCACAGGCACGGCTGGCGCTCTGTGAGGCCGCGCGGACGGGGCTGCGGGCGGTTTTTGAGCTTCTCGGCATCTCCGCGCCGGAGAGGATGGAGAGGGCCGAGCCCGCGGCATGAGTTGTTTGGCAAGGATTGGTGCTTTCGCGCAGAGACGCCGAGACCCGCAGAGGGGCGCAGAGGGAGTTACTCACTACGCTATCAGGTCGTCGACCACGAAGCCGTGGACGTCCGTTAGGCGGAAGTCCCTTCCAGAGTAGGGGTACGTCAGCTTCGTGTGGTCGACTCCCAAGAGCCTCATGATCGTGGCGTTCAGGTCGTGGATGTGTACCGCGCCGGGGTTGAACTGGTCGGGAGTCGGGTCCATGATCGCGCCATCCTTGTCCACGATGTTGTAGCCGTAGGGGTCCGTCTGTCCGTAAACCGTGCCGCCCTTGGAGCCGCCGCCCGCCATCCACATCGTGAAGCAGCGCGGATGGTGGTCGCGGCCGTAGTTCTCACGCGAAAGCGGCCCCTGGCAATAGGTCGTCCTGCCAAACTCCCCGCCCCAGACCACCAGCGTGTCGTCGAGCATGCCCTTACGCTTGAGGTCCGTGATCAGGCCATAGCAGGCGCGATCGATGTCCTTGCACTGGAGCGGCAGGTCGCCGGTCAGGTTGCCATGCTGGTCCCACCCGCGGTGGAAGATCTGGATGAACCGCACGCCCCGCTCGGCCATGCGTCGGGCCAGCAGGCAGTTGGCCGCGAAGGTCCCGGGTTTCCTCGCGTCCTCGCCATAGAGTTCAAAGGTGTCCTCGGGCTCCTTACCAATGTCCATGAGGTCTGGGACGCTGGTCTGCAGCCGATAGGCCATCTCGTATTGGCTGATGCGCGTGGCAATCTCAGGGTCGCCGAAGTGCTCAAGCTGCATGTTGTTGAGCTTGCCGAGGGCATCGAGCATCTTTCGTCGGCTGGCAGCATCCACACCATCAGGGTTCCTTAGGAACAATACAGGATCGCCCTGGCTTCTGAGCGCGACGCCCTGGTGCTCGCTGGGGAGGAACCCCGAACCCCAAAGCCGCGTGAAGACGGCCTGCGCATCGGCCCTGGAGCTCCACGTGGAGTGAAGCACGACGTAGGTTGGCAGGTCCTTGTTCAAGGTGCCAAGGCCATAGCTGACCCAGCTTCCGATGCTCGGGCGCCCGGGGAGCTGGCTGCCGGTCTGGATGTAGGTCACCGCGGGATCGTGGTTGATCGCTTCGGTGTACATCGAGTGTATGACCGTCAGCTCTTTAACGACCTTGGCGGTGTTGGGGAGCAGCTCGGAAACGTAGATGCCGTCCTGGTTGTTCTCATAGCGCTGGAACTTGTAGCGGCTGGGGCAGAGCGGGAAGCGCTGCTGGCCGCTGGTCATGGTGGTGATGCGCTGGCCTCGGCGAACCTCGTCGGGCAGGTCTTGGTTGAACGTCTCGTCGAGCTTGGGCTTGTAGTCCCAAAGATCGATGTGGCTCGGACCGCCGTTCATCGTCAGGTAGATCACGCGGTTGGCTTTCGGAGCGAAGTTGGGCAATGACGGTATGCCGCCAAAGCGCTGCGGCTTTTTGGCGCCCTGGTTGGCTGCGCCAAGGAGGTCGCTCGAGAGCAGCGAGCCTAGGGCCACCGTGCCGATACCGAGTTTGGCCTTCCCGAAGAGCTGTCTTCGGGTCATCATCAGTTCCAGTTCGCGTCGAGGGTCCATGGTTTCTTCGTCTCTCAGCGCCGGCTGAAGCCGGCGGCTACGGGTTCGGTTCTGCTGTCTGGTTTCTGTCAGCGCAGGCTGAAGCCTGCGGCTACAGGTATGTGGTTCAGTGTTGCGTAAGGGTCTCGTCGAGGTTCAGGATCAGGTTGCACACGAGTTGCCAAGCGGCAAGGTCGGTCAGTGGCAGGTTCGTGTCGCGAAGCGATTCACCAACCTCGAGTGCATCCATGGCGGATTGTGGATTCTTTGATAGCCGGGAGCGCTCCTGAGCCAGATAGTCTTTGACAACCCTTAGCTCGGCAGGCGACGGGGCACGCGAGGTCGCAAGCCGAAAGGCAAACGCAATCCGCGCCTCATCTCCATGCTTGGATTGCATCACCCGAGCCGCCATTGCGCGCGCGGCCTCAAAAAAGCCCGTTTCGTTGAGCGTCGCCAGGGCCTGGGTGGGCGTGTTCGTCCGCGATCGCCGCACCACGCAGGCCTCGCGCATGGGGGCGTCGAAGAGCATCATCGTCGGCGGCGGGCTGGTCCGCTTCCAGAACATATAAAGGCTCCGGCGGTAGAGAGCGTCGCCGTGGTCCTGCACGTATCTCGCCGTATCGCTGATCGGGTACGCGATGATCTCCCAGAGTCCAGGTGGCTGGTAGGGCTTGTCACCTCTTCCGCCCTGTTGCTCGACCAAGAGGCCCGACACATAGAGCGACGTGTCGCGAATCACTTCAGCGTCCAGCCGGAACCGCGGCCCGCGCGACACCATCAGGTTCTCTGGATCCTTCGCAAGCTTGGCCTTCGAGACGGTCGAGGCCTGCTTGTACGCCTCGCTGGTCAGGATCAGCTTGGTGAGTTTCTTGATGCTCCAGCCGTCTTTGACGAACTTCACGGCGAGAGTGTCCAGCAGCTCTGGGTTGCTCGGCCATTCGCCCTTGGTCCCAAAGTCCTCGCTGGTCTTCACAATCCCGGCCCCAAAGTGCTGCTGCCAGATTCTGTTGACGATGACCCTTGCGACCAAAGGGTTCTTCGGGTCGGTCAGCCACATGGCGAGCCCCAACCTGTTCTTGGGTGCTCCTGGCGGAAGCGTGCCAAAGACCGCGGGCACCGCCCGTGTCACTTCGTCGCCGGGCTGGTCATAGGCGCCACGCTTCAGGATGAACGTCTTTCGCGGCTCCTTCATCTCCCGCGCCACATAGGTGAAGGGGACGGCCGTATCGACGGCGCTATAGGCGGCAGCGGCGTTTCGATACTCCGTGGCCGAAGGCGAAACAGGCCCGAGTTCCAGATAGCCGGTGATGAGGTCCTTGCGCTCGTCGGGTTGCAGGGCGGGCTTTGAGGCCAATTCGTTGAGCTTGCTTAGCCGTCGCGCTTGCGCATCGCCAAAGCTGAAAAGCAAGCCGTCCTGGCCTCCGCCATTGGAGACCTTGATGAGGATCGTGTTGTCGCCGGCCTGAAGCGGCAGCTTGATGGTGTCGACGCTCTGGTTGAGAGCGCGTGCCACCTTGTTGTCATGGATCAGTTTGCCGTTCACCCACACCTTGATCCCGTCGTCGCTGCTGACCTTGGCCTCTACGGCCGTCGCCACCCGAGAGCGAAGCGTGCCGCGCGCGTACCCGGCCGCGTTGTCTTTGCCAATCAGGCCCCCCACGCCGGCGTCCAGCTTCAAGTCGCGGACCTTCCAGACCGCCCCCCCTGCCGGAGACTCGGGCGCAAAGGCCGTGTCATGGGCTTCATCGAAGGTCTTGCCGACATAGGGTCCCGAGTACTCCCAAGCCGACGTCGTTGGGAGTTCAGGCGCCGAGGTCGCCGCCCAGGCTTTGGCTTGCTCCAAACTGGCCGCCGCCTCGAGCTTGTCCATTTGCTGCCGGAGCGCCCGGAGCTTGCGCGCCTGCTCGGGGTCCGGAGCCTTCATTACGGGCTGGTGAAGCTTCAGGTTGCCGTCGAGAGGCGTGTCTTCGGTGCTGTCGAGGAAGGCATACATCGAGTAGTAGTCCTTCATCGTCAGCGGGTCGTATTTGTGGTCGTGGCACTTCGTGCAGCCCATCGTGAGCCCGAGGAAAACGGTGCTCGTGGTGTCCACGCGGTCCATGGTGTTCTTGGCCAGGAACTCCGCTTCGATCACGCCGCCTTCGGCGGTCGTGGGGTTCATGCGCACGTACCCGGTGGCGATCAACTGATCGTCGGTCGGGTTCGACAAGAGGTCGCCCGCGAGCTGCCAGGTGGTGAACTTGTCGTAGGTCAGGTCCTGGTTGAAGGCGCGAACCACCCAATCGCGATAGGGATAAACCGCTCGCTCGTTGTCGATGTGGAGGCCGTGGGTGTCGGCATAGCGTACGGCGTCAAGCCAATAGCGCGCCTGGTTCTCACCGAAGCGCGGACTCGCCAGCAAGCGGTCGATGAGTCGGCTGTAGGCGTCGGGCTCCTTGTCCGAGAGGAAGGCGTTGACCTCTTGGGGGGTCGGGGGTAGTCCGGTCAGCGCGAGCGTCGCCCGGCGAATGAGAGTGATCGGGTCGGCTTCCGGCTCTGGCTTGAGGCCAGCTGCGGCAAGACGCGCGTCAACGAAGCCGTCGATTGGGTTCTTGCGCCACTTCGGGTTACGCGCCAGCGGAATAGGGTGCGACTTCGGCGGGTTGAACGCCCAGTGGATCTCATACCTCGCGCCTTGCGCGATCCAGTCCCGAAGAGTTTTCTTGTCGGCGTCTGTCAGCGGCGGGACGTCGGCGGTTGGGGGCGGCATCCGCATCTCGGGGATTTCGGGATTGATGCGCTTGAGCAGGAACGACTCGTCGGGCTTGAACGGCACGATGGCGGCGTGGCCGCCCCGGTCGGCGGTCGCGCCCTCGAAGGTGTCGAGCTTCATGTTGCCGGTCTTGGCGAGGGCGGCCTTGTCGGCGCCGTGGCAGACGAAGCAGTGCTTGACGAGGATGGGCCGGATGTCTCGGTTGTATTCGAGCTTGCGCGCGGTGGCCTCAGGCGGCGAGGGCTTATTCTTGGAGCCTTGGGGCGCTTTGTTGGACGGCGGCGCGATCGAAGTCGCCGAAAAAGCGGCGAACCCAACGGCGAGGCAGGAGGAGACAAGAGCGGTTCGAATCGTCAGCATGGTCCCGTGTGTCTGGAGACGAAACGAGTATACGACGATTCGCTTACCAATTCGTAAGGAATCAGACTCGGAAAGGAGATTTGGAGCGGGCGACGAGACTCGAACTCGCGACTTGCTGCTTGGGAAGCAGCCACTCTACCACTGAGTTACGCCCGCATCTCCATTTGGGATTGTAGATTGCGGCTTGCGGATTGTCAAGCCTGGGCCGTGCCGGCGGGCCGTCCCCAATCCGAAATCCGAAATCTCAAATCCCAAATCGTCTGGAGCGGGCGATGAGAATCGAACTCACGTGGCCAGCTTGGAAGGCTGGAGCTTTACCATTAAGCTACGCCCGCTCGTGGGGAAAGTTATACCCGCTCGGCATGGTGCCAACCCGCCGCCCGAGCCGTCCAATCCCATAGCGATGATTGCCTCGTCTGTCTTTCGATGCTTCTGGACCCGCCTCGGCCTGACCCTGGTATTCGCGGCGCTGAGCCTCATTGCCTTCGGCCAGACAAACCCGCACGGCACCGCCGCTGAGCCGCGCCTGATGCCGGGGGACTCCTTCGCGATCCTTGTCTATAGTCACGACGGATACGGGGGCACGTTCACGGTCTTTGAAGACGGCTATATCAACGACCGCGCCCTCGGGCGGATGTTCGTCAAGGGGATGACGATCGCCGAGCTCAAGACGGTGGTCACGAAGAAGCTGAAGGAGACGCTCAAGAACCCGATCGTGGACGTGGTCCTGCGCGGGCAGCGTTTGCCGAAGATCTATTTGATCGGCCCGGAACGCGGGTCGGGCGCCATCGACCTGATCCCAGCCCTTGACATGCGCAAGCTCGTCGCGATGGTGTCGCTTCCCTCGGAGCCAGACCTTCTCGACATCATCCTTTACCGCGCCAGCGGGCAAACGATGCGCCTGGACCTATGGGGCATCTTGCAGGGCAAAGAGAGCGCCTGGAACGGGACGTTCGAGCCCGAAGACATCATCGCGTTTCTTCCGAAGCCGTTCGTCAAAGTCTGGTTCATGGGGCCGTTTGGCAAGGGTGGAGAGGTCAAGATTCGGGAGGGCCACGACATCTATGAAGCGATGGCCGAGATCGGCGGGTTCACCCCTCCAGGATTCATGACGATCGAGGAATGCTACTTCCTGATCCGGCGCGGCCCCGAAATGCTTCGCGTTCCCGCCAAGATGGACAGGAACCAGCGCGGTCTGATCCTTCAGGCAGGGGACGTGGTCATGCTCGACACCCCCAAGGTCATCAAGGTTTATCTGGGCGGCGAGATCAACAGTCAGGGCGAAGTCGTTGTCCCCGAGACGATGCCGCTGAGCAAGTTAATGCTCCAAGCCAAGGGCGCAACCGACGTTGGGAGGCTGGACAACGTCCTCCTGTTCAGGGGCGGCGAGGTGATGCGTGTGGACGCTACGGGTCCCCTTACCGGACAGAAACCGTCCGACTTCAAGCTCCAGGACGGCGACTTCTTCTGGGTTGAGCGCAACGAGCGTTACCTCTATGCGTTTGGCACGATCAACGCCGGCGGCAAGATCCTCTTCCGCGACGGCATCAAGATGAACCTGGCGGACCTGCTGGCGAGGTGTGGCGGCCTGACGCAAGACGGGACGTTGCGGCGCATTCAGATCCTGCGCCCCGGGGCAGACGGCAAGTATGCAGCGAAGCTCTACAATCTGGACGAGTTCATCAAGAGGGGCGACTTGACGGCAAATCCAGAGGTGCTGCCAGGCGACGTGGTGCTGTTTGGCGAGCCCAAAGGCCTGACGCTAAGGACTCTGGCGCAATTCCTGAGCGGTGCGCTGCTGTTCGATACGCTGTACCAGTCGAGGGGTGGTAAGTAAGGCCCCCTCACCCCAGTTCACTTCGTTCACTGGCCCTCTCCCCAAGGGGCGAGGGAGTTTGCACACGAGCCGAAAAGATGTTAGGAGGGCTCGCTCGGACGGAGCCTCACCCTCCAGAGTCCCACACCTGAAGGCTTCGCCCTTCGCCCTTCGCCCTTCGCCCTTCGCAGAAGGATTCATAGCATGTCCCCAAGGCAAGAACTGGCTAACTCAGCCCTTGATCCCCGTGACCGAAATCCCCTTGATAAAGGTCTTCTGGGTGAAGAAGAACAGGATGATGATCGGCGCCACCATAATCGTCGAGGCCGCCATCAGGAGGTTCCACTGCGTGCCGCCGTGCTGAGATTGATAGAACTGAAGACCCAGCGAAAGCGTGAAGCTCTTCTGGTCCATCAGGTAGATGAGCGGGCCCAGAAAGTCCTTCCACGTGCCCAGAAAGCTGAAGAGCGCGACGACCGCCAACGCGGGCTTGCACAGCGGCAGAACGACTCTTGTGAAAATGCCCCACTCCGAGCATCCATCCAACTTAGCCGCCTCCGAGAGTTCGAACGGAATGGTGCGGAAGAATTGGCGGAGCAAGAAGATGTTGAACGCGCCACCAAAGAACGCGGGCACCCAAAGGGGCCGGAACGACCCGATCCAATCGAGGTTCCGGAACAGCGCAAAGAGTGGCACCATGAGCACCGGGAATGGGATCATCATCGTCGCCAGCGTAAGGGCAAAGGCAACGTCGCGGCCGGGCCACCGGAGCCGGGCAAAGGCGTATGCCACCACGGCGTTCGAGATCACCGTGCCCGAGACCACCAGGATGCAGAGCGCGAGCGTGTTGACGCCGTACACCACAAACGGGATGTAGCCGAGCACATCCTTGTTGTAGGACACCGCGTTCCAGTAGTTCTCAAAGTGGATTGAGGAAGGAATCCACTGGGGCGGGTTGGTCATCGTCTGGTCGAGCGGCTTGAGGGACGTGGACAGCATCCAGAGGAACGGCGCGAGGAACAGGCCGCTAATGACCCAAAGAATGCCGTGGATGAGCAGGGAGCCCCTCTTGCGCTGCCTCTCAATGCTTCGCTCTTTCACTACATCGCTCCCGTATGGACCCGCTTGTCCGAACCCTTTAAGGCGAGCATGGTCAGGATGAAGATGAGGATAAACAGAATCCACCCCATGGCCGAGGCGTAGCCCATCTTTTGAAAGGTGAACGCGTTATCGAAGAGGTACATCGTATACATGTAGGTCGAGCGCTCCGGCGCCCCGCCCGGGAACATGATGTAGGGCTCGGAGAAGACCTGCAGCGAGCCGATGATGCCCATGATCATGTTGAACTGAATAACCGGCGATATCATGGGAAGCGTTACGTGCCAGGTCTTGCGCCAAGGAGAGGCTCCGTCGAGATCGGCCGCTTCATAGAGGCTCTGAGGCACGTCCTGGAGCCCTGCAAGGTAGATTACCACTGCGCCGCCCACCCCCCACAGGCTCATCAGCGCGAGTGCCGGCTTCGACCACAGCGGGTCGCCGAGCCAGTTCGGCGGGCTGACCGCGAAGCGCTTAGCGGTCTCATTGATCAGCCCATATTCGCCGTTGAACATCCACAGCCACAAAACTGCAAGGGCGACCGTCGGGACAAGCGAAGGCAGATAGATGATCGTTCGATAAAACGCCATGCCCTTGACGTTGGTGTTCAGCAGCAGCGCGACCGCGATCGAGACCACCAGCCCCATTGGCAGCGAAATGGCCGCATAGACGAACGTGTTCTTGAGCGCCTGCCAGAACACCTCGTCGTGCATGATCTCCGCGTAGTTGTCGCCGCCGACCCACACGGGCTTCCGCAGGACCGAGTAGTCGCAGAAGCTGTAGTACATGGACATCAGCAGCGGCCCGGCTAGAAAGACCGTGAACCCGATGAACCATGGAGAGGCGAAAGCCAAGCCTGCGAAGGCCTCCTTACGTTTGGCGGTCAATTCGCTTCCTCCCGAAGTTTGAGGATCTTCTTGTAATGCTCCCATTTGGGCTGCATGCGGGCCTGAACGTAATCCAAGGCTTCTTTGGGGGTTTTGTGCATCAGGTAGACCGCCTCGAATGCGGCGTTGACCTCGTTGCTGTATTCAAACCAGATGCCGACCTTCGGAATCGCAAACGAGTTCTTGCCCCAAGGCAGGTCCGTGAAGAGCTTGATGTAGGGGTTCGCGTGCTTGGCGAAGAACTCGGGCGAGACCTTGGCGAGCGGCGAGTGCTTTTGTTGCAAGAGGCAAAGCTTTTCCATGGCAGGCTGGGTCTGGGTGTAGCGAATGAACTCCATCGCCTCCTTGGGGTGCTTGGCGCCTGCCGGAATCACGAGCACGTCCAAGCCCACCATCGTCGAATTGGCGCGGTCGGGCCTATCCTTGGGATAAGGGAACGGCGCGGCCTTCCACTTGAGCTTCTTGTTATATTGGCTGATGAAGTTCGCCATCCAAACGCCCTGAATTTCCATCGCGACCTTGCTGTCGATGAAGGGGTTTTGGGGTGAGGAGAAGTTGCCGAACCCGGTCCGAAAAGCGTGGAGCTGCTGGGGGCCGTATTTCTTCGAGAACGACTGAATCCATTCGAATGCCTTGATGTTCTCCGGGCTGTTGGCGGTCAGATTCTCGCCGTCCCAGAGCGCCCCGCCAAACAGGTGGAGCCACCACCAGTTCCACCATCCCGGCTCCGAAGGGTGAAAACCGGCCACCAGGATCGACCCGTCGGGCCGCTTCTTGGTGATCTTGTCCGACATCGCTGACAGCTCTTCCGTGGTGACTGGGGGTTTGTCGGGATCGAGTCCCGCTTGCTTGAAGAGGTCGGTGTTGTAGTGAAGCGCCGTCGAGGCGGGGGTGGTTGGAAGCGCGTAAACGTGGTTGTTGTAGGTGCAGATGTCCCAATAGCTTGGAATGTAGTCCGCTGCCTTGATCCCGAACTCGCGGCAATAGTCGTCGAGCGGGATGCTTGCCCGGGAGTCTGCAAACGGGACCACGTCACCGTCCCATAGACCCGCCACGTCCGGCGGCACGCCCGCGGCCGAGGCCAGCATGGTCTTGGTGTTCACGGCGCTGACTGCGAGATACTGGACGAAAATACGATCCTGGGACTTGTTGAAGTCGTCCACGATGGTACGCATCGCATCCCCTTCAAACCCTGTCCATTTCTCCCAGTACTTGACGACGATGCGCCCCTTGGTTGGAGGAGGAACGACGATGCTCTCGCTGTGCCAGACAGCTAGGAGCAGGCAGGCGAGGAGCAGGGCGGGCTTGAACCAGGGAATCGGCATTGACCTCTAATTGGCGCCTCACTTCCCCGTTGAAACGGCGCCTTCCCCGATTATGCCCGGATTTCCCGCTCAGCGCGCAGATTGACTTTCAATCGCGGCTCTCTACGGTCTTCAGCGGTTGCTTGCCTGCATCTTGGGCCAGCCAACAGGCGCCCTGGTGAGGCGCCCCTTCAGGCAGAAGCCCCGGCTCGACGGCGCATCTATCGTATCGAAACTTGCACCGGGGTTCGAACGAACAGCCGCTCGGCAAATGACGGGGATCGGGCGGCTGCCCCGCTATCGACTCTAGCTTGCTTTGTCCCACTCGCGGCAGGGCCGCGAGCAGGGCCGAAGTATAGGGATGAACTGGGTGCTTCAGCACGTCCTCCGCCGTGCCTGCCTCCACCACCCTTCCCGCATAGAACACTGAAATGCGGTGCGCCAGTGACCCGATGACGCCAATGTCGTGGGAGATCAGCATCACCGCCGTGCCGTTGGTGTCCTGAAGCTCCTTGATGAGTTTCAAGATTTGGGCTTGAAGCGTCACGTCGAGCGCGGTGGTGGGCTCATCGGCGATGAGCACCTCGGGCTTGCATGCAAAGGCAATGGCGATCACGACGCGCTGGCGTTGTCCTCCGCTCAATTGGTGGGGATAGCGGCTGGCGGTGCTTTCCGGTGCAGGCACCCCGACCTTTTCAAGCATTTCGATCGCGGCTCTCAGCGCCGGGCCGCGGGGCAGCTTCTGATGGAGGATCAGCGCCTCGGCGATCTGGTCGCCGATCTTCATCATCGGGTTCAGGCTGGTGAAGGGGTCCTGCATGACCAAGGCGATGTGCTGGCCCCGAATGTCCAGCCACTCCCTGGGGCGAAGCGCCGTCAGGTTTCGGCCATCAAACACGACCTCGCCATGAGTCACCTTGGCCGTGGATGGAAGCATGCCCATGATCGCGAAGCCCGTCATGGATTTCCCGCAGCCCGATTCGCCGACGACTCCCAGGGTCTTGCCCGCCTCAAGCTGCAGGCCGACACCACGGAGGATGTGCGCGTCGCCAATGTCGACGTGGAGGTCGGTGACTTCGAGGAGTGCCATGGGCCCCTGCATTATGGCCGCGAAGCCGGCTTGGGCTGCTTCAGTTCGGGCAAATAGACCTCTGCCAGTCCCCGTGCGATAGAGGCGCCATCGGCCCCTTCCAGGTTCGTCATGACCGCCGCCGCAAAGCGCTTTGATGGAATGATCAGCAGGTAGGTCGAAACACGTTGCTGGCCGCCCGAGTGTGAGACCGCCTTGACTCCCCTAATGGACCCAACTCCAAAACCCATGCCGTATCCGGTCTCCTTACGGTCCGAAGTCTTCTGGGAGGTCCACATCATCGTGCGCGTTTCGGGCTTAAGCAGCTTGCCGTCCATGAGAGCGATGGCGAACTTGGCGAGATCGCCGGCAGTCGAACACAGCCCCCCACCGGGGATCTTGTAGCTGGTATCGGCGAGGCCGGAGTTCTCGATCTGGCCGTTTGGGCCCTTGGCGTAGCCTTGTGCCCGGTTAGGGATGATGTCCGTCACGCGATCGACGCGGATCGATCTCATCTCGGCGGGGCCAAACACCAGATTGCCAAGCAAGGACTCGAACGTTCCTTCACCCGCCGACTCCATCGCGCACCCCAGAAGCGTGAAGCCATAGGTGGTGTACGAGTATTTGGTCCCCGGCTCAGCCACCAGAGGGTCGTTCCTGAAGATTTCGAGCGCCTGGGTCAGCGTAGGGTAATAGCGCGTGCTTTCGGCCTCTCGGCCCTTGTAGTGGCGCACGCCTCCGAGATGCCCCATCAACTGGCGCGCTGAGACTGCCGGTTGGCTTTCGGGCCAAGTGGGAACGTAGGTGCGAATGGGCACATCAAGATCGAGTCTGCCCCGCTCCCAGAGTCTGAGCGCCGCGACTGAAGTTATCGACTTCGAAATCGACGCAAGACGATAGACCGTGCTTGGCGTAGCCGCAACTTTGTTCTCAAGGTCGGCGAACCCAAACCCCTGCTGCCAAGTGAGCTTGCCGTCGGCGACGACGGCCACCGAGAGCCCCGGAATGCCCAGTTGCTTCTGCCGATCCTTGACGAACGCCTCGGCTTTAGCTTGCCGCGATTGGAGCGTGGCTGTCACCCCGGTTTGGGCAGCAGCGATGCAAGCCAATAGCAGGGGGAGTGCAACGCGTCGGCTTAGGCGGACCATGGGCCCATTATGCCCAAGGCTGTAGGCGCGGGATCAGCCCGGCCGGACTTCAACCGACCAATCCACGATATCCAGGCTTGGGTCGGCGACGTCGTTCGGCGGCTCGAGGTCCTGAAAGCGCTGATTGTCCCAGATCCCGCTCAGCTTGATCGGGATCGTGACGTATTGGTTCACGCCGCCAGGGAGCTGGCTGTCGCCCAGCGCGTCCCAGACCTTCGAGCCGCCACTGCCCTGGGGCACGTTGTCCATCGTGAAGAAGTTCACCTGGATCGACTGGTATTGGGACGCGTCGACGGCCGGGACGAGCTGATTGAGCAGGATTTCGAACCGAATGGTCTTTTCGCCTGGCTGAAGCAGGTGGTAGGTCACCGGGACGCCGATGGCGAGGTAGTTCAGGAGGTCCACGTCCTGAAACTTGTAGAGGAGATAGTCCGGCGCCTGAGCGACGTCCCAGCGGACGAAATGCGTTGCGTTTCCGGCGACGAACCCATTGCCCCAAGGGGGCGCGATAACCGGGATGGGGCCCTGGGTGGTCGGGCTCAGTTCAACCGAGGGCCTCACCGCCACCAAGTAGACAAAGTTGGGATTGGGCGCCTCGGCAAGGGTGAAGCTGAAGATGAGGCGCGTGCCTTGCGAGACGGAGCCGCCCGACGGATACTTGGCACACCCGGCAAGTGCGAGCGCGAAGACCAAGAGGGCAGGCAGTCTGCCGACCCAGTCCCTTAGCGTGCCGATTTCAGTGGCCCGTCGCCTCACACTTCTCGCCCTCCACCCTTCACCTCTCACTGTTCACCGTTCGCTTTCCCTCACACGATGCTCTCGCTCCAGTAGAGGGCTCTATGGCAGTCTTCGCACGTTACCCAGCGGCCCTCTTTGGCCGTTTCGATCGTCTTTCGCGGCAAGAGGGTTCCGCACAGCTCGCAGCTTCCGTTCTTTTCGATGCGGCTCATGCCGAGTCCGTTATGCTTTTGACGAATGGATTCGTACCGCGCAAGCATGCCCTTGTCCACTTTTTCGAGCGCCAACGGCCGCTTGGCGGTCGCTTCCTTGAAGGCCGCCTCGAGCTTGGCCCTGTGGGCGACAACCCGCTTCTGGTAGTCGGCGAGCTCGGCTTTCTTGGTTTGGATCGCCTCGTGGGCCGAATCGGCCTCTTTCTTGGCTGGCGGCACTAGGTCCCAGAGTTCGAGGAGGCGTCCGTCGAGGTCGCCCCGCTGCTTCTTGAGTAACTCGATCTCCTTCTGAAAGCTCTCCACCTCTCGAGGGTTCACCACCTTTCCGCCATAGAGGTCCTGACTGAATTTCTTAACCTTATCGTCGATGCCTTTCTGCTTCAGCTCGATATCAGTCTGTTCGCCATGAAGGGCCTTATAGGTGTCGTCAGCTTCTTTCGCCTGGGCTTCCAGCTTGGTGATCTCAGACATGAGCTTTTTGCCCGGATCGAGCGAAGCGGCCTGAGACCGTATCTCAAGAATGGCCTTATCGACGAGGTGAAGCTGCCACAGGCGAAAGAGGTCATCCGAAGACATTGACCTATTATGGGGGGATGGACCTGCCCGTTGATGTTGTGATGAGAAGATGAAGAGATGATGGGACTCCGGCGCCCCGTTCTCTTCATCCCAGCACACCATCTTTTCATCATCGCCGAACCCTAGGTATCCTCTCCGGTCATGACCACGTTTCTTTCGACCTGGGAGCAGGGCAGAGTCGGCATCGAAGCCGCTTGGAGCCGGCGTCAAGCCGGTGGGGGCCTCCTGGATTGCCTCGAAGCCGGCCTTACTGCCTGCGAGCTCGACCCGGAGCTCGTTGCGATCGGGCTCGGCTCCTATCCCAACGCCGACGGCGAACTCGAGCTGGACGCCAGCATCATGGACGGCAAAGACCTTTCAGCCGGCGCGGTGTGCGCCGTCCGAAACATCGTTCCCGTGATCTCAGTCGCTCGAAAGGTCATGGAAGAGACGCCTCATGTGATGCTCGCCGGCGACCAAGCGAGGCGATTTGCAATTCAGAAGGGCTTTCGGCCCCGGTGTCTGGAAACGGCCCACAGCATTGAGCGCTACAACGACTGGCTGGCAAACCCGGACACCTACGCCAAGTCCTATATCCACTCGATCTATGAGGACCACAGCGACACGATCACGATGCTGGGCTGGGAGAGCCATCCGGGCCAACCCTCACCATCCTCACCATCCTCACCTTTTGTGGGCCACGTCGCGGCAGCCTCCTCGACGAGTGGCTGGGCGTGGAAGATCCCGGGGCGCGTCGGGGATTCGCCCATTATCGGAGCGGGAATATACGCCGATGACGAAGTGGGCTGCGCAGGCGCGACTGGCAAGGGCGAAGAACTCTGGAAGGCTTGCGCGACCTTCCGGACCGTTGAGTTCATGCGCCAGGGCCGCTCCGCCCAGGAAGCCTGTGAGGCGACCATTCTTCAGATGCTCCGGCGGCAGGAGGCGAACATCTCGCATATGTGCGTCGTGATGGCGCTACGAAGCGACGGCGATTTCGGCGCCGCCACCACGACCAACCCGTTCCCCTATTGGGTCTGCACCGACGGAGAAATGCAGATGCGAACGGTCGAGCCTCTGGGCGCGGCCGTGCCTCACGCCATGCCCCATCCCTGAACCCGCACCGGGCACACAACCCCACCGATAGATGTCCGACCTGAAGCCCAAACAGAGAACGTTTCTCGATGCCGTCATCGGTCTGATGGATGCTGGTGACGCCAAGCCGCCAAGCCCGAAGGAGCTTGTGTGGACCATGAAAGTGCCCTTGCAGGCCGTGGACGGGATCCTGGAGATAGGGGTTCAGACGGGTGAGATCGTTCGCCTTTCGAACGGGTTCCGGTTTGCGGTTAAGACCCTGGAACGGCTGGCAGCGATGGGCAAAGACAGGTTCGGCTCCCGGGAGTTTGATGTGGCTGCCTGGCGCGACCTGATGGGGTGCTCACGCGAAACGGCGTATGGCATTCTGGAGTACTTTGACGCGCAAGGCTGGACCGAGAAGAACGGCGGCCAACGGCGATTTCTGCCGAGCGAGTAAAATCGGTCTCGCTTCGCTAGAGCGAAGGGCGAGGTGCGACGGTTAAAGGGTTGGGAGAAAGGAATCGCAACTTACAACCTGATCCACTTGCCTTCCGAAACCTGACTACCAGAGAGCCCGAAGACCTGAAAACCTGAAGACCTGAGAACCTGAACACCTCCTCACCCTTTCACCCACTCACCCACTCACCCACTCACCAACCCATGGGCAGCGCATACACTCCTGGTCTCACCGTCAGCGGCGACGTGATCGTCCGCCGTGTTCGTCGTTTGCCGATCCGCGGCGAAGTGCTGGTCAAAATCGGCGACCCGATCCAGCCCGATACCGTCGTGGCGCGGGCGCTGCTTCCCGGCATCTTGCAGACCATCAAGTTTGCCGAGCTCTATGGCATCGAGCCGCGCGACGTGCCGTCGCAGTTCCCAATGAAGGTAGGCCAGACTCTTGCGAAAGACCAGGTGATCCTCGAGACCAAAGGCTTTCTGGGCATGGGGAAGAAGACGATCGCCAGTGCGTTTGCGGGCACGATCGAGTCCATTTCCGAAGTGACGGGCAACGTGCTGGTCCGCGAGGACCCGATCCCTATCGACGTGACAGGCTACGTGACGGGCAAGATCGCTGAAGTCCTACCGGAAGAGGGGGCAATCGTGGAGACACGGGGCGCCATGGCCCAGGGCATTTTCGGCGTCGGAGGCGAAACGACCGGGACAATCCATGTGGCCGTCGGAAGTCACGATCAAGTGCTCAAAGCCGACAACATCCACGCCGAGGACAAGGGCAAGGTGTTGATCGGCGGTGCGGGAATGACCCTCGATGCCATGCAGCGCGCCTCGGAAGTGGGGGTGGCGGGAATTGTGGCGGGCGGCCTTCGCGACCAGGATCTCATCCAGTTCCTCGGCTACGATATCGGCGTCGCGATCACCGGCCAGGAGGCGATCAATGTGACGCTGATGGTCACGGAGGGCTTTGGCTTTTTGCCGATGGCCAAGCGCACGTTCGAGCTCTTCCTGTCTCTTGAGGGCAAGCGTGCCAGCATGAACGGCGCCACCCAAATCCGCGCGGGCGTGATCCGGCCGGAGGTGATTGTGCCCCTGGAGCAGACCTCCGCCATGGCCCAGACCGCGCAATCCGGCGGCGAGCTCACGGCCGGAACGCCGATCCGGGTCATCCGAGAGCCCTACTTCGGCCAGCTTGGGACGGTCACCGATCTGCCGGCGACGCTTCAGGTGGTCGAGTCCGGCACACACGTGCGCGTCCTGAAGGCCAGGCTCGATGACGGCCAGGAAGTGATGGTCCCGCGAGCGAACGTCGAAATCATCGCGGGCTAAGTCGATTGCGGATTGCGGGTTCAAGATTCGGGATCCGCAATGTGGGCTCCTGGTTCCAGTTCTCGATATCTGGGCTTTGAGATTCGCAATCTGAGATTCGTGAATCGCGATTTGAGACTTGAGTTCTCAAATTGAAGCCGCCGCTCGCCACGCCCCATTTGGGAAGGCCATGGGTGAGGCCGGCGCTCGAGGCTTCGGAACAGCCGCGTTGACCGGTTCGCCGGATCAGTCACACGCGCCGGTGCGGAGGTCCTCCGCGAGAAGCCCCTCAAGCGCCGTCGCCAGACCCTTCATCGCGCCGCCCATGGGCTCGATAAACGAGGCCTGAATCGCCTGCACATAGGCTGGCATGGCGGCCTCGACGGCCTGGAGCCCAGCACCGAGCAAGACAGCGTAGGTGCCACGGCGATCCTTCGGGCAGTGTGCGCGTTCGATGAGCCCAAGCCGCTCTAGCCGGTCGATTTGCCTCGTCAGTCCGCTTCGGCTCAGGGCCACCCGCGCCGCCAACTCACTCATTCGGAGTCGGCGCTCGGGTGCGCAGCGCAGCACGACCAACACTTCGAGGTCGCCCACCGAGGGTTGCCCCTCGGCGGCGAGGGCCTTGTCCACAGTTTCGATCACACGCGCGTGGGCGGTCAAAAACCTCCTCCAGGCTTCCCTCTGGCAGGCCGTGAGTTCGTGCATTGTCATCATTTTTACCTCATCGTGAAAAATTTAGTTGCATTTGCAACAAAAACCCGGAACAAGGTGCTATCATTGTGTTGTCAATAGTTGTATACGCAACTATCTTTGGAGCGAACCAATGCTGAAAAAGACCTTTGAAACGACGAACGACTGGACCCTTCTTCTCGCCCGGCTGACCCTTGGCGCCGTCATGTTCCCGCACGGAGCACAGAAGGTGCTCGGATGGTTTGGCGGCTATGGTTTGGCCGGAACCGCCGGATTCATGACCCAGAAGCTGGGGATTCCTGCCCCCCTGGCCTACCTGAACTTCGCCGCAGAGTTTCTCGGCGCAATTCTCCTGGGGTTTGGGCTGCTTGGCCGCCTTTCGGCGCTCGGCATCGGAGTCTCGATGGCCGTCGCCGCGGTGCTGGTGCACGGCTCCAACGGGTTCTTCATGAACTGGACCGGCACCCAAACGGGTGAGGGCTATGAGTTTCACCTTCTTGCCATCGCGCTTTCAGCCCTCATCGCGATCAAGGGCTCCGGCGCGCTCTCGGTGGACCGCTGGATCGCCGGTCGGCTCTCTGTGAATCGAACGCAACCGCATTCGGCCCATTCGGCGCCAGGCTTGCAACAAGCTTGACCCCGGAGCACCTCAACCTCCATTGGCGGCCCTCCATTCTTGGGGGGCCGCCCTACTGGTGGGTGCTTGCGCTTATCCCCTCATCCCCTCATCTCCTCATCTCTTCATCTCACTCTCTACGTGGGCTCAAAAGCCAGGCGACGATGCCTGCACTCCGTCCCCTCACCCACTCACCCACTCTCCGACTCATCCACTCATCCCTAACCCCCTCACCGACTCGCCCAAGGTCCCGGTACTCTCAAGCCCCGTGAAAGCCATCGCAAAGACGCAGGCCGCTCCCGGCGTGGAGCTCATCGACGTCCCCGAGCCGGAGGTCCGGCCGGGTTGTGTCAAGATCAAACTCGAAGCCGCCTCGGTCTGCGGCACCGATCTTCACATTTACTCCTGGGACGCTTGGTCCGCGGGCCGCATCAAGCCGCCGCGCATCATCGGCCACGAGTTCTGCGGCACGATCGTCGAGGTGGGCGAAGGCGTCACGGACCGTCAGGTCGGCGACTTTGTCGCCTCGGAGTCCCACATCGTGTGCGGAACGTGCAAACAGTGCCAGCTTGGCCAGGGCCATGTCTGCGTGAACACGCGCATCCTCGGCGTGGATGTGGATGGCGGGTTTGCCAGTTACGTGGTGGTGCCCAAGGACAATGCGAGGCCGACTGATCGGCGCATTCCGCCCAAGATCGCCGCGTTCCAAGACGCCTTGGGCAACGGCGTCCACACAGCGATGGCCGGACCGATCCAGGGCCAGGCGATTCTGATCACCGGTTTGGGCCCGATTGGGCTTTTCGCCGCGTGCGTATGCAAGGCGCTGGGCGCCGCCGTGGTGGCCGGTACCGAGGTCAGCCGCTATCGCATGGCGCTTGCTCGAAACGTGGGAGTGGAGCATGTACTCGATTCCCGTGACCCGGAACTCGACGCCAAGCTCTGCAGCATCGCGCCGGGCGGCTTTGACGGGGTGCTGGAAATGAGTGGCCATCCGTCTGCCCTGGACCTCGCAGTGCGCTCCGTCCGGCCCGGGGGCCGCATCAGCTTGCTCGGCGTCTTTGCCGATGCCGAGCAGGGCGTCAGGCTGGACGACGTGATCTTCAAAGGCGTGGACCTTCAGGGCATCGTGGGCCGAAGGCTCTGGGGGACTTGGGACCAAATGCAGGACCTGTTGCTCAATAAAGGGCTCGACGTGAGCGCCGTGGTCACCCACACCATGCACTACACCGAGTTTGCCAAGGCGATGGAGATCATGAAGGCTGGAGAAGCCGGCAAGGTGGTCTTCACGTTCGATTGAGCCCCTGCGAGAGAGCGGGAGAGCGAACGGGCGCCCGAAAGACCTCAAAGGCAAAAGGCAGCCGATCAGGCGTCTCCAGAGGCATCGCGCCAAGGGAGGCCAGGGCCGCAAGCGCAGGATCTGACGCATCCTTTCGCACGTAAACTGGGCACAGCTTCAATCTCAAGGCGTTGGATGCCGCAAACCATGCGCCACCTTCACCCAAACGGGCTTCGCACACCACGAGCGCATGCGCCATCGCCGCGATCCACACGTTGCGTTCGCGAGCGCGAAGCGGATGAAACGGCTCGCGCGGGGCGGCGGCGGAGAGGGCGCAACCCGGCCTCCGGGACGGGCGCAGGGCAAGGCCCATCGGGTGGATCTCCACGAGCGGAACCGGCTCCTGCAGAAAGGGCATCTCTGCCCCCAAAGACTCCCACGCCTGAAGCGCGCCCCTTGCCGCCCAGGTATCGCAGCCCTTCGCGCCGCCGGACACCACGCCGAAACCAACCTCCACGGCCCGCGACGCGAACTCGAACGCAAAGCGGAGCGCCTCACAAGAGGCGACTCGGCTCCCCACAACCGCCACAAGGGGCCTAGAGGAAACGAGACCATCCCGCCACAGCGCGGGAGGAGCGCTCAAGTCGAGCTTGGACTCCCAGGCAAACGGATAGGGCGCACAGCATGCCGTCAGCACTCGGCCCCTTGCGACCTGGCGCTGAGCCCAGCCCAAGAGACCTGGCGCCTCCAGGGCGCAAGCCTCCTCATAGAGGCCCGAGTCCCTCAGAACCTTGGCGGCTCCCGATAGGCCGGTACAGGCCCGTCGCAACGCCGAGCGCACCTCCAAGGCCCTGCGTGGGGGTGGCTGGAAGGGTGTGACGGCCCCTCGAAGGTATAGCGCCGCCAAGATCGCGCTGTGGTCCTCAACAAGCCCCCGTTCAAGGTCGAAGCTGCCGCCCCGTCTACCGCAAGACTCACTCACCCCAACATTGTACACTAAAGTGCTATTCCTTCATCGCGAAGCACGGTTTCGCGCTTCGATACCCAAGGGGGGCGGGGCATCACCATTCCAGGCGCCTCGGTAAACTCGCCGCACCCCGCCATGCTCAAGCACACCGACCTCACCGTTCGCCGCATCCACCAGTTCATCGATCGAGAGCTCAAAAGCCGTTTCCATCCCGACACCGAACCGCTCGCCATCGAGTTCTGCTCCGTCCCTCATGCCACCCAGAAAGACGCTGAGGCCGGCCCATGGAAGAGGGTCGCCAAAGGCCACCGCTATGGCCCCGCTTACAAGGTTTTCTGGTTTCGCGTGACGGGCGAGGTGCCAAAACGGTTCGCGGGAAAGAAGATCGGCCTAAAGGCGGACCTGGGTGGAGAGCGCACCGTTTGGAAGAACAATGCTCCCGTCCAAGGTCTTGACAGCGAACACCACGTGATGGCGCTCGGCCAAGCTTCCGGCTCGCAGAAGCCCGGCTCATCGGTGTCGTTCCTGATCCAGGCCTACTCGCGTAACCCCGAGTGCCGGGTGCACGGAGCCGAGCTTCCCCGCCAAAGCCTGGTGGAAGAGGTGCAGGGCGCTGAACTTGTCGTGATCGACGAAGAGGTCAAAGGCCTCGCCTACGACATGGCGTTTTGCCGCAACCTCCTTGAGGCGCTCGACGACCGGGAACCCGCCTTTCATGCCATCCTGAGGGCGCAAAACGCCGTCTGCAACCTGTTTGATGCCGCAAACCCCGACTCCGTCCGGCGCTGCCGCAAGATCCTCAGCAACGCCTTGGGCAGCCTCACCGGCGAGCACCGCCACACCGTCATCCCGGTGGGCCACGCGCACCTGGATACCGCATGGCTCTGGCCTCTGGAGATCACCCACCTCAAGATGGCGCATACGGCCGCCAACCAGTTGGCGCTCATCGAGCAATACCCCGGCTACGTGTTCGTGCACAGTCAGGCCAGCCAATACGAGTGGCTGGAGAAGGAGTACCCGGCGCTCCTAACCCGCGTGAAGGCCGCCATGAAAAAGGGCCAATGGGAGCCGGTCGGCTCTATGTGGGTGGAGGCCGACTGCAACCTTTCGGGAGGTGAGGCGCTCATCCGGCAGTTCCTCTATGGGCGGCGTTACTTCCGCGAAAAGCTGGGCTATGAGACGGAGGACATGTGGCTGCCCGATGTGTTCGGCTACTCGGCCGCATTGCCCCAGATCCTCGCCAAGTTCAACATCAAGTACTTCCTCACGCAAAAAATCAGTTGGAACCAGATCAACAAGTTCCCGCACAACACCTTCTACTGGCAGGGCATCGATGGCACCAAAATCTGGTCGCACTTCCCGCCCGCCGACACCTATTGCGGCAACTGCACCCCCAAGGAGATCCTGGAGAGCGTCCGGAAGCACCGCGACCACGCCCGAAGCGACTACAGCCTCTACGTTTTTGGGTTTGGCGACGGTGGCGGCGGCCCAACCGAAGAGCACCTGGAGTTCATCCAGCGGGCGCGCCTATCGCCGGCGCTTCCTGACGTGCAGTTCGGGCGTAAAGCGCTCGATTTCTTCAGGGAAGCCAAAGCAAGAAGCCGCGACCTGCCCACCTGGGCCGGCGAGCTCTATTTCGAGCTTCACCGCGGAACCTACACCAGCCAGGCCGCGACCAAAAAGGGCAACCGGGTCTCCGAATTCCTCTTGCGTGACGCCGAGCTGCTCGCCTGCTTTGCCAACGGCTTCCCCAAGAATTACCCAGCCGCCGACCTGGAAGCGGCTTGGAAGCTGACCCTGCTCAACCAGTTTCACGACATCCTTCCAGGATCGTCGGTCAACGAGGTCTACAAGGACGCCGCGCGCGACTATGCGATCGTCGCCGACATCGCCGGGCGGCAGATCGAGTCCAGCCTTCAGGCCATCGGCGGCGAGATGAACACGGAAGCCATGGCCTGCCCCGTTGCGCTGTTCCAGAACTCCACCGTGCCCGCACAGGCTGCGGTGCCCTGGACCAAGGACTGGACCCCGGCGAGCCTTTCGACCGAGGACGAGGTCCTTCCCGTGCAGCTCGTCGAGGAGTTTGGCGAGCGCAAGCTCGTGTTCGCGACGCCCAGCGCGGCGCTGGGCTCTGTGGCGGTGGGCGATCTCAGCGAGGCGCCGCTCGGCCAAAAGGCGCGGCTGAAAGCGGCCGCAAGGAAGATCGAGAACGCCGAATGGGCCGTCCGGTTCGACGGCAACGGCAACGTTCTCGGTATCCAAAGCCTTGAAGACGGCAGCGAGTTCGTCGCGCCAGGCAAGACCGCCAACGTGTTCCAGCTCTTCGAGGACCAGCCCCTCTTCTGGTCGGCCTGGGACGTCGACCCGTTCGCCTTTGAAACCGGCAAGGACCTGCTCAAGAGCGAGTCGTTCGAGATCGTCGAGCGCGGACCCGTGCGCGTCGCCGCCGAAGTGGTCAAGAAGTTCGGCAAGAGCACGATCCGCCAGCGCATCAGCCTTGGGCCCACGCCGGGCATCCGCTTCGATACCGAAGTGGACTGGCATGAGGAGAACAAGATGCTGAAGGTGGCGTTCCCGGTGAACGTCCACGCGCTCAAAGCCACCTACGAGATCCAGCTCGGGAATGTCGAGCGACCGACGCACTACAACACCAGTTGGGACGTGGCCCGGTTCGAGGTGCCCGCCCAGAAGTGGGTGGACCTGAGCGAGGGCGACCAGGGCGTAGCCCTGCTCAACGACTGCAAGTACGGCCACGACGTGCACGGCAACGTGATGCGCATGACCCTGTTGCGCTCGCCAAAAGCGCCTGATCCCGAGTGCGACATGGGCCGGCACCGGTTCACCTACGTGCTTTATCCGCACTTCGGGCCTTACAACTACGGCGGGGTGGTTCAGGCGGCCTATGCGCTCAACGCTCCGGTGCGGCACGCATTCCTGAAGTCGAAGAAGGGCCTGGATGGCGCGCTGCCGCCGTTCGTGAGCGTGGAGGATCGGAACCTGGTCGTCGAGTCGGTGAAGCGGTCGGAGGACGGCAAGGCGATGATCGTGCGGCTCTATGAGTGCCACAACGCCCGCGGCACGGCCGAGCTGGCTTGCGCACGACTGCCGAAGGAGGCCTGGCTCTGCGATCTGGAAGAGAACCCGCTGGAAGAGCTGGAAATCGTGGACGGCCTGGTGAACTTTGAGTACAAGCCGTTTGAGATCTTGACGATCAGACTGACAAGTTGATCTTGGCGGACCCCAAATCCACCTGGATTTGGGGTCCGGTAATATCCCCCCATGCCCAATACCCGCCAGGAGGCATGGGACCTCCTTTGCGCGCACACCGATTCCGACTCGCTTCGGCGGCACTGCCTGGGCGTCGCGACCGCGCTGGAGTGGTACGCGGACAAGCTGGGCGCCGAGGCCATGGACCGCAACGGCGAGACAGTCGATCGGGACCTTTGGTGGATGACGGGCATACTCCATGACTTCGACTATGAGAAGCACCCGGAAGCCCACCCCGAATGGGGCATGGCGCTCCTGGAATCGGAGGGTTGGGATCCCGTGCTCATTCGCGCCATCGGCAGCCACAACGACCGGCTCCAGTTTTCCCGCGATTCGCTGCTCGAAAAGCACCTGTATGCCTGCGATGAGCTTTCCGGGTTCATTTCTGCGGTGACCTACGTGCGCCCCAGCAAGAGCATCCACGAGGTGGAGGTGAAAAGCGTCACCAAGAAGCTCAAGGACAAGCTGTTCGCCGCCGGAGTGCACCGCGAGGAGGTCTATTCCGGGGCCGAAGGCATCGGCCTGGAACTGGACGCCCACATCGCCAACATGCTCGAAGCGATGCGCAGCAACGCCGTCGCCCTTGGTCTCGAAGGGATTCCTGCGAGATAATGGAACGGTTGCCGGGCGGATTCGTCCGACAATAGAGAATCGAACGATGTTTGCACACCTGCTCCTGACCGCCACCTTGGCCACCGGACTCTGGGGACACGGGTCCCAGACTCCGGCCCTTGGCCAAGGCGCCGGTGGCGCGGGAGCGTGGCTGGCCGCGACCCCTGTGGGATCCATATCAGAGGATCCCGTTCAAACCGAGTGGAAGCGGCGCATCATCGCCTGGGCCAAGATGTCGGCAGAGCTCCCGGCGGACCCGCAGAAGGTCAGTTCTGAGATCCGGCCCGGCACCATCAAGAACCTCGAAAGCCAGCAGGCGGGCAGGCTGCAGCACGGCGGAATGATTTTCCGGTTTGCCTACAACGAATACGCTGTGGACTCCGACGTCGACCTCGAAATGGCGGCTCAGGGCGCTCTCGGAAACCTCAAGGCCACCACGGGCATCACCGAGCTTCGCTTCAAGAGGGTCGACCTCAAGTCAGACGGCGTTCCCGGCATCCGGCTGGAGACGTGGTACCAGTTCCAAGCAAAACCGGTTAGCTACTGGATCGTGATCTACGGCGAGCGAAACCGGCTGTGGCAGGCTTCGGCGATGTTTCGAACGGCAGACGCCGAGCAGGAAGGGCTAGCCCGCCGCGTGCTTGACAGCGTCAGGGTCGACAGGACTTAGCGTTCCACAATCTGATCGACGACGCTCGTCATTTCGAGCGCCGCCAAAGTGGCCTCGCGGCCCTTGTTTCCAAGCTTCATGCCCGCCCGCTCAATGGCTTGCTCCTGGGTGTCGGGCGTTAGGATGCCCCAGGTGACGGGGACCCGCTTTTCCGCCTGAAGAAGCGACAGCGCCTCTCCGACGTCTTGCGCCAGGAGCTGAGCGTGTAGGGTCGCGCCCTGCAGGATGCACCCAAGCGCCACGACCCCGTGGGGCCGCGTGGTTTCAGGACGGTCGAGAAGTGCCGCGACGGCCAGCGGAATCTCCCAGGTGCCAGGAACGTGGACCAGGTCAGACACTTCGGCGCCGTGGCGCCGGGCCTCGTCGATGGCGCCTTCGGCGAGCGGTTTGGTCACATACTCATTGAAGCGGCTGACCACGATGGCGATCCGCTTTCCCCTGGCACAAAGCGATCCTGAGACTTCGTTCATTTCGGCGGCTGCAGCGCGCCCTTCAGCGCGGCCAAAATCTCTTCCTGGTATTGGGCGGCCTTGTCCGGATCGAATCCGACCCAAATCTGTGTGATCTTTCCGCGCTTGTCGATGGCGACGGCAAAGGGGCTGGCCGGCGCCTTGAAGCGGTCGGCCGCGCTCTCTTTCGAACCCACAAACTCTCGGAGCCCTGCGGGTGTGCCGCTCCAGGACCCACGCGAGGACCACAAGACCGCCGCCGTGCTGCCCGCTTTGGTGATCTTGGGCAAATAGCCCGCGACGCTCTTGATCAGCTTTTGCGTGGGTTCACAGTCGGGCGGACCGACGATGAGCAGGGCAGGCTTCCCCGAAACGTGCGCCTTCAGGTCGCCTTTCCCTCCTTTTGCCGGTCCAAAGCCTGTCAGGGGCGCCGCATCGCCCACGTTCAGCGACTCGGCCAGCATCGGAAGCACGTCGGGAACGTAGCCCACGGGAAGCGCCATCGAAAAGGCGGCCGCCGCCGGCTTGTCGTTGATCCTGAAGTTCGAAAACGCCATCGAGACGGCCTCCGACTCTTCACTGCCCTTCGGCGCGGTCGAGGCATACACGAGGCGCCCCTCCTTGTCGAGTCGCGCGTTCACGACATAGGTGCCGCGAGGCGTAGAGAACGTGGAAGTGAGCGCCGTCTGGCCGTTCTCGAGTGTCTGAGCCGGCTCAAATCTGGCGTTGGAGGGGATCAGGCTTCTCAGCGACCCGCGCATGAAGGCCACCGGGAAGCCAAAGCGCGGGATTGTGGTGATCCCCGAGTCTGGCAGGTAGAGCCCGTCGGACGGAAGATACTCACGGTATGTTTTCTGCGTATGCTCGATTTCGAGCATCGCCTTTTCGGTCTGGATAAAGCTGTAGTCGGCGGCCCCGATCTTCATCTTGTACGCCAGCCGCAGTGGCCTTTGCATCACAAAGGTCCCGCTGCCCGTGGCTTGGCTGCCGATCTTGAGCACCACATCCGCCGAAAGCGATCGGGTGTTCTTCATAGCCCGTTCAAAGTCGTCGAGCAGGTCGCTCACCTGAGCCGAGGATAACAAAGCGAAAAAGATCAGCATCATGCAGCCGCCGTACCTATGGATTATGGACGCCGAAGCGCGCCCCAGCAGTTTTACGCGGGCATTTCTTTGGCCAATTGCGCTTGAATCGCCCAAAGTGCCTGGCCCACCACCTGATCGGGAGACGCCGCCGCATCGATGACCACCCACCGCCCAGGATCGAGCGACATCTCAGCGTGGAATCCCCTCCGAACCGCTTCATGAAACGAAAGCGGCTCGCCGTCGAGGCGATCTTTCGCTGAAAGTCGGGCCAGACCGATCGCGGGCTCGATGTCAAAGAGCAGCGAGAGGTCCGGACGAAGTCCGCCGGTCGCCAGGCGGTTCAGTTCCCGCAATTTCTCGACTGGAAGGCCCCTTGCGTGGCCCTGATAGGCCACGGTCGAATCGCCATAGCGGTCGCAGAGCACGACGTCGCCGCGTTCCAGGGCCGGCCGAAGCACCTTGTCGGCGTGCTCGGCCCGGTCGGCCAGAAACAGGAACAGCTCTGCCCAAGGTGACAGGGCCTCACCGTGGAGCAAGAGCTCCCTGACCGAGCGCCCGAAGGTTCCTGCGCCCGGTTCCCGGGTACAGACCACGGTGTGGCCGCGGCGCTCCAAGGCATCGGCGATCGCTTTGAGCGCGGTGCTCTTGCCGGAACCCTCGGTGCCCTCAA
Source organism: Armatimonadota bacterium (assembly GCA_016223145.1). Classification (NCBI taxonomy): domain Bacteria; kingdom Bacillati; phylum Armatimonadota; species Armatimonadota bacterium. The sequence goes on along the minus strand of JACRPN010000012.1, from coordinate 86,219 downwards.
ACGTGACGAACATCTCTCGCGGATGATACTTGGGTTCGGCAATCCGCTTCTGAGCCATACTTAGGCGGTGTTGACGGTCGAGAAGTTGGGGAAGCGCTTTGGCAGCCGCACCCTTTTCCGAAACGTCTCTTTCACGCTCGAGAAGGGCGATTCGCTGGTCGTGCTGGGCAACAACGGCGCCGGCAAGTCCACGCTCCTCAAGGTCATCGCAGGCCTGGTGCCCCCCTCCGAAGGCTCAGTGATTCTGCCTGAGGGCGACCCTCGCCGGACCCTCTCCCTTTCTGCCCTGGACCTTGCCGTCTACCCGCACCTCACCGTGCTCGAGCATCTCGAGCTTTCGGCGCATCTGAGAGCTTGCGCCCCGCGCGCCGACGAGCTGATCGGGAAAGTCGGGCTTGGCAGCCATCGCAATCAGTTTGCCGGGAAGCTCTCGACGGGGCTCAGGAACCGGCTCAAATTGGCCATCGCGCTCCAGCCTGACCCCCTTGCTCTCTTGCTCGACGAGCCTGGCGCCAGCATGGATGAGGCAGGCAGAGCCAACCTCGACTGGGTGGCGGAGGAACAGCGCAAACGGGGCGTGCTGATCGTCGCCACCAACGACCCCCAAGAACGGAGGCTTGGCACCCATGAGATCACCATCGGGTGACCTTCAATTGCCTTTGGGGCCCTATGGGAGGCTGAGCCTTGCCTAACGGGACCTGGACGGAGGACGTCTCTGCCGTGCTCCGCAAGGAGTTGCGGACGGAATTCCGAAGCAAGAGCGGCCTGCTGACCGCGTTCCTGTTCAACGTCGGTGCAGTGCTCACGGCCTCCTTTGCCGCAGCCAACATGAGGCTCGTCCCTGGCATCGCGGCGGCTATCCTCTGGATCACCTTGCTCTTCAGTGCCGTCGCCTCGCTGCCCAGGACCTTCATTACTGAAGAAGAGCAGGGCACCGGCGATCTGCTTCGGCTGATCGCGCGGCCCAGCGCCGTCTTCTGGGGCAAAGCACTCTACAACCTGTTGCTCATGATGGCCTCCGCGGCGTTGCTCAGCGCACTGTTTCTGCTTCTGACCGGCCCCTATGCGATCAAGCCAGGCCTCTACGTGCTCTGTATGTTGGGAGGCAGCGTGGCTCTCGCGGCGACGGTGACGTTTTGTGGGGCGCTTGTCGCCCAAGGCGCGAACCGTTACGTCCTCGCGGGAACGGTCTCGCTGCCCCTGCTTGTTCCCGTATTGGCGGTGGCCGTCGAGGCGACCGGAGTCGCGCTTGGGGAAGGCATCGTGCGCAACGGGTTCAACTCGGCGATGGCGCTCTGGGGATACGGAGTGGCCATGTTTGCCGTCGGTCCTCACCTTTTTGGCGTAGTTTGGAGAAATTGAAGACATTGGGACGAATCATCCTGCTTCTCGGCATGAGCGCCGGGATCATCGCCTCGTTCAAGGCGCCGCCAGCCAGCGGGTTCAGCGAGCCCGACCTCGCTCGCATCGTCTTCTTCCATCTGCCCGAGGCGATCGCCTGCTCCCTGTTCCTGTTCGCCGGGGCCTATTTTTCGATCCGCTATTTGATGGATCGGGACCTTAACTGGGACATTCGGGCGGCGGTCTGCCAGCACATGACGATGGTTCTCGGCGTGCTGACCCTTATCACGGGAATCCTCTTTTCCAGGATGCAGTGGGGCGCCTGGTGGGGTTGGGACCCGCGCCAGACCTCCTTCTTGTTGGTCATGCTGATCATCGGGGCCTATTTCGCGCTCAGATCCGGGTTCACCGACGAGCGCAAACGAGCAACCGTCGCCGCTGCCTACGAGCTGGCGTCACTGATGCCCATTCTCTTTCTGCTTTTCGTCTATCCCAGGCTGCCGTCCACGGTCAGCCTGCACCCCGAGACCAAGCTCACCACCACGTTCGACCCCACGTACAAGGTCGTGTACTGGTCCATCTTCCTGATGGTGATGGGCGTCTCGATCTGGATTTATCGCCTTTCGGTTCGGGCCTCGCTGATCGAGGCCAAAATAGAGGAGCTTCATGGACAACTGGATGATCGCGACGGTTCCGCCGTTACTGGTGTGGTTCGGCCTGTTTCTGTACCTGCAGATGGTGGATAGGCGCGTCAAAAAGGCTCAGGCCGACCTGGACGCCTTGCTCGATCGGGCCTCTGGCTAAGTTGAGCTTCGCACGTTGCCGGTTGGCGGCCGCGCGGAACCGCCCATTGGCCTATGCCAGACACAAGATGCATTCATGGCCCCTTGACATGTAGACAAATTAACTGTATAGTTCGTCTACGGGCTCAGAAGGGCTTGCGGGGGAACAGCCATGGCCAAGGCACTCACACAAAAACAGCAACAGATTCTCCAGTTCGTGGTGGACTACATCCAGCAGGAGGGCTATCCGCCCTCGATCCGAGAGATCGGGAAGCAGTTCGGCATTGGCTCCCTGCGCGGAGTTACAGTGCATCTCGACGCCCTTTCACGTAAGGGCTATATCGCCAGGTCGAACACGCCTCGATCTATCAAACTGGTGCATCCTTCGATGCTGCCTTCGACCCGCACGATCATGCTGCCCCTGGTGGGCAACATTGCGGCTGGCTACGGGGTGGACGCCATCGAGCACGTCGAGGGGATGTTCCCGGTGCCCTCCGACATGGTTCGCAACATTGAGAAGGCCTTTCTTCTTCGAGTGAAAGGCGACTCCATGACCGGCGAGGGCATCCTTCCCCGCGACCTTGTGGTGATCAAGCCGCAGCAGACCGCCAATCACGGCGACTTGGTTGCGGTGCTCCTCGGCGAAGAGGCGACCGTGAAACGCCTGAACATGGACAGGACCGGCGTCAAGCTGATGCCGAGCAACCCCGCCTATGAGCCGATCGAGGTCCGACGCGAGGACGCCCGAGTCATCGGCAAGGTGGTGGGTCTGATCCGAGACTACACCGGCATGGCGTTCTAGCTTGGCCCGCTGGCCAAGTGGTACAGCCTATTTGGGGGTGGCGATCCAGACCGTCCGGTATTCGTTGTCATAGAGGAGGATGAGCTGCCCAGGCTGCTTGAGCTGGGCCATCTTCGCGTAGCGATCCGACGGCGCGAGCTTCGCGGCGATATCCAACTCCTTGCCCTCGCCCCTCACCTTTCCGGTCAGATTGCCAAACGCGTCGATGGCCCCCGCGATCGTGCGCACTTTGCCCTCGGCGGACTCATAGGTGCCCGTGACCTTGCCGCCCACCTCAAACGTCAGCGACAGGCTCCCTTGCTCCGATTCCAAACGGTCGTCACCCATCGTAACCGAGAAGGAAACGGTCCCGCGATAGCCCCCCAAATCGGGTTCAAGTCCGAAATGGAAACCGTTGAATAGCCTGTTCCCCGCTTGGGACAGCCCAGCCTCATAGGCAAGTGAGTCCGCGGTCTCCAAGTCCTTCCGTTCCAGCGCGCGGGCAAAAAGCGCCTTGCACGCCGCCGCGTGGATGAAGGTCATCGACCAGTTGCGCGCCGATCTTGAGGGAGATAGGAGAGGTTCGGCCTTTTGCCAATCTCCAAGCGCCGCGTACGCAAGCCCCATGAGCGCAGAGACCTGGAGCCCGTCGGGCTCGAGCCCCCCAAGCTTGGCTTTGGCGGCGTCTTTGCGGCCCGCGCGCGCATCGAACCATGCTCTCAGGGCAATCGACAGCGGCTGGAAGCCCGCGGTTGGGCTGGGCGCCGACTGGATCAGCTTCTCGGCTTCGGCGAATCGGTCCACCGAAGCCAGGTAGGCGCTGTAGAGCCAGGTGGCGTCCACCCGATCCGTCGGCAGCAGGCCCCCCTGGGAAAGGAGTTTCTCGATCAGAGGCTCGTTGCCCACGCACATGGCTGTCTGCAGCAGGTACATCCTCAGCGAGCCGTTCACGGCGCCAGGCTTAAGTTGGGGCCCGATATGGTTCGAGAAGATCCGGTCGAGCTGCACCGAGCGCTCGGTGGAAAGCGCGAAGTAGAGAAGCTGGTACCACGCGTCGTCATAGCTGCCGAACTGGCCGACGAAGCCCAGCATGATCGAGAAATACAGGTTCTGGATTTGCGCGACCTTTTCGACCGGTATGCCCTTCTGGCCCGCGAGTTCGACGATCAAGTTGTCCATCATCGCGAACGCTTCGGTCATGAATCTGATTTCGTCGTCCGCATATTGGCCCGCCTTGTTGACCGCCTCCTCAAGCGCCTTCTGGCCGTCCTGTTCGCCGTGCTTTTGAAACAGCTCGACAATGCTCGCGATTGCGTCTACGAGCTGAGCTTTCCAAGAATAGGGCATCCGGGAAGCCTCTCGATGGATCTTGTCTTTCAGGACAAACGCCCGCACCCCGGCCAAATGCATCAATTGCAGCAACTGATCGGAGTCCGGCCGGCTGTCTAGCACCTGGTCCAGGGCCGCCTCCATGGCATCCTTGTCCCCTGCTTGCTTGGCCAAGCGCGCCTTTAGGATCAGCCAGTAGGCGGGATCGGCATCCCTGAGCGCGCTTTCCGTGAGGGCCTGGAGCTCCTTCGTCTTGCCCAATATCTCGAGCGGGGGGACAAGCATCAGCCGGATGATCAACGAAGACGGCGAATCGCCTTTGGCCTTCAGCGCGGCCTGAAAGTGCTCAACGGCGTCAGGGTAGCGACTTGTGAAGATCGCCAAGTCGCCCTCCGCAAAGTGCTTCTGCCGGTCCGTCAACCCCTCCAAGGCGGCAAACTCCTTGAGAAACGCGATGTACTTGTCCTGAGGCGCCATCTGTCGGTAGGTGTTCCAAACCAGAATCCCCGTCGACCAGGACTTGTCGATGGACCAGAGCTCCGCGGCAGCCGCCACTTTCTTCTCGTCCGAGAGGCCGCGCTGAGGGTTCGAAAGTATTGCAAGTTGGGAGTAGTAGCCCTCGCTCTCCATCCCGCTCAGCTTCTCCAGGACCTTGGCCGACTCCCCGGTTCTGTCCATCAGCTTCAGCGCCACACCCAGCGTGTACATGGCGCTGGCCGTCAACGCGTCGAGAGATTCGACCGTCTTCAAAACCTCGACGCACTCGGCATAGCGGTCTTCGTCAAAAAGCGCTTGGCCATATTCGATGAGGGCGTTGGCCCGCGTGGCCTTGTCCAGCGACTTGGCCTGCTCCTGCAGCTTCTGCAGGCCCTCCTTCGAGAAATCCTTCGGCAGAAACGCGCCGAGGAGGATGTCGCGGGTTGGGTCGTTCCACGTGGCGGGGCGCTGTGCCGCCTCTCCGTAATCGCGCTCGGTGTAGTCGAAGACGCTCTTCTGGACGTACTCGCTGACCTTGGACGCCCACAAAGCCCCAGAGCTGGCATCTCGGAGTTCCGGTTTCGTGAGCGCTTTGAGCAGGTGATAGGCAAACGCGCCGTGCTTCAAAGCGCCGTACTCATAGGATCGTCTGCCCGGTTGGCAGCCGAGCAAAACCGCAAGGTTATACTTCTGGCCGAGCTCCTGAAGCTCTTTGCCAAACTGGTTCTCTCCACCGGAACGGCAGGCATCCGCGATAATCAGGACGTTTTTGAGGCCTGCGTCCTTGATCTTCTCAAAGATATAGCTGACCGGAAGGCCCACGTCTGTCGCGCTTTCGGGGCGGGCATCGGTAGGGAGCAGGTAGTCCTTGGCGTCCTTGCCTACACCGTGCCCAGCAAAAAAGAACACAAAGAGGTCCGACTTGCTGAACCGCTTGTCGGCAAGCATGGTGGCTAGTTCGCCTTTGATGTGACCCACCGTCGGCGTCTTTCTCGGGCCCTGCTCTTCGGTCAGCAGAGCCACGGAGTCCTTGTCGAAGCGATAGGTTTCGACGAGCGTCTGCGCGAACTCCGTTGCATCGTTCACCGCGTAGTCCAGCGGAGAATAGAATTCGTAGTCCTTAGCGCCGACGACCAGCGCCCATCGCTTGGCTTGGGCAACCGGTGTGTCCTGCTGCGCCGTTCGCTGGATCTGAGCCCAGCCGGCGAGTGGCGCGAGGGCAAGCCCGGCAAGTGCAAGAGTGGTCAGTGTTCGCGCAGTCATCGTCCTCTTTCCTATTTCAGCACGGGAACCCCGTATTTCCAGTGAAATTCGTTGAAGGAATTGGAAAACCAAGAGCGAAAAGCTTAGCACTGGCGAAGGGTTATGGGGTGCACCAACTTCTCGCACATGATTTTGGACGTTCAGGACCTGGATCGGTCCCTCGAGTTCTATCACGGAATGCTCGACTTGCCGATCCGGGGACAAGATTCGTCGGATGGCAGTCGGATCGCCTACCTTGGCACGGGTGCGACCGAGATTCTCCTGGTGCAGCAGCCTCAAGACGGAGCCGAGTCGGGGCGAAAGCCTTGTGTGGGCTTGGTCATCAAGTTCCGCGTCAAGAACCTGCCGCAAGTCGCCCAGTTCCTGGAAAAGGGCCGGGTGCCCGTCTTGCGCGACCTCGAAATGGCGGTTTGGGGCGAGCGCACCATGCTCATCGCCGATCCAGACGGCTACGCGGTGCTGCTCTCGGAGCCGGTTGGAACCGTACATTGAGTCTACAGGACACCTAACTCCTAACCGTATTCGTCCTTTCCCTGAGGAATGGAAATCCACCTTTTCGACGGCTTGCTTGACCCAGAGTCCCTATCCCATGCGCTCGAACTGCTGATCAAGCTCGGCATCGGCGCACTGCTTGCAGGAATAATCGGCTGGGAGCGCGAGCGGAGCGGCCACGTTGCCGGTGTGAGGACGCATATGCTCGTGGCGATCGGGGTGATCCTGTTCTCTGAGGCCGGCAGGGCCATGGGCGGCGAGGAGAGTCGCGTAGCCGCGCAGGTCGTCACCGGAATCGGCTTTCTCGGCGCGGGCGCCATTTTGCGGCACGACACCGAGATCATCGGGCTCACGACGGCGGCCAGCATCTGGGCTACGGCAGGCATCGCGATGTGCGTGAGCGTCGCCGGACCGTTCCTTCTGGTAGCGGCTTGTGCGACTGTTCTCGCGCTCCTTACCCTGGCCCTGATCGAGAAGTTCGACCCAGGGCATGGCAAGCACAAGGAAAGCGCTTCCAATAGCATCCCAAACTAAGAGCGAGGAGGAACCGAAGCGGCGAGCGATTCGGTATCGTTAGCTACGCTGCTCCCCAATGGGGACTGTTGAGAAGGGCTGTTCTTGGAGTTCGGGGACTACCCTCGATGAACCAAGGCCACCTAGGCTGGACCCTTGGGCCACACCGATTTCAGCAGTCTCCGTCAGGGGGGCGCGGGGGTCCCCATGAAACGCTCGTTCCTACCCCTCCTCCTGCTCGCCCTCGCCTTCGGGGTCACCGCCGCGCAGACACCCTCCAAGGCCGCACAGACCTCGAAGGCAACGGCGGCACCGGCTGCCCCTCCAAAATTCGGCGCCAATCAAGAGATCAAAGCCCATCGGTTGCGGGCTCACCTGGAGTTCATCGCCGACGATCTGCTAGAAGGCCGCAACACGCCCAGCCGGGGGCTGGACATTGCCGCGCTGTACATTGCCGCTCAACTCAGACTTTGGGGAGTTGAGCCAGGCGCTGAGAACGGGAGTTACTTCCAGAACATCTCAACGACGGTGCCCAAGCTGGACGAGGCCAACACCACATTGACGATCGGCTCGGTGACTCTAAAGGCCGGTAAGGACTTTGACGCCTACCTTCCCGCCGCAACGGTGCAGGGCGCGATCGAATACGTTGGCTTTGGATTCCGGGCGCCCTCCAGGGGAATCGACCCCTACGCGGGGCGCGATGTTAAGGACAAGATATTGCTCGTGATCTCGGGGCTTCCGAAAGGTCTACCCGCCGAGGACGTCTACGGCGGCAAGATTCCCGATGTCGAAGACCCAACCCGGGCCGCCACGAAACTAGGCGCGAGGGCCCTACTGATCATCGGGCCCGAGAGTGGAGGCGCGACGCTTTCGATCGGCGGTGGCGTGCCCAACGTTCTGCTCAGAGGCTCGGCCGCCGAAGCGATCCTGGCCGGAAGCGGGCTCACGGTTGACGAGATGAGGCGACGGATCCGTGAGCAGGACCCAGGCGCATCCGTTTCGATCTCGCCGAACCGTTCGGCCTCCCTAAGCATTGCAGGGACCCAGCAGAAGCTAACGTACCGCAATGTCGTCGGGATCGTCCGTGGCACGGACCCCAAACTGAAGTCCGAATTCGTGGCCTTTGGAGCGCACTACGATCACGTGGGAACCTACGGTGAGGGCCCCGGCGACCACATCTGGAACGGTGCGGACGACGACGGGTCGGGCACGGTTTCGGTGATGGAGATCGCCCACGCCTTCGCAGTCGGACCAAAGCCCAAGCGCTCATTGCTCTTTGTGTGGCATGCCGGTGAAGAAAAGGGGCTCTGGGGATCCGCTCACTTTGCAGAACACCCGACCGTACCCATCGACAAGATCGTCACGCAGCTCAACATCGACATGGTGGGACGTTCGAAAGCCCCGGGTGACACCAAACCCGCCAACAAAGACCTTGCTGACGGGAACTCGATCTACGTCATCGGCTCGCGGATGCTTTCGGACGATCTGGGGAACACCGTCGCCTCGGTCAACAAGGACCTCCTGAACCTCCGGCTCGACTACAAGTACGACGATCCCAAGGATCCCGAGCAGTTCTATTACCGCAGCGACCACTACAACTATGCCCAGAAGGGCATCCCGATCGCGTTCTTCTTCAACGGCGTGCACGAGGATTACCACCAGCCCGGCGACGAGGTTTGGAAGATCGACTTTCAGCGCATGGAAAGGGTCGGCCGTACCATCTATGCCATCGGCTGGCAAATTGCCAACAACCCTGCCCGCCCCAAGGTGAACAAACCGGGCAAGTGAGCGCAGCTAACCGGATGTGGTGCAGCGTCCGGCTCCTGCATAGGGCCATGGCGGGTACCCTCTGCTCGTCGTGAACGAGGTTCTTTTCCTCAACAGCCGAGAGCAGGATTGGAAGCGCCTGGCTATGCTTTGCGACAGGGCCGACGTGTCGCCGGCGAACCTCAAGCCAGATGAGCTGAAGGACTTTGTGCGGCTCTACAGAGCCGTTTCGTCAGACCTCTCCTTGGCAAGGACCAAGAGCTCGAACGTTCAACTGATCGCTTTCCTGAACGACCTTTGCTCACGGGCCTACTCCCAGATTTACCGCCCGCCGCGCCCCTCGATCTGGCGGTCGCTGGCACGACTGCCCGAGGTCAGCGCGAGAACCGTTCGGCGCCGATGGCCCTTCGTTCTTGCCAGCGCTATCGTGTTCTTGGGGTCCGCCGTCTTCGCGTTCTCGATGCTCGCCTTCCGCCCGGACCTCAGGAATCACTTCGTTCCACCCCAAGTTGAAGAGAACTTCAAAGGCTGGACGCACGGAGAGATGGAGCCCCGCGACGCGGGCCAGTCCCTTGCGGGCACGCTCTTTTACAGCAGCAACAACCCGTTCGCTTCGGTTGTCACTGGTGCCTCCGCAGCGGGTTCGTTTGGCATTGTGACCAGCCAGCTGCTCTACAACAACGGAGCGCTCGTTGGCTCGCTCTACTTCGAAACGCGAAAGGTCGGGCGAGGCGCTTACCTGCTCATTCGCATCCTGCCTCACGGCGTGACCGAACTGAGCGGCCTGGTGCTCTCGGGTTCCGCGGGCTATGTGATGGCTTGGGCTCTCATCGCTCCTGGGCGCCGCAAGAGGGGAGAAGCCTTGAAGGCTGCGGGCAAAGACGCAGTCGTCCTGTTGGGCACCGCGGTGCTTATGATGTACATTGCTGCGCCAATCGAGGGGTTTTTCAGCTTCAACCCCCTCATGCCGGAGATCGCGAAGATTCTCTTCGCGGCGTTCTCGGCTCTTGCATGGGGGATCTTCTGGGTGGGCTACAAACGCAGCGGCGACCTCGCGGAGGAGGACTCGGCAAGGGAGGCCATGGTGAGCCTCGACTGATCTTGGCGGCCTCATGCCTGCTTGCCGCGACGCAGCGTGCCCGGCGAGATGCCATAGCGCTTTCGGAACGACCGGGTGAAGCTGGCGAGGCTGCTGAATCCCACATCAGCGCAGGCTTCGGTTGCCGTCCTGTTTTCGTGGAGGATGAGCCACCGCGCCCGATCCATCCGCGCTGTGGAAAGATAGGCGCTCGGGCTGACGCCATACACGCTCTTGAAGAGTTTCTGCAGATGGAAGGCGGAAAGCCCAACCTCTTTCGCGAGAGATTCCAGGCTCACCGCTTCCGACGGGCAGGCGTCCAGCATCTCCTTGGCCTTCAGCAGACACTCCATCACTCCCGTGCGGGTGACCCATCGCTTCGCCGGGACCCTGGACAGGGACAGGCCTATGGCACAAGGCCCGTTTCTTCGGTTCTCCTTCGGCGTCACCGGCTGATCGGCGTCCATGCGCCATTATGAGCTCATCCGCCTCGATCCGGAGCCATCACATGCCTGCTACCCCGAAGGAATCTACGTCATGGTGTGTGAGATGCCTTCGCCTCTTTCGAGGTGAAGGCTTTGAACCTGGAGATGCCCATTGGATGCCTCCGCCTTGTCTGAGCCGGAAGCACAATCCTGGAGATTCACTTTTGAAGCCTTCACTTCGGAAGAGGTTGAGGCATCTCGATCCCGCATCCCGAATCACATTGGCGCCGCCCCGACGATGGCGGCCGCACCGGTAAACTCACCCACCGATGCCGGAACTCCTGCTTGAGCTTGGATGCGAGGAACTGCCCGCCAACTTCGTCGAAAAGGCCGCCCACGACCTGAAGGGGCACGTCGGCCGGCGCCTGGCCGAGCGGGGGATCGCGTTTCGCGAGGGGCAGGGCCCCTTCATGACTCCCCGCAGGCTCATCGTTCATTGGGAAGATGTTGCCGCCGAGCAGCCCGGCAAGACCGAGGAAAAGCGCGGTCCCTCGGAGCAGGCAGCCTTTGACGCCGGTGGCAACCCCGCGGGCCCCTTGCTGGGCTTCTGCAAGAGCATGGGCGTTGAGTCATCTCAGGTCCGCCGGGAAGGGGGCTACACCTGGGTCTCCAAGTCCATCCCAGGCAGGCCGACCCTTGAGGTGCTCGCAGAAGTGCTGCCGGAAGCGATTCGGGCTTTGACCTTTGAGAAGTCGATGCGCTGGGGGAACTCCAGGATGCGCTTTGCCAGGCCGATCCGCTGGATCCTGGCGTCCTTTGGCGGCGTTTGCGTACCGATTGACGTGGAGGGCGTTACTGCCGGTCTCGAGAGCCGAGGGCACCACTTCTTCCATCCCGAACCGTTTGGGGCACGAACGCTGAAGGAGCTGCTGGCGGAACTGAGGGCGCGCTATGTCGAGCCCGATCCTGAGGTGCGCCGCAAACGCATCGTCGATGGGGCTAAGGAACGCGCTTCCGGCACACCCGAGTTGCGACCCGCGCTCATCGAGGAAAACGTCTATCTGACCGAGTGGCCCGAAGCTCACGAGGGAAGGTTTAGGCCCGAGTTCTTGGAGCTCCCGGAGCCGGTACTCGTGACCGCGATGGCCAAGCATGAGCGTTTCTTCCCAATCCGCGACGCGCAGGGCAAGGTCACCAACGGGTTTATCTCTATCCGTGGAGGAGGGGAAGAGGGCACCGTTCGCGCGGGCAACGAGTGGGTGCTGAATGCGAGGTTCAACGATGCGCGGTTCTTCTTCGAGGAGGACAAGCGCCACTCGCTAGAGGGGTTCCTGGAGAAGACCTCCGGCATCGTCTTCCAGGAGTCACTAGGCACCATCCGGCAGCGGGCAGACCGCCTGGCAAGCCTCTGCGAAGGTATAGCGACCGCTACTTATGTTGCCAACAGCGCGGCTCAAGAGGTGGAGTGGGCGCGACTGGCCGGGCTATATGCGAAAGCTGACCTGAGCACCGGCCTGGTGAGTGAGCTGGCCTCCCTGCAAGGGATTGTGGGAGGGCAATATGCGCTTCGCGAGGGCCTGCCTGAGCCTGTTTGCGATGCTATTGCGGCTCAATACGACCTTGAGCGCTGTCTGGCGCTGGCCGGCGCTTCAAGGCGGACTGCGATGAGGCTTTTGATCGCAGACCAGATAGACAAGCTCGCGGGCTACCTCGGGATCGGTCTTGCGCCCTCGGGTTCGAGCGATCCGATAGGTCTGCGGCGCGGAGCCACGCAGATCATCGAGGCCTGCCTTGGGTGGGACGGTGGATTCCCTAACCTCAAGCAATTCCTGGAACACGCGGCTTCAGCCTACGAGCAGCAAGGTGTAAATTTCACTACATCGGTCGTGGAGAGTACCTCCGAGCTCCTTGCCAACCGCTACGAGGTCGTGCTCAAGGACGTGCGGCCAGACCGTCTCGCCGCCGCGATAATGGCCCCATGCAACTTGCACCTGGACCGCCTTGAAGCTCCTGCCCTCGGTCCTCAGGGCGTGCTGTTTCGGACCGAAGTCCTTGAGATCCTTGCGGAGGACCGTCGCCTCGTTCAAACTGCGACTCGTCCCATCAACATCGTCGCTGACGCCGCTCGAAAAGGCCGGGACTTCGCTCGCCTCACGCCGATCGAAGCGATCGATCCAGCCACACTTGATTCCGAGAGCGGGACAGCGCTGCTGAAATTTCTCCAGACAACCGGACCGACAGCCTCAGGGCAAGCGGTCTCCAGAGACGCTGGAGGCTTGGCCAAGACGCTCCTCACCCTACACGAACCGATCAACGCCTTCTTCGAGAATACGATGATCAATGTAGACGACGTTGCCGTCCGCACAGCTCGGTTGAACCTGGCCAACGCCGCTTGCGACGTCCTGGCGCATGCGGGAGACTTCAGCCTGCTTGTGCAAGAGGGATAGCGCCCTTAAGCCGCGCCGGGAGGGCGAATCGGCATTAAAATCCCGGCAATTCTGCCGACAAATAGCTTGATGGTGGAATTGTTCGTCAGGCTGCTCGTGGCGGTGGCGTGGCCAGTCGCCGTGTCGCTTGGCGGCGGGACGACCTGGATCGCCTGTGCTCTGCTCGCCTCGACGGGCTGTCTGCTCGGCTGTGTGACCCAAATCGCCACCAACACGGGTCACCGAAACGCGGGTGGCGCGGGGATTCTCGCCTCCCTCGATGCGGTCTGGATCGCCTTCGCTTTGGCCTCCACCGGCCACCTGGACCAGTTTGGCTTCCTGGTTCTGGCGCCAATCGCCTATGCTGCGGCTCGGTTCGGATCGCTCCCAACCGCTATGGCGCCTTTGGCGGCCTCGAGTCTCGCGTTAGCTTTCGCGATCTTTCACCCCGGCAAGGAGCCGGCCGCCAGCTTCTATGGGCAGATGGCAGCCGTGCTCACGATCGGGCTGCTGCTCAACCATCGCAGGATCGTTGTTACCGAGAGCCGGCCGATTGTCGAAGCCGAAGTTCAGGCCTCCATCGAGCAGGGACCGCCGCCCGAGGCCTTTATGGAATTGCGCGAGAGCTTCCGCAGGCTCAGGGACCAATACCGCGACCTGTCCAGCCTCCGGGCTCGGGAATCGCGTGCGCTCGACATCTACAAGCTGCTGATCGGCACAAAAGGTACCTTCACCGACCGGCTGGTGCGCTCCATTCGCCAGGCTCACGACCTTCGCGGCGTCGCCGTCTTTCAACCGTCATCGCTGAGCGATCGGCTTACGCTCACGGCATCCGAGGGAACTCTGCCGGCTTTGATCGAGGATGCAGGACTTCCCTCAAACCTCCGACTTGCGCGCGAGCAGGTTTTGCGCTCGGCCTCGGACGGAGAAGAAGAAGCGCTGTTGGCGCATGCATCGGGCGGCTCGGCTAACCTGCCGCTGATCTTCGAGGGAAAGGTCGTGGGGCTCCTAGCCCTCTTTGGCGAGGCTTCTGCGCTTCGGGAGGCGATGGATGCCTGCAATGAGGTCGCGGTCGATCTGGCAAGCTCCCTAGCCCACGACGCTCGGCTCCAGAACTACAGAAAGCGTGCCCTGAGCGCAGAGACCCAGTTCGAACTGGCTTCAGTTTTAAGGGGTTCCATAACGCGCAACCACCTCGCGGCGCGCACGGCGCTGGCGCTTCGCGATATCTGCAGCATCGAGAACCTGGTGATCACCTGGCTTGACGACGGCGAACGGCTCCTGGTAGCATCTCATGGGGCCAAGACCCTCCTCCCCGATGCCCTCACCCTCGGTGAAGGTACCGGCGAAACCGGTTGGACCGCGCACGGGGCGCCGGACATCTGGATGCCCTCAACCCACGAGGACGCCCGCGTCCGTCCTCATGACGTCGTTCATACCCGCCAGCGCTCGGCGGCCCTTGTTGCGGTTCGTCGCGGCGAAGACGTCATCGGCTTTGTATCTGCCTCGTCGCCCCGCTCTGGCGCGGTCGGCGCGTTTGAATTTGACACGATACGCATGGCGGCGCTTCAACTCGGACAAGCATTGCTTCAACTTGAAGGCAACTCGCTCCAAGGTGGAATCGCCCCCTTGTCGGAGCTCCGGGAAGCCCTGACCCGGAGCCCAGCGTCGATGGTTGTGCAGCTTGTTCCTGTCCAGCGGGAGCGGCAAGCGCAAACCCTTGGCGTACCCGCCCTGGAACAGGCCGCACGGGCGTATGTTCAGAGGCTAAGCGCGAAACTGCCGCCCGGAGGACTCATCGCGTCGCGGGCCGAAGGGGAGTTCCTGGTCCTTCTGCCTGGGCTCGATCGCAAGCAGGCGGAAAGCTGGGCCAACGAAAGCGCCGCAATGGCCTCCCTCGTCGGAATCCCGGTTGGCGATGGAACCACAAGGGTCCCTCTGGCCTATCGAGCGCGAGTTTCCAGCTTGGGCCAAGGCGGAAGCGAGGCTCCAGAATCGGCAGTCCGCGAGACGAATCCCTTGCCTGGTCACTTCGAGGAACCGGCGGCCGCATAGGGCCTGCAGATCGGGTCGCCGACCACCAAGTCCTTCCATTTGAGCATCATCGAGGCCATGTAGAAGCTCTCGGCCAAGGTGTAACCACTGGTATATCGGTCAAAGAGGATGTCCGGATGCGCCATGGCCAGCGTGTAGGGTTCATCGACATAACCCTTGATTCCGGTGATGCCGCTGTGGATCAGATCGGTGATGACGCTTTGTCCGCTCGTGACGGGTTTGAAAGTTCGAGCGCTGGTGGAGACGAACGTCTCGCCGATCGCACCAGGCTGGAACTTGATCGCCTTGTAGTTGCTGATGAGGTAGTGGCCGTCGTTGCTCCCCCAACTGGCATAGCCCATGGCCGGAGACGACCCGCTGACAAACTTGTCCGACTCGTCAAACTCTACGGCGAAGCCTTTCTTCCTGAGCACCTTGACGGCTTCGATCAGGGTGTCATGCGTTCGATCGTAGCCTGGACGGACCCTCCCGGGGTCGACGTCGATCAGGAAAGGCCCTTTTGACGGTTTGGCGTTCATGGAGTTCTGGATCAGTGCCTTGGCGTCGTCCAGGGAATACCCATCAAGGCGCGTCACCAAATAAAACCCAAACTTCTCACTGGAGAATGGCTCGTTCTTCCCGAAGTACGGGCTGATCCAACTGCGCACCTGGGCCTCATCCTTGATCGTGGTGATGGGGTCACGCCTGATCTCCATGGTCGAAAGCCCGGCATCGACCGAAATCGTCGCCTTGTCCCAGTACTTCAGGGGCAATCCCCTGGCGAGCACGATGAAGTCCGGCTTTGGCTTTAGGGCTTTGATCTTTTCGCGGATCGGCCCTTCGAGGGTCTCCCGGAACTCTTTGGCGGTGATTTTCTCTTCCAGCGAGGCTGTAAGCGTCACTACGTTGCTATGCGGAATGCTCCGTGCCTTGACGTACGCCGAGCCAACCGCCTTGCTATCATCGCTGGCAAGATTGATGACGACCAGAACCCGCTTGGAATCGGCGGGAACCTGCAGGGGCTCCGGGCCAAGGACGAGCCGCATCGCGCTCTCCGCAGGCGTTCTGGGAGGAGTGGGGCTGGCGGGTGCGTTTCCGCAGCCGGACGCGAGCCACGCGACTGCCAAATATGCGGCCGTCACCGCTTTTTCCTTGGGCGCCTGCCCGGTCTTCGCGTCTGCTCCTGCTTCTTCATGCGCACGACGGCGCGTCCGATCTCTGCCCACATTTTTGCCCTTGCCGCCGTGCCGCGCACCAGGCCCATCTTCTGCTCCTTGAACGTGTTGCTCACGCCCCGAAGCGTCACACGGATGACCTTGGCCCGCTGCCGCTTGGCATACGAGTTGAGAGCGACTTCCACTCCCATTCTCATTTCGCTAATGTACGGAATGCCCTCGAAAAGTTCCCGACGCATGGCTCTTTGCCCGCTGATGTAGGGCGCGACCCGTTGCGCGCTGGTGCTCCAGAACTTCCCGCCCCGAAACACGCCGATGCACATGTCGCACGAGTGGTCCATCAATGGGCGGATGATCAGGTCCACGTGCATCGGGGTCAGTCCGTCGAGGTCGGCATCGACAAACGCGACGATTTCAGCCTTGGTGCAGGCCACGCCCGCCGCCATGGCGCCTCCCTTTCCGCGGTTCTGGGCCAGGTCCACAACGCGAACGCCGGGCACCTGCCTAGCCACCTCGGCCGTGCGATCCTTGCTGCCATCGCTGACGACGATCACCTCATCGGGCAGCTTGGCCAACGACACGGCGCGAAGCACGCGCTCGATGCGGGCCTCTTCGTCTTTCGCTGGGATGATCACCGCAACCATGAGAGCTTACGCTTTGCGAAGTGCCTTGGAGCTCGCGGAAGCTCCGCGTTAGCCAACGAGCCCTTTGCCCTCCAATCTGGCTCTCAGGTTCGATTCGATCTTGAATTCGGTCCCCATCCAGGCCTTGGCGCAGCGCCCGCGCAAGGAATCGGAGGGCGCGAGCAGGCGCAAGTTGGTGTAGGAACGTTGGGGTTTCCACCTTCGCTTGTAGGGTTCATCACCGCGCATGAGGTCGAACTGCGTCCGGCCCTCTTTGATGGCCTGCCTAATGGTGTGGGCGACCAAAAGCGTCCCAGGCGAAATAGACCCTTTTCCGGGATCAAAGCCCGATTGATAGAAATAGCATGTGGGGCCGAGCGACATCGCGTAGATCGCGCCGATGACCTCACCCTCGAACCGGAGCACGCTCAGCCGCATCCAGTCGTTGTCTGCCGCGATCTTGGCCCATTCGCGATGAAACCGCTGGAGCCGTCTGCCCAGGAATGCGCCGGGCAAACCGCGCTTCTTCCACCGCCGCAGATGGCAATCGAACAACGCGGCCATGCCCTGGTCGATGGTGTCCGGTGTGGCCGTGTCGATCTGGAGCTTCTCTCGGGCCGCAGCCTGTCGGTCTAGGCGCCTAACGTCATAGCGCAGGCTCTTGCTGAGCCCGGAAACATACACGTCGTAGTTTGGCGGCAGGTCGACCACCAGGCAGGTTGCCTGATTCAAGACAGCACCCGAAGGCTCGCACGACTTGGCCTGAGTAACGGCGAACTCCTTGTTCTCCCTGAGCTGCTGGACATCCACGATCTGGGTGCTCTTCATCCCAGACAGGTATCCGGTGAGCGATTCGGCCACCCGCCCCTCGCAGCGTCGCCGCGCGATCGGATGCAAGTAATCCGAGGGTCCGCAGCCCATGGGCCGCAGCACCTTCCATGGGCCGCCGGTTCGGACCATCGGATAGAGCCCGATCAGGTCCTTCCCGTCCCAGAGGGTCCAGATGTGGGCTTGTTTGCGAGGTCCAAGCACCCGGTGCCACGTGGATTGCCACTCCCAGGTCTGGAAAGGCGTCACGTCGGAAGAGTCGTCCGCGAGGTCGTGCCAGACATCACAAAGCTGGCTCTGCCAATCGGACCCCTCGTAGACCGTGGTGCGTAGCACGGTGTATTGTGGCATGGTCGAGGAGGTAGTCCCGGGACAATCTGCTAGGAGTCCCTAGCCAATTTGAGTTTTCCACAGACACCTGCGCCTGGACCCGTCGAATCGTCCATGCTTGAAAGCGTAAGCCGATGAACGACCGATTAGCCGAACTGGAACCGCTCAGGCAGATGGCCTTGACCTGTCGTGACTGCCACCTTGCCGAGCGGCGTCGCAACGTGGCGTTCGGCGAAGGGAAAGCCGGTTCGCCACTGGTGCTCGTCGGCGAGGGTCCGGGCGAGCAGGAGGACCAGACAGGGCGGCCGTTCGTGGGTAAGGCGGGGCAACTCCTCGATCAGGCGCTTCTTGAGAATGGCCTGACCCGCGAGCACGTCTACATCTGCAACATCGTCAAATGCCGCGCATGCGACTGGGTGAATGACAAGCCGGTGAACCGCGCCCCTACAGACTCGGAAGCAGAGGCCTGTCGCCGGTGGCTGCTGCCGCAACTTCGAGCCCTCGCCCCGATGGTGGTGCTGAGCATCGGGGGGCCCAGCGCCAAGAACTTGATCAAAAAGGACTTCGGCATCACCAAAGAGCGTGGGAGGTTTTTCCCTTCGGTCTATGCTCGGTGTGCGATCGCGACCCTCCATCCTGCCTATGTACTCCGGCAACGGAGCGCTACGAACGATGGGGGCTTTTCGCTGATGGTCGCCGACATCGCCAAGGCGTGGGCGGCAGCCAACAGACTCGCCGAACAGGAAGCGGCTGGACTGCTGAGGCCATTTGTCTTTGGGACCGGAGTGGCCGAGGCGGCACTCGTGGAAGAAGCGAAGGCCGTGTCGATTCAACCCCAGACCTCCCTCTTTGAGCTCGAAAACGCGCGATGACTCGAGCTGAACTTCTGAATCTGCTGATCGAGTGCCCGCTTGTGGCTTCGGCGCAAGCCTCCCCAAATTCGCCCCTCGAAGACCCGAAAACGCTCGCCCGGATTGCTCTCGCCAGCGCAGGGCAGGGCGTGAAGGTCATCCGTGCGCAGGGGACCGAGAACATCCGAGCCATCAAGGCCGCGACCGGGCTCCCGGTCATTGGGTTGATCAAAAAGGACTATCCAGGCTCGGAGGTCTACATCACGCCGACCCTGAAAGAGGTCGAGGCCCTTCTTCGGGCCGGGTGCGAAGTGATCGCCCTGGACGGCACAGCGCGCTCCCGACCCGGTTCGGCAAGCCTCGGCGATCTGATCAAGGCGATTCATGAAGGAGGCGCGCTGGCACTAGCAGACTGCGATTGTGAAGCTTCAGCGGCCTATGCGGTGGAGAGCGGCACCGACTTAGTTTCCACAACGTTGAGTGGCTACACCCCGCGAACAACGGTGTTGGCCGGCCCAGACCTTGGCCTCGTCCGCAATCTGGTGAAGTACATCGGCGTTCCAGTCCTTGCAGAAGGGCGGTTTGCGGAGCCTCACCAGGTGCAGTTGGCCCTCCGCATTGGAGCGGCGGGCGTCGTGGTCGGCGGGGCGCTCAACGATCCGGTCAAGCAGACCGAGCGTTTTCTAAAGGCGCTCCCTTTCCATGGCAATGTCGGCGCTGTGGATATCGGAGGCACGTGGCTCCGCTTTGGGGTGTTCTCGGTGGATTGGAAGCTACTGCATCAGGAGCGGGTGGCGCTTCCGGCCGCGAGCAACGAAAGGACCGCCTGGATAATGGCGCGGATCCGGGAGCATGAAGTTCAGAGTCTTGGGGTCTCTGCCGGAGGGACGATTGAGCCTCGTCTCGGAGGAACAGTCACTCAAGCCAAAGCCATCGTGCCCAACTATGTCGGCACCTGGTTCGGCGGCTTTGGCTTGCCAACGATCTCGCTCAACGACGGCCTGGCCACTGCCTGGGGACACGCGTGTCTGCCCGAGTTCGCTGGCCGCCGAGTGGCGACCTTGGCCCTGGGCACCGGCGTCGGGTGTGGTCTGGTGGACCTTGGGTCCCTAGTAATGGGGTTTGGAGGCCAAACCCTGAAGCTCAACGACCTGCCCACCTCGACGGGCAAGACCTTTGAGGAGCTTCTGGGCGGAGCTGCACTAAGCCCCAACCCGAGCGAAAGCCAAAGAGATGGGGCCAAGCAGGCCCTGGTTCAGGCCCTGCGAACCCTCCAAGCCATGACGATGCCTGATGTCATCGTGATCTGCGGGGGCGTGGGATTGGCGCCTTGGCTCGACGTCGAGGGCATCGCCAAAGAGTGCTTTTGGGGTGCCGACGCCCCCAATCCCGCCCAGCCCCACTCCGCAGATGACCTCGGGTGGCAGAACGCCTGGGTCTGGCCAAGAATCGTTCGGTCCCCTTTTGGCGCGGATGCCGGGCTCTATGGCGCGGCTGCGCTCGCCCTCTTTCCTCCGGTGGATCTTGCCGAGAGGATGGCAGCCTGGAAAGCAAACGGGGAGAAGTTCGAGTCTCTGCCTTGAGGCTGTGCAAACCAAGCCCTTTCGGCCCCGGCGAACGCTCAAGCGTTCGCCGGGGCCGAAAGCAGGTCCTCTGCATCAATTACCAGTTCGCGGGTAAACCCGCCCGATGCACGAGCCCACGATCGAGAGGATTCGAGTCCGTTACGGCGAGACCGACCAGATGGGCCACGCCTATTACGCCATGTACCTCTTCTGGATCGAGCAGGCCCGCGGAGCCTGGTGCCGGGACCGGGGGTTCACCTACAAGGGGCTCGAGGAGCGCGGGTTCTTTTTGCCGGTTGTCGAAGTTCACCTTCGCTACAAGGGGGAGGTGCACTACGACGACATGATTGCGATCAAGGTCTGGCTAGGGGAGGTCAAGCGCGCCTCGATCCAGTTCAGATATGCGATTACCAATGAGTCCTCTGGCAAGGTCGTCACCGAGGGCCACACCTGGCACGTCCTCGTCGGAGCCGAAAAACGCGCGATCTCCATTCCCCTGGACCTGCTAGAGATGTTTGGCCGGCCGCCAAACATGAATGCCCAGGAGGCCCAACTCTCGCCATAGCCTGCCGTGTCTTGGCGTATAGTCTTGTGACTGATGCAGCCCGAATGTCCCCGCACGATGGACCTTGACCAGGCCCTGGCGCTTCTCGATGACGTCGCGCCGTCCGCCAAGCTGCTCGCCCTGGGCCAGACCGCGCTGTGGGATGAGCCCATGAAGGCAGGCATCGCGCTTGCGGCTTCGAAGAGCGGCAAACCGCGCACGTTGGTCGCGGGCGTTCACGATACCGACTATTTCGCCAAGCTGCCCGGCGAGGCCGAAGGCCGATCCGGCTTCGAAGCACTCCCCCACAACGCAACCACGACACGTGGCCTCTGGAGCGCAGCCGGAGAGTTTTCATCGCTTTTTGGCTCCGAGACCGTCATCAACCGTCAAGATTTCTTGTCGGCTGGTTTGAACCTGGTTAAGGTCGGACGGGGGCGCCCTGGGATCTTTGACGAGGCCTCAGCAGCCTACGGCTGGAAAGGAATCGTGGCCCTCGGAAAAGACCAGGTGGTCGTGAGCGAACTGCCGCTCGCCGAACTCCTGCCGACCCTTCGCGCCACGTTCCTCTGGGCGATCGAGGAAACGCTCGCCTGCATCACCGGATCAGGCAAAGAAGAGAGCCTCGCTCGGGCACGCGACCTGATCGCCATCTTCGATCGTCATGCCGAATCAGCGAGCGCGCAGACCCTATCTGACTTCTATCGCATTCTCCTGCCTGACATCTACGCGTTTTGTGCGGGACTCGATGCCGAGGGTGCAAAGCTGCCTCTGGAAACCACGGCCACCAGCGAGCTTCTTCGTTTCAATTTGGACACCTATTCGCTTCCAAGGTTCAAGCTGGTGGAGCGCTACCTGCATCCGGAGACCCGCGACGAAGCGGCCGCCGCTTACAATTCGGCGCTGGAGGGTTCCGAGATTTACACACTGGACCGTTTCGGATCAGGAGCGATCCCATTCGAACTTGTGATTCCCGGCGTGGGCCGGGGGACGCTGCGGATTGGTAATCGGGCGTTGATCGTCATGGCGCCGGTTCCGCAGTTCATCTCGCTGAAGCAGCCCCTGCGCACGCTTCGCGACCTCGCAGCGGCCATTGAGCACAAGTTCGGACCAAACTGTGTGCTCACCGGCAAGGCCGTCAGCTTGATCGGGATGCTCGGGCACGAGTTCGTCTTCGTGTTTCACGAGGGCGCCAGCTCCTACGTTAAGCACTCAAGACGCTTCCATGCCTTACTCGATCAAGCCGGTATTGGGCTCCCGGTGCACCCGATTCTGAGAATGCAGTATGAGCCCTGGGATGCCCTTGAAGGGTGCTGTTCCTGGTTCAAGCTGCCTGAACCGCTCGCACGCGCCTTTGGAACGGAAGAGGTTTGTTCGCCGAGCTTTGCGAACCGGTGGCGACTCGTCGCGCGCGAGCAGGAGAATCTGCTCGATCGCCTCGGCGAATTACGAAGGCCGATGGATTTGGTGGATTTCCTGGCGGGCCACGTCGGCGGATCTTGGGACACGCTCGCGAAGGAATACGAGTCGCTTCACGGAAGGCTCGCGACTGTCCGCGACGAGGTAGGCAAGCTCAAATGGGAACGATTCGAGCTCTACAAGCAGGCAAAGGCACTCAGGCACCGGCGCCAGGAACTGGAGATCGAGAAAGGACGCCATTTTCGTGAAAAGATCTTCGAGAAGACGCCCAGCGATCAGGACATAGAGAAGCGCCGATCGTATGGGACGGAGATCGAGGCACTGATTCATGAATGCGCGGTCATCCGCGAGCGCGTCCATGCCCTCCTGCGCGAACAAAAGAGGTTAGTCCAGGATCCGAGCGTGTCGCGCATCCATGAGCGCAGGCGCGAAATCGAGCTCGAGGCGGAACTCAAGCGCCTGCGGTTGATCCGGTCGGCCATCATCGCGTCAAAGGGGCTTCGCAAGTCGGCGCACCGGCCGAGCGCCTGGTGGTTCCCGCTGGTGTGCCCCACGGGCCATTGGTTCAAGCGGACCGTGGCTGAGGCACGGTGCTACCTGGAAGAGATGTCGCCGAAAGTGGTGGTCGAAGAGGCGGACAAGCCCCGTGGCGGCTAAGGGTTCGCCAGGCTGCGACCTTATGGAGGGACTACAAGAGATTTGATTCTCTGGAACTCTGTCCTGAAAGTCGAGGGCGTCCTTCTACTGCTCGCAGGGTCTGGGATGATCCTCATCGGATCCCTGCTCACCTTCGGATACCCAATGGCTGAACGAAGGAGCCTTGATCCCGTATCAGGAGTCTTGCTCATGGCACTACTTGGCTTCGGAGCCGGAGTAGCAGCGTCGCTCTTGCTTCGAGAGATCTCGCGGCCCAAGAGCTAGCTGATTCAACCAGGAATCTTGGCGCCCTTGATAGAACTGAAAGGAACGATGCTTGCCGTCACTCTCTGCCTCGCCTTCACCCTCGCGCCCAGAGCCTTTCCAGTCCAAGATCCCCTGGTAGATTCATTCCGCCATCCACCTGCAAGCGCCAAGCCCCACACCTGGTGGCACTGGATGAACGGCAACGTGACCAAGGAGGGCATCACGGCCGACCTTGAGGCGATGAAGCGCGCTGGCATCGGCGGCGCCCAGATGTTCACCGTCCCCGAGAGCATCCCCAAGGGCCCCGTGGGCTACATGAGCCCCCAGTGGCGCGAGATGACCAAGTGGGCCGTCCAAGAGGCCGCGCGGCTTGGCATCGAGCTTTGCATCCACAACTGCGCGGGCTGGTCGAGCAGCGGCGGTCCCTGGATCACCCCCGAGAACGCCATGCAGGTGATCGCGTGGTCGAGCGTGCAGGTGGAAGGGCCGAAGCACTTCGAGGAAGTGCTGCCGATGCCAAAAGCGCCGCATGTGTACGCCAAAGTGGACTATTACAAGGACATCGCGGCTTTTGCGTTCCGGACGCCGACGGAGGGAGAGGACATCGGTTCTCAGGTTGTCAGGTTTTCAGGTAGTCAGGCAACCGGAGTTGTGGAGCCAAGCACGGCATGGCCTGAAAACCTGAACACCCTAACACCTGAAAACCTCTTTCAGTCCGTCCATCTCGGCAAAACCGGCGTCCACCGCCAAGACGGGCTCGACCCAGACCTCACGCCCGGAGCCGCCGGCCTCCATGTCCCTAAGGAGGGTTTCTTCCTTCTCACCGGCAAGATGGACGCCAGCGGCAAGCTGACCTGGAACGTCCCGGAAGGCAACTGGACGATTCTAAGGATGGGCCACGTGCCCACAGGCAAGGACAACCACCCTTCACCGCCTGAAGGCGATGGCCTCGAAGTGGACAAGCTGAGCCGCGAGGCGCTGCAGACGCACTGGGACGGGATCATGGCCAAGGTGCTCGCCGACGCAGGGCCCCTGGCGGGCAAGTCGCTCAACAACGCCCTCATCGATAGCTATGAAGTGGGCAGCCAGAACTGGACCCCGAGGATGCGCGAGGAGTTCCAGAAACGGCGGGGCTATGATCTGATGGCGTATCTGCCAACGGTCGCAGGCGTCGGCGTCGAAAGCAAGGAGGTCACCGAGCGCTTCTTGTGGGATTTCCGCAGGACCATCGCCGACATGTTCACCGACAACTATTTCGCCGCCTTTGGCGAGATGTGCCGCAAGGCTGGAATCCTATATTCTAACGAGCCCTACGGCAATGGCGGGTTCGACGACTTGCAAGCAGGCGGCAAGGCCGACATCCCCATGGGCGAGTTCTGGATCGGCGGCGGTGCGATGGAAACTACGAAGATCGCCTCCTCTGCAGCCCACATTTACGGGAAGAAGATTGTTGGCGCCGAAGCGTTTACCGCCGGTGAGGGCGAGGGACGGTACACAGTCGAGCCCTACTCCATCAAGGCGCTCGGCGACTATGTGTTCACGCAAGGGATCAACCGGTACATCTTCCACCGCTACGCCATGCAGCCGTGGATGGACCTCAAGCCCGGAATGACAATGGGGCCGTGGGGATCCCATCTTGATCGACACAACACCTGGTGGAACCTGGCGCCGGCTTGGCTGACCTATGTCGCGCGATGCCAATCCATGCTTCAGCAGGGCCTTTTCGTGGCCGACACGCTCTACTTCTATGGGGACAACGGGCCGAACACCCTTCCCTCCAGAGCCAACCTTAACCCCAAGCTCCCCGCCGGCTATGACTACGACGGCTGCGATGCGACGATCATCCGCGAGCGTGCCACCGTGAAGAACGGGCGGGTGGTGTTGCCCGACGGCATGAGCTACCGCGTGCTGGTCATGCCTGAAACCAAGTTCATGACGCCGGAGACCTTGCGACGGGTCCGCCAGCTGGTGCTTGACGGCGCGACGATCGTGGGTCCAAGACCTGAGAAGTCCCCGAGTCTCGTCAACTACCCCGCCTGCGACGAAGAGGTCGCCAAGATCGCCGCAGAGGTATGGGGCGATCTGGATGGCAAGACCAAGACCTCCCGCGGATATGGCAAGGGAACGGTTTACTGGGGAGCGACCTTGGCTGAGGTGTTGAAGACGTCGGCCACGCCTCCCGACTTCGAATTCCGCGGATTCGGCGCGGCCACCAAGCTCGCGTATATCCATCGAAACATCTCGGGCGCGGAAGCCTACTTCGTCTCGAATCAGCGCTACAGCCAAGCCGACGCAGACTGCACGTTTCGTGTGTCCGGGAAGCTGCCGGAGCTCTGGCATCCTGAGACCGGCGAAATAGAGCCGGCACCCGTTTGGCGCGAAGAGGGAGGAAGAACCATCGTCTCGCTCCGCTTCCAGCCTGCCGAATCGGTGTTCGTCATCTTCAGAAAGCCGATCTCGGCCAAAGGGCCTCGGCACTTGGTTTCCTTCGAGCGCGAGGGCGAACGCATCTCCGCGGCTCAACACAAGATCGAGATTCGAAGCGCGCGCTACGGGACTGCAGACGGCCGCGGTGCCGACGTGACGGACGTGGTCCGAAGGCTCGTTCAGGAAGGAGCGACCGAAATCGAAGCCACCAACGGCAACTTTGGCGATCCGGTGGTGAACGTCGTCAAGCAACTCACGATCGACTACTCGGTGGACGGCCGAACCCTGGTCCAGACGGTCGGCGAAAACCAGACCGTTGTGCTCCTTCAACTGCCCGGCGGGCCGAAGTCGGCCTCCTATACGATACTCGGCAAGTCGAGCGGTGCGGCTCTGGTCCCCATAAAGGGCGGGACCTATAGGATGCAGTACAGCGACGGGACTAAGGGAACGCTTCAGGTCAAGTCCGGCGCGCAGGACCTTGCGATAGGCGGCGCGTGGGATGTGGCCTTCGCACCGAACCTTGGGGCACCACCGAAGGCGGTCTTTCCGAAGCTCCTCTCGTGGACTGAGAGCGACGTACCCGGCATCAAGTACTTCTCGGGCACCGCGACCTACAAGAAGGAGTTCTTCGTCGCCGACAAGGCGGTGCTCGGGCCCGGCCGAAAGGTCTTCCTTGATCTTGGCGAAGTCAAGAACTTCGCGCAGGTCAAGCTGAACGGCAAGCCGCTCGGCATTCTGTGGAAAGCACCGTTTGTCGTCGATGTCACGGGTCTCATTCGAACGGGGTCGAATACTCTGGAAGTCCAAGTCACCAATCTGTGGCCCAACCGGCTGATCGGCGATGAGCAGCTTCCTCCGGACGTCGAGTGGCAGGGCAACCATCTGAAAGACTGGCCGGACTGGTACAAGAAGGGCGAACCTCGGCCCAAGACGGGACGGGTCGCCTTCACCACGTGGCGCTACTACCACAAGGATTCGAAGCTACTGGCCTCTGGGTTGATGGGCCCTGTGATGCTGCGGTCGGCGCAGCGGGTGGAGATTCGGTAGCGACCCGACTCAGGCGCTCCAAATGAACGGCTCGTTGTCCGTGAGGACCCGGCCGTGCTTGGCGATCGCATCCTCGAGGTAGTCAGGCATCGTAAAGAGCGCCTGGTGGTAACGAGGCGTGTAGAACTTGTTCTTCACACCTCGGGCCAGAAACCTCTTCGCGATTTCCTCCTGGTCCAGATCGAGCGGATCGTATTTCTTGCTGGCCAAGACGAACCCCCACGGAAGCTGGAAGGTGGTGATGAACGCCGCATAGGGCCGGACGTACTTATACGTCTCCTTCATCGACTCCAGCGTGGCGGCCACCGCCGCGAAACAGTAGGGATACGCCATGTTCGCGCAGCCGGCCTGGAGCGCGAGCACTCCGTCGTCGCTCATGGCGTCGGCGCAAATCTGAAAGTACTCCTTCGTGAAGAGGTAAACCGCGGGACCGGCCTCGAGAGGGTCGGGCAGGTCGCTTAGGACCACGTCAAACCCCGCGCCCTTGTTGTCTTGGAGGTACTTTCGAGCGTCCGTGTGAAGCAGCGTAGTTCGCGGATCGTCAAAGGCCCCCTTGTGCCATTCGGGCATGTGCTCCCTGACCATCCCGACAAGCTCCTCGTCGATATCGATCATCACGGCCTCTTTGACCGTGTTATGCGAAAGCCCCTCGCGCAGCGTGGCGCCTTCGCCGCCTCCGCAGACGGCCACTTTCTTTGGGTTTGGGTGTACCGTCATCGCCGGCTGGCAGAGGGACTCATGGAAGATAAATTCGTCGAGGCTGGAACTCTGGATCTTCCAATCGAGGAAGAGGGTCTTCCCAAAGGTTGGAATGTCGCAGATTTGGTATTCCTGGTACTGCGTTCTCCCGCTGAGATGCATTTTCTCGACGGTGAAATGCCAGGTCATGGCATCGGTGTGCGTCTCAGTGATGAAAAGGCCGGTGGATTGTTGGGTCATTTTGGTAACCGAGAGTCGAGCAGTTCGGTCCCGCTCGTCAGACAGGTCGGACTTGTCGGACACGTCCGACTGGCTCCTTTTACCCCCCAACCTCACTCTTAAGCCCTCGACGGACAACGAGGAACTTCATCTTGTTCGGCTGGAACCGGCTCTGAAGCACTTCGATCGCGCGGTGGACCTTGATGGTGCCACCGCAATAGAAGAGGTCCACTGCGGCATAGCCGTGCTCGGGCCAGGTGTGAATGGTGTAGTGCGACTCCTGAATGATCACCGCGCCGCTGACGCCATAGGGCTCAAATTCGTGAAAACTTGTGGCGACAGTTGTTGCCTCGCTCTCGTCCGCCGCATGGCGCATGGCCTGGCCGACAGTGTTCACTCGAGTCAGGAGTTGCTCCGGACAACCGTAGAGTTCGATGAGCAGGTGCGAGCCTAGCGCCGGGTCGCCCTCATCCACGGGGAAACCTTGCTCGTCACGGCCGAGCCATTCCTCAAACGCCGCGACGTCGTCAGACCGAACAAAGGTCCAGCCGGGCTCGCGGGTAACCACGGGCGCGGCCAGAATCACGGCTGATCGCGCGTTGCCTGAACGTCCCAGCGTGAACAAGCGGACCAACCAGGAGCCGAGCCGCTGCCAAAGGCTAGGTGTGGGGGAAAGCGGAGTCCGTCGATCGGACTCCAATGCGATGGCCGCCAGGGCGACAAAGCTACTGAAAACAAAAATCGGGACCAATCACATCGACCTCACAAAGTTATCCGTGCGCAGAAACCAGCGGGGCTCACACGCTACCCTACCAGCCTCACGGCTAACCGCGAAGCGGGGGAATATTACCACAGGGGGGTGGGGGTGTCAAGTTCGGCGGCGCGGATCACGCGTTCCCAGCATTTATCCTACGGTCCGATGCGGGGCACGAATCCGCCCAGCCAGCCACCGTCGAACAGCGCCTCTCCGCGCATCCCTTCGCCACAGCGTGCCCAGACCTCCGGACGCGTGTAATACTCCGCGACGCGCCCATCCGAGTGTTCGAGCTTCACCAGGTACCTGGGTTTGTTCTGATCTTCGATCTGCCAGCCCTCGAAGATCGTCCGGCCCTCGTCGTCCAGCCCAAACCTGGCGATCACCCGAACACCAGGGTCCCGATAGACCGCTTTTCCGGTCCCAACCTGAGCGGCGCGGCTCGCCCGAAACCCCTGAACCAGCCCGGACACGACCATCGCTACCCCGGCCACGATAGGGACGAAGCCAAGGCCCTTTAACGCGTACATCAGCCCGTCTGAGCCCTTGCTGTTGAGGAATCTGAGAGCCCCTCCCAGAGTGAACACCCACAGCATCATGAAGCCGAAAACGATGGAGCCGAACCCTCCATAGACGAGGCAGCCAATCCAGGTTTCCTTGCGGGCGCTCACCGCCTGATCATGGAAGTCGGCGGCGCTTCGTGTCAACGCCTCCGCCCACCGGCGTCCTCCGACACCTTTGCGAGATGCACTCGTAAACCTGCAAGAAGTACTTCTCAAAACCAGTACTTTCCTATACAATCTGAAAAGCTCGCATCGCGCCGCAGAGTTGCCAAGGAGGCACCGTGAGTACAAGTTCGACCGCCATCGCCATCTCCCCCGACTCCCATCGGCTCGAAAGGGCGGGCCGATCGGTTAGGCAGTTCATCGAGCATCTGGAGGAGAGCGGCGCCGTACTGGACTACCGCGTCTCCAGCGACGTCGTTCCGCGAGTCATTGAACGAGAGTCCGTCGGCATTGGGCACTCGGTGGACTTTCGGTCGCCCAAGGCCGGGTTTCCCGAGGCCTTCAAGGACCGTGTGGAGGCGTATGGCAGGGCGCTCTCCATCTGCAAGCAGTTGCAGATGCAAGTTCAGTGGAAGGAAGATTCGGCCCGCGCGGAGTTTCTGCTTGCGGGCGAGCCTGAAACCGACCGAAAGCTGGGCCTGAGGGAACGGATATGGCTCGCTATGCAGCCCAAAGCCTATCGCGCGCTCCTCGCGCTCGGCAAGACGCTGGTCAGCAAAGGGTTTCGCGTTCGCGAGCCGTTCGCAGCGCGGCTCGTCATGATCGAGCGAGACTATCATGGCTTCGCGATCTTGCTTCGCTACCCTCAACCTCAAGGAGAAGACGAGGCAGGGATTCAGGCGACCTACGACCGCATCGTGCCGCTGATTGCAGACGCTTTTGCCAGGCAGTACAAGATCAAGGCGGAAACTGAGCGCGAGGGCGACCTCACCTCGATCTTCTTCACGACCCACAAAGCTTATGTGTCCTCGCTTTATGGGGTTCGGCCGCAGTTTAGGCTGGTCGCCAAGCGGCCCAGGGTTTGGACCCCCCTGGATTTCTCCCTCTTCAAGGGGTCCACCTATCGCGCCTGCAAGAAGCTCGTCAGCAAGTACAAGAAGGACTTCATCGTTGCCAGGAAGCCGTTTGAGACCGCCGGCGTCCTTGGGCACAGCGTCATCCTTCAGTACAAGCCTGGGGCAGGCGGAAAGGTCGTGGACGATTCGTACCTGCTGACCCTCGGCCGCATGGCTGAGAAACTTAAAGACGACTATCGGCTCCAGGCAGCGGTTCGCCGGAGTCCCGAGGCCAACAGCATCGTGGTGACCTTCTACTCCGGCCGCGAACCGGACTGGAAATCGAGCAAGGCCTATCTCTCCTAGGTGCGACAGAGACAGAATGGGATCATGGAAGCAGGCGATCGGCTGCTCCGGATGCAAGACTGGCTGCGTTTTCTGGTTGGTTTGACAGTCCTGGGAATTGTCGGCGTCTTTGGGCTGGGAAGTCCAACGAGCATCCTGTCAGACCTTATTGGGATGACCGGGCTCGGCCTTGCCGTTGGGCTCGGGTTCCTAACTCCAAGACGCCACCTGCGTACCTATTTTCGGGTCATGAGCCTGTATTTCTTTGCGATGGCCCTCTACTGGCTGCTGGTTCCTGCCAAGTCGCCACTCTACTGGTTGGCGTTTGGATTCGTCTCGCTTCTGATGGCGCTTTGCGCCCGCGAGATAGGCCGACGGGAGGGGCGGGAAGAGCCGACCGAGAGTTCCGAAACAGGTCGATAGCTAAACCTCTCCCGACCTCTTTCGCTCCAGGAGCTCGATCATGCAGCCAAACGGTTCGTAGGCGTCGAAGTAGGCGTACTGTCCCTCTCCCATGTCGCCGCGCTGGATCAGGGTCACGCCGTGAGCCTTAAGGTCTTCTGCAGACTGAACCATGTTCTCGGTCCAGAACGCCAAGTGATGGACGGACTCCCCGTTCCGCGCCAGCCCCTCTTCCCAGGCGCTGTTCTCACCCACCGGCTCGACCAGTTCGAGCTGCACCCCGCCTAGATCAAAGAAAGCCAACCTAACTCGAGCTTCGGAGGCCACACCCCGATACCGCATCCGCACCTTGTCGCCCGAATCCACTTCAATCACCGGCGGCACGTCAACCCCCAAAGCCGCCGCCCATCGGCGCGAAGCGGCCTCGATATCGCGAACACCCATCGCGACTTGCGCCAGTTTGAAGCCCTTGAGGGGTGAAGGAGTTTCCATGATGGTCTTCATAATAGCGCCAGAGGCCATGCGCAAGCCGATCCTCCAAACCGAACGGCTCGATCTGGTCGAGCTGGAGTGGAACGACCTAGGGTTTCTTGTCGAAATGCTCGGCGATCCCGAGGTCATGCGCTTCTGGCCGAGGCCCTATCACGCTGAGGAGTGCGAGCAGTGGATCGAGAGACACCGGGCACGCTATCGCGATCACTCCTACGGCTATTGGCTCGCTCTGGATCGCGCTCTTGGCCAGCCCATCGGGCAAATCGGGCTCTTACACCAGGAGGTCGGGGAGACCACCGAACTCGGTCTGGGTTGGATCGTCCACCGGCCTTTCTGGAGGTTGGGCTATGCCTTTGAGGGAGCCTTGGGCTGCCTGAACTACGCCAGGGATGTGGTCGGCGCCCAACGTACGATTGCCCTCATCCGCCCGGAAAACGAGCCCTCCATGGCGCTCGCGCGCAAGCTGGGGATGTCGTTCGAGCGGGTGGTCCCCTACTTTGACTTCGCGCATGCGGTCATGGCGATCAAGCTTTGACAATGGCCGGTATCACGTGCCACCCATCGCCCTTAGGTTGAGCTTTCGGCCGCCAAGCGACGGTTTCCCAGACTTCAGGTTCGATACAAGCGCCCCATCTGTTCCGACTTGAAGCTCGCGCATCGCATAGGCCCCTTGCTCATAGGCGAAGCTGGTCCCATCGTCGTCGTAGAGCCACCCTCGAGCGTGTGCGGCGCCATAGCGGCGAACTTCGAACGGCTCGCTCTCCCCATAGGACGCGTTCTTGACGCCTGTGGGCAAGGCGGGGATAAGCGCACCGTCCCGAACGAAGAGGGGAATCGTTTCCAGACCGGGCTGGACCTCGATCGTCTCCCCACTTCCAACCAGGACCCCGGTATGGAAATCAAACCAGCGACCCTTTGGGAGCCGCACCTTGCGCGACCTCTGACCAGTAAGCATCGGGGCCGCCAAGAGGTCGTCTCCCAGGAGGAACTGGTCCATCTCCTGGCCGCCGTCGACAAGGGCCATGGGACGAATGACGGGCAGACCTTCGAAGTGGTACTTCGCAAAGGCGGTGTACAGGTACGGCACGAGCTGGATTCGAAGTCTCATAGCCGAGCGCACCGCGTCTTCAAACCCTGGGAAGCTCCAGGGCTTCGTCCCCGACGCCCAGGCGTTGAGTTGGGCGATGTGCGAGACGGCGGCCGTCTGCATCCGGCGAACCCATTCCTCGCCATTTGCGGCATCTCGGGCTTCTGCACACCAGAGCACGCCGGCGAACCCCGTACTGATCATGCCTGTGAGGTACTCGCGATGGTCGTAGGTGTCGCTGTAGATCGCATAGGGAAATCGACTGGATCCAGCGTTCGAACCGCGAACGAGCCCGAATGAGCGCCTGCCTTCTTTGCGATAAAGGTCTTCGAGGGTTCTCTGCCAAAGCAGACCGTACACCTGGCGCATCTGAACCCCCGAGAGCCCCGAAGGAAACGCCGCGTGGTCGGGCCAAAGCCAATTGTCGAAGCCGTCGACTTCGTCGATCTTGTAGCCGCTGACGCCGATCCGCAGATGCTCGTTCTGGAAGTAGTCCGTCAGGGTCTTCTGAGCGGCGGGCTGCATCATATCGGGAACAGCGCCGAGCCAAACCATGTGGCTGCCAAAATGGCCCTCCAATGCCTCATATATGGGAGATTTTTCGGACACATACGGGTTGGTCCAAAGGTTCACGCGAACTCCCTTTACGGACATGTCTTTCACGAACCGCCCCGGGTTCGGGAAGCGCTTAGCGCTCCATTCAAAGGTGCAAGGGTAAGAACTGGACTGCCATCCTGGCTCCAGGCCGATCACGTCGATCGGAAAGCCGCGCTTCTCGAACTCCGACACTTCGCTTGACACGGCGTTCTGGTCCGCAAGCGAGGGCGTTCTGTGCCAGAACCCTAACGCCCAGCGCGGGGGCATGGCGCCACCCCCACAGAACAGGTTGTAGCGCTGCACGGCCTGCATTGGGGTTGGGCCCTCGAACCAATAGATCGTGAGTCCTGGACCCTGCACGCTGGCTTCCACAGCGCCCGAGAAGGGCTGTGCGTCCCATGCCGGATCGGTGTTTCGGTCGCGGGCTGGAGGATTTGGAGCGCCGCGCTGATTGCCAATGCCGACACTCACTGTGATGGGCCGCGATGTGTCGAAGAGCACCGCATAGCCCCGGCTGCTCACATAGAGCGGCACCGGAGCATGCAGCCGCTCGTTGCCCGAGGAATAGTGATCGACGCGCAGCCGATAGATGCCGTCGCGCCGGTTCAGCCCGTGCATCTGAAGTCCAAGCCCGTAGATCTTTTCGGAGGGCTCGATCGGGATGCGGGCCGAAGCAAATCCTCCGGCGGCCATTCCTGAGGAGCCGGAATCGGCTGCCAACCCTCTGCCAAGGCCCTCCAAACCCACCTTGGCGGGTGTTCCTCCCGCCGCCGTCATCAAGGTCGGAAGGTCTCGCCTGCCGACCTGAGCCTGCCATACACCAGGTGCTACCGGTTTCCACACCAATGTTCCCATCGAACCACCCAGCCCCGCCGCCACAAGTATCCCGACCATCGCGATCAGTCTAGTGGATTCGATCGAGCCCTGTCATTGGCGTTGTCGCTCTCCCTTGGCCTATAGAACACCCACGATCAGCCGGCTTGGAGTCTTGCCGGACACATACACTCGGTGCGTCGCCTTTTTGAAGTCGGAAGCCTTGGCCGTCATGATGTTCACGAAGGTCTGTGGGTTCCGGTCCATCACCGGAAACCAAGAACTTTGAACCTGCACCATGATCCGGTGGCCCTTGCCAAACGTGTGCACCACGTCAGGCATCGTGAACTCCACTTTCTCAACCTTGCCCGGCTTCATCGCAATCGGCTTTGACCACGACTGCCGGTAACGGGCCCTCATCGGCTCACCGCGAATGAGCATCTGATATCCGCCCATCGGGTAATTGGCTTCGCGCGGGGACTTTGCGCCGGAGTTGTTCGGGAACACGTCGATCAGCTTCACCACAAAGTCGGCATCGGTGCCCGTCGTCGAAACAAAGAGGGAGACCTTGACCGGTCCAGCCAACGTGGTGTCCTTGGCCAAGTCGCCCGTGCTGAACGTGAGCACGTCCGGCCGGGTCCAGGCAAAGCGCTGATCCTCGATCATGTATTGCCGAGGCATGCCAGGCGAAATCGAGCCTGAGGAGGGCACCGGCTTGGCCGGATCGCTCAGGTATTCCTCAAACAGCCCTTTGGCCGTCGAGGCAGTGAACCCGAGCTTGCCCCCTTGGCCCAAGTAGAAGGATGTGGCCCTCGCGTCCTTTGTGGGCCACTGCCTGAATTCACGCCACTTGTCCGCGCCGACGTCGAACAACGTTGCCTCTGCAATATTCGGCGCATCGGCGTCCAGCAGATAGTGCCTGAAGAACGGCTTCTGCAGGTTGGCTCGAAAGTCTTCGCCCGTCTTGGTGGTCCACTGGATGTCGTGGAGCGACGTGCCGGGGCCGCCGTTCCATGAGCCGTGGTACCAGGGTCCCATCACGATCTTCGTGTTGTTTTGCGGTGAGAACTTCTCAATGGCTTCATGGATCTTCAGGGGGCCCTGCAGATCCTCCGCGTCCCACCACCCTCCGACGATGAGCACGGCCACATTGCCTGCCTTCTTTAGGTGCTGCGGCACGTTTTGCGGCGCCCAATACGCATCGTAATCAGGATGCTCGACCCACTTCTTCCAGAGCTCGATGCGGTTCATGTTGTACTTCGTCAACGCGTTGGCGATCGGCCCCATGCGGAGGTAGAAGTCATAGCCGTCTTGAGTGTCCATCGAATAGGCGCGTGGACCATAGCGCTGGGTCGGGCCGTCTCGCTTGACGCCAAATCCGGAGAGGAAACCCATGGCGTGGGGCAGCCAGAACGCGCCGTTGTGGTGCATGTCGTCGCCAAGCCAGTTGTCCGCCATGGGCGCCTGCGGGCTCACGGCCTTTAGCGCGGGGTGCGGCTCGATCAGGCACTGTGCCGCGTAATGCCCGGGAAAACTCGTGCCATAAACCCCTACTCGGCCGTTGTTGTTGGCCACGTTCTTGAGCAGCCAATCGATCGTGTCCCAGGTGTCCGTTGCCTCATCCACCTGCCCAGGCTTCTTGTTGGGGATATAAGGCGTCATCCATTGGAAACCGCCCTCCGACATGTACCGCCCCCGAACATCCTGATAGACGAAGATCATCCGCTCCTGTGTGAAGGTGAACTCCGGGCCCAGCGAATCCCGATAGTTGTTGGCGCCGTAGGGAGCGCAACTGTAGGGGGTGCGCATCATCAGGAAGGGCGTTGCCGCCCCCGCGTCGCTGGGTGCATAGATGGTCGTCCACAGCTTGACGCCATCCCTCATCGGGATCTGCACTTCCATCTTATTGAAATGCTCGCGAACGTAGCTGCTCTGCGCCGGAGAAGTCGACAAGACGGCTATGAACAGGGCCAGGGTGAACGTGGTCTTTCGGATCATGGGTCCAGATTTCGCCGGACAGCGGCTCTGTCCTCCTGGGGGAACTCGGAACTCACCATCTTTCGGTATGATCCTGCGTCATGACCAGTCTGAAGCAGTACATCCGCGATGGGATGAGCCAAAACACCAATCTCTTTCTCGACGACCTGAAAGCGATTCCTGAAGATCAGCTTACGCAAAGTCCCGGGGGGTGCGCGAGGACGCCCGCCGATCTCAGCTTTGAGGTCTCCTTTGTGGCCCGGCGGATCGCCAAGCGGCTGCGCGGCGAGGTGCCCGACCCATGGACCCCCATGCCCTGGACCAAGGCGCCCGAGGGCTACACCACCAGGCAGCAGATGGTCGAAGACCTGGAGTCGTCGCTCTCCGAACTGCTTGCTGCCTGGGATACGTTCCCGGAGGACCAGATGGAGACCCCGATCATGGTTCCGTCTGGCCAGACTTCAGCTCTGGAGATTGCGAGCATCGCCGTGCGGCACCCGATCTATCACGACGCCCAGCTTGCCTACATTCAGACGCTGACCGGCGATGACGCTATGCATTGGAAGTTCTAGCGGGAGTCTTTCGAGGTTTTTAGCCCGTATCTATACTGTAGCGTCCAGATTAGTTTTGGGGACGATACCGGAGGTTAAACATGGGCTTCCTTACCGAGCTATGGATGCCGATCGTCGTGTCGGCCGCGCTCGTCTTTGTAGCCAGCAGCGTCTTTCATATGGTGCTTCCGTTCCACAAGGGAGACTACGGCCAACTCCCCGATGAGGCAAAGGTCGACGAGGCTCTCCAAGGGGTGCCCCCGGGACAATACATGATCCCCTACTGCACCTCGGAGACGATGAAATCGCCCGAGATTCAGGAGAAGATGAAGACCGGGCCCATGGGCACAATCCGGCTTTGCGGGCCGTTCAGCTTCGGCAGGAACCTGGGGCTTATGTTCGTGATCAACCTGCTGGTGAGCGTGTTCGTGGCGTATCAGGCGCATGCGATGAACCTGTCCGGAGACTTCATGCACGTGTTCCGTATCACCGGCGTGGCTGCGGTCATGGCCTACACGTTTGGGTGGATGCCGGGGACTGTTTGGTATGGAACCACGAAGTCGGGGTTCTGGGCCTACCTCTTTGATGGCATCGTCTACGGGCTGATCACCGGGGCCGTGTTTGGCTGGATGTGGCCCCAAGCGGCTGCGGCGGCCGTATAGCTCCCCTGGTCTCCCACCCCAACCCCTCCCTCAGTTTCCGCTTCGCGAAAACCAAGGGAGGGGCTCCTATAGGTCAGGGTGGGACACAGAACTTCCTATGCTATAATCTCGTCGTCGCCCGCGCGACCGCTATGACAGACAACTCCTGAATTCGGCCACCTGCTCAGAGCCCACACATACCTGGGTTCGAGCCCTGCCGTTCGTCATCGCCAGGAGTTTCCCTTGTTACAAGCCTTCCACCTTTCCTATCAGCCCGGGCCGCTTTCTGCCCCTCTTTTCGAATCACTGAACCTCTCCGTCGACCGAGGGGAACTTGTCTGCCTCATCGGCCCAAACGGGGCCGGAAAGAGCTGCCTTATCCAGATTCTCGCGGGCTTACTCTCGCCAAGAAGCGGCCGTGTGGTGTTGCAGGACGGCGCGACACTGGCCTACGTTTCTCAGGATGTGGCGACGCGGGTCGAGGGAGCCCTTGTGGATGCCCTGCTTCCCGCGGGCCACGACGGCGCGACCAGGGCTCAGCTTAACCGAGCGATCGCCAAGCTGGGCATTCTGCCCTCGCGCCTTGATGAACCCGCGGTTCACTTCAGCATCGGGGAACGGGTCCGCGCAGAGATCGCGCGCGCCGCCGCATCGTCGCCGGACATCCTGCTTCTCGACGAGCCCACGAACCACCTAGACCGTGAAGGCAAGGACTGGTTGGTGCGGTTCTTGCTCGGCTGGCAAGGGTCCTGCCTCATGGTCTGCCACGACCGGGCCGTGATCGACGCCGTCGCCGACCGCACTCTCGAACTGAATCGCGGCGGGCTGTCCGAATACGCCGGCGGCTACAGCGAAGCGAGGGAGGCCAAAGCCCTGGCCGAATCCCAGCAGCGCGCCGCCTACGAGCGGAGCCAAAAGGAGGAGCGGCGCCTCAAGCGCGTTGCTCTGGAAACGATCGCCCACGCCGTCTCGATGACGAAGCGCCCATCGGGCCAGACTTACGATCCCTTTCACTCGCCGTTCTATGCGGCCAAGGAAGCCAAAATCGCGAAGACGGCACGCGCGCTCAGGAGAAAGGCAGAAAAGGTTGTGACTCAGAGAACCGAAAAGCCCTTCGATCCCGATGAGGTGTCGCTCAGGTTCAGTTCGCGGCCGCTGCGCTATTCGGACGCCGTCACCGTTCGCGGTCTGTGGCAGCGCTTTGGCGATCGTGAACTCTTTTCTGGACTCAACCTCACGGTGTGTGCCGGTGAACGAGTCGCGCTGCTCGGGCCCAACGGCTCGGGAAAGACTACGCTCCTAAAGATCCTGCTTGGCGAGATCGCGCCGGACCGCGGCACAGTGCTATGGGCGCCGGACGCCAAGGCGGCCTATCTCACCCAGGGTCGAGAACGACTGGACGCTGAGTTGCCTCTCGCCGAAGCAATCGAGGGCGATGAGGACTCTGTGCGTACGTTGCTTGCGTGCTTGGGGCTGAGGAACGTCGCCGCCGAGAAGCCGGTTGGCGTGCTCTCGGTAGGCGAGCGGACGAAAGCTGAACTCGTGGCTCTGTTACTCTCTCCCGCCAACGTCCTGCTGCTCGATGAGCCAACCAATCACCTCGACGTCGCGGCGATGGAGGCGCTGGAGGAAGCGATCCTTCAGTTCCCTGGGGCCGTCGTCTTCACCAGCCACGATGCGGCCTTCATCGAGCGGATCGCGACGGGGTCTCAGCAGCTCGGCGCAGTAGCGAGGTCTTGAGGGGGACTGATCCGATTCAGGTTGCATTCCCCTGTAACTGAATCTATACTAGACTGTCACTGTTGCCGGCCGATACGGCATTGGTTGGGGCCGGGAACTCGAGACACAAGGAGAAGTCCGCCCATGTATATGGTCATTTCGCGCTGGCGCGCCAAACCCGGGAAGGCAGAAGAAGTCAAGAACAAGTCAAGACAGGTTCGAACGATGCTCCGAGCCCAACCCGGGGTCGTGTTCCTGAACACGATCTTCGACGGCGAGGTTGCCACGGCCGTCCATGCCTACGAAGATGAGGCGGCCTATCAACGGCTCGTGATGGATGAGAACGGGGCCTTTGCCAAAGCCATGAAAGAGCATGGTTTGGAAGAAGCTGCCGACTGGATCGACAGCGTCAAAGGCACTACTGAGGACTAGGCCCTTAATGAAGGGGGATCGCGCCTTGCCGTAGCCGAAGTCGATGGCGGCCAAGGCTAAACAGTGATCTCGGACCGTCGTTCAGAAACTCGCCGCTCGCTGTGATCGAGGATCTTCTTCCTGAATCTCAGAGACTTTGGCGTGACCTCCAGGAGCTCGTCGTCACGGATCCAAGCCAGCGCCTGCTCAAGCGAGAAATCTTTGTGCGGGTCAAGGGCCATGGTCTGGTCGGAAGTCGAGGATCGCATGTTGTTGGCGGCCTTCTCTTTGGAGATGTTGACCACCATGTCTTCGTCGCGTGAGCACTCGCCCACGATCATGCCGCCATAGACATCGGTGCCCACTGGGCAGAAGAGCTGGCCGCGCTCCTGAATGTCCTCATAGGCGTACCGGGTGACCTTGCCCGGGTCCTTGGCGATGAGCGAACCCCTGGATCGGGACTGCACTTCGCCGCGATAAGGCTGGTAGCCGAGGAGCATCTGCGCCAACAAGCCCTCACCACGAGTAAGGGTCAGGTACATCGACCGAAACCCGATCAGGCCGCGCGTGGGAATGCTATAGATCAGCTTGGCGCGTCCATGCTCGTTGCGGGCCATATCGCGCAGGTCGGCCTTTCGGCGGCTAAGCTCCTCCATGACCGGGCCAACGGAGTCGTCCGGCAGTTCAAGCGCCAGTTCTTCGATGGGCTCCTTGACGCCCTCGTCATCGCGCCTGAGCAGCACTTCCGGGCGGCTGATGGCCATCTCGTAGCCCTCGCGGCGCATGGTCTCGATCAAAATGGCAAGCTGCAATTCGCCGCGCGCGTTCAGCTTGACCGTCTCGGGCGGAGCGGTGTCGTCAATTCTGAGCGCCACGCTGATCTTGGCCTCGCGCTCCAACCGCTCGCGAATCTTGTGGATGGTCAGGAATTTTCCGCCATCGCGCCCGGCGAGCGGCGAAATGTTCGCGTAGAAGCTCATCGCCAAAGTCGGCGGCTCGACGGCGATGGGCGCCATTTCCTCGACTTGTGAGGCGTCGCTCAGGGTGTCGCTGACCTGCACGTCATCGAGCCCCGAGAGCATCACGATCTCGCCGGCTTTGCCTTCGTCGATCTCTTTGAGCTCGATCCCTTCGTAAGTCCAAATCTTGGTGACCCCGAACGAGAGCTGCTTGCCTTCTCGCGAGCGGACCATTCGGTCGCCGACCTTGATCGAGCCCCGCAGCAGCTTGCCGCCGAACATCCGGCCCAGATACTCCGAGTAGTCGAGGTTGTTGACCTGCAGCATCGCCGGACCCTCACGCTCGACCGACGGCGGCGGCACAGCATTCACGATCATCTCGAACAACTCGCGCATGTCGTGTTCGGAGCCATCCGGCGAGACTCGTGCAAAGCCCCCCGACCCGCTGGTGTAGAGGTGTGGGAAGAAGATGTCGTCTTCGCTTGCACCAAGGTCGATGAAGAGGTCGATAGTCTTGTCGTAGGCGTCGAGCGGCCTCGCTCCCTCACGGTCGATCTTGTTGATGCACACGATCGGCTTGAGCTTGTTCAG
Organism: Armatimonadota bacterium; assembly: GCA_016223145.1. NCBI lineage: Bacteria > Bacillati > Armatimonadota > Armatimonadota bacterium. The sequence goes on along the minus strand of JACRPN010000012.1, from coordinate 45,981 downwards.
CAGCGCCTTCTTCAGCACGAACCGGGTCTGGGGCATGGGGCCCTCATTGGCGTCGACGACCAGGAGCACACCGTCCACCATGCTGAGCACCCGCTCGACCTCCCCGCCGAAGTCCACGTGGCCTGGAGTGTCGACAATGTTGATCTTGTAGTCCTTGTAGTGGACGCTCGCGACCTTGCTGAGGATGGTGATGCCCTTCTCGCGTTCCAGGTCGCCGGAGTCCATGACGCGGTCGTGCACGTGCTGGTTGGCGCGAAAGAGCCCCGCCTGCCGAAAGATGGCGTCCACGAGGGTGGTCTTGCCATGATCGACGTGCGCAATGATGCCGACATTGCGGATTTGAGAGGGCATGGGGAGATGAGATTGTACCTTGGCGCGTCGTGGCTGGCTTATAAAGAGAGGCGCGCCTCTGTATCTTCGTTAACCGTCCGCACCTGCCATTTTTGCCTGGATTCAGCCAGTTTGTCGCCAGATCTGTCAAACAGACTTATACTATTAGCCGTGGCGCGGGTTCTGCCGCACCACGGAGGATCATTGTGTTGAAAAGAGCATCAATTCTAGCTGTCCTTGCGTCGGCTGTTAGCGCGCAAGCCATCGTCTTCGACTGGGAAAACCTCTCTGAAGGCGATTACGGCACCGTCTCGCAGACCGTTTCCGGCTTGACCGCGACCGCCTCGGGCGGCCAAGGCATCACCGTAACGTCGACTGGCTTCTCAGGTTTTGGCGGCGCTTCCCTCATTTCGTCTTCCCCCAACCCCCGGCCGAATATGCGAGTGGACTTCTCGTCAGCCGTTACTTCGGTTTCCGCCTACTTCGGCGATTTCGGCGCGGACGATGACGGATCCCAAACCTTGACCGCGTACAACGCTTCGGACGTCGTGGTCGATACCGACTCCGTCCTCTATGGAGGCGCTTCTGGGCCTGCAGGGCCGGTGTCTGTTTCCGGTTCCGGCATCGCCTACGTGATCTGCTCAGGCGAAGGCCCATTCCCGAACTCGATCTACTGGGATAACTTTGAAGTCAGCGCTGTGCCCGAACCGGCCAGCTTGGCCGTCGTCGGTGCCGGGCTGGTGCTTCTCGGTCGGAAGCGTTCACGCCGAGGTTAGTCTGGCCATCCTGCAGATGAGTCTTCTGAGGACTCAATGCCCATGCCCCCGTGGTTAATCCCATCGGGGGCTTGGGTGCATTGCCAAACCACCGTCTCCTCCGCGCACCCCCTTCCGCCCATGGGCCTTGAGGCCGGTCCTGGCCTGTCGGCTCCCGGCCCTCGCTTGTTCTGCCTCGACCCAACCTGAAGGCGACCGCCGACCCGATTTCCGAGAAAGATGTCGTTAGGCTCCGGAACGACTCCGGCAAAACCTGGCAAGCCAGCCTTCAACAGTCCCAATGAAGCTCGCTGAAGCAACTCGATTCGAAGCTGCAGCGACTCATTGACGCAAACAAAAAAGTAGAGATTCGGATCTCACCATTGCTCCGCAAACGGAGCACTCAGGTTCAACTTGGGGCTTGGTGAGAGTCGAGCGCCCACTCGCAAACCGCGGCGCAGGCTCTGGCCCCCACTAGCCAAACCACACTTCCAGGTACATCTTGTGCATGCCTGAAAGGTATGAGCTGCTCCTGGGCGACGAAGCGGTCGCTTGGGGGGCCATCGACGCCGGTGTCGCGGGCGCCTTCGGCTATGCCGGAACCCCTTCGACGGAGATATTCGAGTCCATCCAGATCTTCGCGCCGTTCCTGGATGCCAGATGGTCCGCCAATGAAAAGGTGGCCCTTGAAGAGGCGCTCGGCATGTCCTATGCCGGCAAGCGCGCCTTGGTCACGATGAAGCACGTCGGCCTAAATGTCGCCGCTGACCCCCTGATGAGCTCCGCACTGACAGGCGTCAACGGCGGGCTCGTCATCGCCGTCGCTGACGACCCGGGCATGCACTCCTCCCAGAACGAGCAGGATTCCAGGTTCTACGCCGAGTTCGCGCGCATCCCCTGCTTCGAGCCGAGTACGCACCAAGAGTGCTACGACATGGTCCGCGAGGCATTCCGGGTCTCGGAGCGTTTCCAGACCCCCGTGCTGCTAAGGCTCGTGACCCGACTCGCGCACAGTCGCTCGACCGTCGTTCTGCCCGAGGAAAACGAACGAGAGCGGCGGTCGGTCCTGCTCGATTTGCCCAACCCGAATGACTGGACGCTCGTCCCCGCCAACGCGCGCCGCAGGAACCGCCGTTTGCTCGATTTGCAGGCACAATTCCTCGCGTTTGCCGAAGAGTCGCCGTTCAACCGGCTGCGGCTCGCCGGCAAGCGAGGGGTCCTCTGCACCAGCACGGCCTACAACTACGTTCGCGAAGCCGTCGGCGAGGACGCAGCCGATTCGCTGTTGCGGGTCGGCGTATACCCGCTGCCGGGCAACCTGATTCGCAAGCTCGTGGACCACTGCGACGAGATCGTGGTCCTCGAAGAGGGCTACCCCTTCATCGAGTCGCGCCTATGCGGACTCTATGGGGTGCCGGGCAAGCAGATACGGGGCAAGTTGGAGGGCTCACTTCCCCTGGATGGCGAGCTTCTGCCGGACATCGTCTCTAGGGCGCTTGGAATACCCCAAGTTGAAGGGATGCCTGCAGACTCCTTGGTCGCAGGCAGGCCCCCACAGTTCTGTAAGGGGTGCCCGCATTCCAGCACCTTCAACGCAATCATCGACGCGACCGCAGGCCATGATCACCCCCTCATGTTCGGCGACATCGGATGCTACACCCTGGGCATCATGCCGCCGTTTAGCGCGGTGCATTCGTGCGTAGACATGGGCGCCTCAATTGGGATGGCGATGGGGGCCGCTCGTGCCGGAAGGCATCCCGTGCTCTGCACCATCGGCGACTCCACTTTCGCCCATTCTGGAATGGCCGGGTTGCTGGGGGCCGTCCACGAGGACGCGAACATCACCGTCATGATCCTCGACAACGCGACCACCGCGATGACTGGCGCCCAAGATTCCATGGCGACGGGCGAGGGGCTCATGGAGATCATCCGGGGGCTTGGGGTGAAGCACGTGCTCGACTTCGACCCCCTGCCCAAGCACCACGCAGCCAACGTCGCCGCCATCAAGGAGGGAATCGCCCACGAGGGCTTGAGCGTGGTCGTCGCTCGCCGGGCTTGCGTTAGGCTCAAACCCGCCAAGATCGAAGCCGCAAGCGCCGCAGCCGGAGGGCAGGAGTAGGCCATGCAGCTCAACATCATTCTCGCCGGTGTGGGTGGCCAGGGCATCCTGACGATTGCGCGGATCCTCTCCGAAGCGGCGATCGAGAAGGGCCTTCACGTCAAGCAAGCTGAAACGCACGGCATGTCCCAGCGCGGCGGAGCCGTCTATTCGCACCTGCGCATCTCCGATTCCGAGATCTATAGTGAGCTCATTCCTGCAGGGCGAGGGGACCTGGTTTTAGCCGTGGAGCCCTTGGAAGCCCTGCGTTACGTACCAATGCTCAAGCCCTCCGGAGCAATTGTCGCCAACACGAACGCGGTCGCGAACATCAACGACTATCCCCCCATCGAGACGGTGCTCGACCACATCACCGCGTTCCGAAACCACGTCGCGCTCGACATGGACAAGCTCGGCCGTGCCGCCGGTAGCACGCTCGCGGCAAACGTCGCCGCGCTCGGTGCGGCACTGCCCTTTCTTCCCTTTTCGGCCTCCGAAATCGAAAGCTCCATCGAGAGGGTCTTCCAGCGCAAGGGCGAGCGGTTCATCGACGTGAACCTTCGCGCGCTGCGGTTTGGCAGGACCGCGGCCTCGGCCTACGTCGACGCGCTCGCCAACGGGGCGCTCCCGCGAAGCGTCCGAAGCTGGATCGAGGAGATTCCGGCTGAAATGCTCGCCTCCGATGAAGCCCCCGTGTTTGCGGGGGAACCTAGCGCGGACGTTGGCCTGAGTGGTCCAGAAGCACACGCGTTCGAGAGCATCCTCATGGACGCCTATACCGAAGGGCGGCGCCAGCTCTACGAGCACGAGGTTTACCGGCTGATCGAATTGGTGGGCGCTATCGCGCCTCCACGTCATGCCTTCGTCCCCAAGGGCTCCTCGATCTCGCCCGAGGTGCTGGCCCAGTTTTCCGGACAGCAAGTGGTGGTGAAGCTGGTCTCGCCGCAGGTCATCCACAAAACCGAAGCCAAGGCCGTGCTCTTCGTGCCCAAAGAGATCGAGGCGGTTAAGCTGGCGATCGACCGCATGGTCTCCCGGCACGCGGAAACCTCTTCCGTCGCGGGCGTCCTTGTCGTCGAGTTCGTCGAGCACGAAGTCGGAGGTTTGGGCAGCGAGCTGTTCGTGGGCATCCGCGCCAGCCGCGACTTTGGCCCCGTGATTGCGGCGGGCTTGGGCGGGCTTGAAACCGAGTTTCTGGCCTCCAAACTACGGCCCGGAATTGCAGCCGCTAAGGCGCTCGCCTTCGAAGTGGATGCGGAAGCGTTTTTGGATCTTTTCAAGAAAACGGTCGCGTATGAGCTTCTCTCGGGCCAGGCCAGAGGGCACAAGCGTGTGGTCGAGGATCGCGAACTGCTGCGCTGTTTCGGCGCGTTCATCGCCATCGCTCGCAAGTTCTGCGTCGATCGCGGTGAAGAGGGGCCAGACATCGGCGAGCTGGAGGTCAACCCGTTCGCGTTCGTGGGCCAAAAGCCCGTGCCCCTCGATGGGCGGGGCCGGTTGCAGCCGGCCGCCAAAGATGCCCCCGCTAGGCCCAAAAAGAGCGTTGCGAACCTGCTCGAACCGAGCAGCATCGCCGTCATCGGCGTCCCTTCCAAGCCCGACGGCCTGGGGCGCGTCATCCTGGGCAACATTTTGCGCAGCGGGTTTGACGCCCGGCGAATCTGGTGCGTCAAGGAAGGCGTCGAGGTGATTGACGGTGTCTCGTGCGTCCCCTCGATCGAGGCTTTGCCGGAGCCTGTGGACCTGCTGGTGGTCAGCACCCCGAGCTCGGCGCTCCCCGAGGTCATTCGTTCAGCAACGGACTCCGGCAAGGTGCGGTCCGCCATTCTGATATCGGGTGGTGTGGGGGAGACCGAGGGCACCGAAGCGCTCCGCGCCGAGGTCGCGCGAGCCTTGTCTGAAGCAAGGGCCAAGCCTGAGGGGCCCGTCTTCTTGGGGCCGAACTGCCTTGGCGTGAGGTCTGCTTCCGGACCCTATGACACGTTTTTCGTCCCAGACGACAAGCTGGCAAGCGGCAGGTCGCTGCCTTCCATGCCCGTAGCGATCCTCTCGCAAAGCGGCGCGTTCGTCGTCTCCCGGCTCAGCAGCTTCGAAGGCTTCAATCCGAAGCTGGCGGTCTCTCTTGGGAACCAGGCTGATGTTTCACTCTCCGACCTGCTGGCCTACCTCGAGTCGAAGCCGGAGATCACCACTATTGGCGTTTACTTGGAGGGTTTTTCGACGCTGGACGGCCTAAAAGCCGCCCGGTCCATGAAAAGGCTGGCAGAGGCAGGGCGCAACATCGTTTTCTATAAGGCGGGCCGAACCGAGTCGGGGCGAACCGCCGCCCAGGGCCACACCAGCGCAATCGCGGGCGATTACGACATCTGCCAGTCTGCCCTGGAACAAAGTGGCGCCTTGGTGACCGAGAGCTTTCGCGAGTTCTCCCAGCTTCTGGAGTTGGCGGTGCTGCTCGACCAAAAGCAGGTTTCGGGCGGCAGGGTGCTCTGCATGACGAACGCGGGGATGGAGGCCGTGGCAGTGGCCGACGCGCTAGGAAGCAGCGGCGCTGCGGCCGACCCGGGCCATGAGCGGAATGGCGTTCGCGCGGGCCTGGCGGAGCTCACCCCGGACCTGGAGGCCGGCATCGGGGCCATTCTCACGGCCCACGGGCTTGACTCGATTGTGAACCCGAGGAATCCCCTCGATCTCACCCCCATGGCGAGCGAGCGGGTCTACGACGAGGTCGTGCGGCTTGCGCTCGATTCGAAGGACGTGGACTGCGTGGTGGTGTCCTGTGTGCCGCTGGCGCCTTCGCTCAAGACTCTGAAGGCCGATCTTGGGCAGGCCGATTCGTTCCCCGAACTTGCCAAGCGATGGCTATCGTCCGGGAAGCCGGTGGTCTTCGTCGTGGACAGCGGCGCCCAGTTTGACCCGCTTGCCGCCGCCATCCGCCGATTGGAAATTCCTGTGTTTCGATCTGCCGACGAGGCCGTGCTGCGACTTCGCCGGTGGATGGAGCACCGGTTGAGGAGATAGGCCCAATTACAAGGTGGCGGTGGGGCTACCCAGGCGGCACGCCTGGGCTACACAGATTGGGCGCACCCGACCCGCTCGGATGCCAGGAGCCCCAATGTCCAAATGTTCCAGTTCTCAAGTGCCTCAACGCCCCAACGCCTTTGCTCGAGTGGACCGATTCCGCTGTACAGCGTTCCTCGCAATGAAACTGGGGCCTCACCAGGTGCCGACCGACCGCCCCACCGCGGCGTCTAGGACCTGCTCGATGTGATACAGATCGTGCCCAAGCAGGAGGTTGGCTTGGTCGCAGATGGTCTGCTTTCCGCGCTCGCTGTGCACGACAAACTTGTCCCAGTCGCCCTCGCTCAGGTTCCTGAGCCAAGCGATGGTCGCGTTCCGACGGTCGGCGTAGGCCCCGGCCTCAGCCCTCCAATCGAGGGAAGCGTAGTTCATCGCGAGCGCCCGCTCCCCTTCGTCGATGCCTTCAATACTCGATCCCGAATCCAGTAACGCTGCCTTCATTCGGCCCAAGAGTATTGGCTCCCAATCCGCGAGGTGTGCCACCACTTCGCGGGGCGTGAAGCGGCCCGGATGCGTCGGCCGGTCCACCTTGTCCGGGGTGATCAGGCCCAGCAGCCGCTCGATCACGATCGGTCCTTTGTCGAGCGATGGAAACAGATACGGGTTCATGAGCGGATTCTAACCGAACCGGCATGGGGACGTTGGGGACTCTCCTCACCAACTGCGGCCGCTAATCTTGACAAGGTAGTATGAATTGGTGTCAGACGCCCCCAATAGCGAGCCTGCGGTAACCTCCAAATGGAGCAGGCGTGGCCTCCTTCAGGCCTGTGCCGGAGCGGCGCTGACCCCCAACCTGACGGCTCTGAGCGCCACTCTTGGAGCGCCCGCAAGCGAGAAAACCATGGAAACCACCGTTGGACCCAAGCTCGTCGAAGTACCCTCCGCGATTCCTGAAAAGGTCTATACGACGGAGAGCGTCGGCATCAGTCGAAGAACCCACGACGAACACCTGAAGCTCTGGCAGGGCTACGCTCGAAAGACCAACGAGATCCGCACCGCCCTCGCCGAGATGGGTGTGCCGGACCCCGCCAAGGCCAACCAGATCTATAGCCAGATGCGCGCGCTGAAGGCCGATTACTCGTTCGCCTACGAAGGGTTCGTCAACCACAACGTCTATTTCGACACCATTGGCGGGAAGGGCGGACCCGCTACCGGCAAGGTCGCCGACCTGATCAAGGAGGCCTATGGCTCCTTTGAGAATTGGGCCGCCGACCTGAAAGCCACCGGAATTGCCGCGCGCGGGTGGGTCTATCTGGCCTACGACCATGCCGAGAAGCGGGTTTTCAACTACCTTGGCGACGCGCAGAACACCTTCCCGATCTGGAACCACACGCTGGTTCTCGCGCTCGACGTCTACGAGCACGCCTATTATCTGGACTTCGCCACCAACCGTGGCGCCTACATCGACGCCTACCTGAAGGTCATCGATTGGGATGCGGTGAACCGGCGCGGCGAAGCCGTCTTGCTTCCCTAACCTTGGCAGGCAAAAATACGGGTTAGGGTTGTGTTCTCATGAAGCGCTTGGCACAAGCGCCTCGGATGGTTTACAGTATTAGGTGAGATGGACAGCAGTCTTGCTGTCCGCTATTGGCTCCGCGGCCGCATGAGGTGGCGGGCCCTTGGAAATGACGGAGGAATTATGGTGTTGAATCGTGCTTGGACGCGGGTGCTCTTTGCTAGCGCCCTTCTCGCTACAGCAGTTGCCGCGCAGGCGACGCTTCTCTATGATAACGGCCCCATGGTGACCAACGCCGGCGCAGCCTCCGGCGGCGCGGACGCCAGCCTGGTCCAGGACGACACATTGGGTCTCGCCGTGGCCGGCATCACCGCGAACAAAGCCGGCGGATTCTGGGTCTCTGACGATTTCGAAGTCGCTGCAGGCCAGACCTGGGACATCGACCAGATGACCTTCTTCGGCTATCAGAAGGGCTCCACGACGACGTCCACCATGACGGGGCTCTACGTCATGATCTACGCCAACCCCACGAGCTCGACGGACCCTACCACGGGCACGCTCGTCTTTGGCGACGACGCCACGAACCGGCTCTCAGGTTCCTCGTTTACAAACATCTATCGGATGGGTGAGACCGAAGGGTTTGCCAACAACACCAGGCCGCTGATGTCGATCGACGCCGCTGTCGACGTGTCACTGGGCGAAGGCCATTACGCCGTCGTCTGGGCCGCCACGGGCTCCCTTGGCTCCGGCCCCACGATGACGCTCGTCACCTACCTTGGCCAAGGCGGAAAGGCAGGCGCCAATGCTTCTGCCTTTGACACCGCGTTCCACGGTGGCTGGTACGACGTCGTGGACGACGTTCACGCACAGGACTTTGCCTTCCAGATCGTCGGCACGGTACCCGAGCCCGCGAGCGTTCTGGTATTTGCCGGCGGGATCCTTGTGGCCCTCGCCCGAAAGCGCCGCTAGGCCGCAACCGCGAAAGCAAGCTGCATTTGACCGGCGGGCTCAAGGGCTATTCCCTTGAGCCCGCTTCGATTTGTCTAGCTGCCGCCTAAGCCGGGCTGGGCCGTCTGTGGCAAACTGGGAAGCAGGTTTAGCCATGGCAACGCTCAAAGTCCAACGCCCCGAAAATCGCCTCAAGACCGCCCTTCCCAAAGTAGGAATCCGCCCCACCATCGACGGGCGCTACGGCGGCGTCCGAGAGTCGCTCGAGGGCCCGACCATGGCGATGGCGAAAGCCGCCAAAGAGCTCATCGAAAAGCGCATCTTTCATTCCTGCGGGCTCGCGGTGGAATGCGTCGTCCATGACACCTGTATCGGAGGCGCGGCCGAAGCGGCCGAGTGCGCCGCCAAGTTCCAGAAAGAAGGCGTTGGCGTCTCCTTGACCGTCACGCCCTGCTGGTGTTACGGCACCGAAACGATGGACATGGACCCCCTTCGGCCCAAGGCCATCTGGGGGTTCAACGGAACCGAGCGGCCCGGCGCCGTCTATCTGGCAGCCACGCTGAGCGGGCATGCACAGAAGGGGCTTCCCTGCTTTGGCATCTATGGCAAGGACGTTCAAGACCTCGGCGACACCGACATTCCGGACGACGTCCAGGAGAAAATCCTCAAGTTCGTTCGCGCAGGAATCGCTGCGGCGAGCATGCGCGGTAACAGCTACCTGGCCATGGGCGGGGTCAGCATGGGCATCGCCGGCTCGAACGTGGACCACAGTTTCTTCGAGCGCTATCTCGGCATGAGGGTCGAATCGGTGGACATGACCGAGTTCATCCGGCGCATGGAGCGAGGGATATTCGACCCGGAAGAGTTCGGCAAGGCGATGGCCTGGAGCCGCGAGCACTGTAAGGAAGGCAAGGACTGGAATGCCCCTGAGAAGCAGCGGACCCGAGAACAGAAGGACCAAGACTGGCAGACCAGCGTCAAAATGGCGCTGATCGCGCGCGATCTGATGGTTGGCAACCCCAAGCTTGCCGACATGGGATTTAAGGAAGAGGCGCGCGGCCGGAATGCGATCGCCGGTGGGTTTCAGGGCCAGCGTCAGTGGACCGACCACCTTCCCAATGGCGACTTTATGGAGGCCATCCTCAACACCAGCTTCGATTGGAACGGCATCCGGCAGCCTTACATCGTCGCAACCGAGAACGACTCGCTCAACGGCGCGACCATGCTTTTCGGGCACCTGCTTACCGGGTCCGCCCAGCTCTTTGCCGATGTCCGCACCTATTGGAGCCAAGGCTCGGTCGAGCGCGTCGCCAACTATTCGCTCTCGGGGGGCGGAGAGGGCGGCATTCTGCACCTCATCAACTCGGGTCCGGCGGCTCTCGACTGGACAGGCGAACAAAACAGCCACGGCCAGCCCGTTCTCAAGCCCTGGTGGGCCGTCACCGGAACAGATGCCGAGCGCTGCCTGAACGCGACAAAGTGGTGTACCAGCGACCTCGGGTACTTCCCCGCCGGAGGCTGGTCAACCGACTTCACAACCCGCGAAGGGATGCCTGTCACGATGGCCCGGTTGAACCTCGTCCACGGCCTTGGCCCCGTGCTCCAGATCGCAGAAGGTTGGACCGGCGAGTTGCCGGAGGATGTCCACAAAGCTCTAGACGAAAGGACCAGTCCGACCTGGCCCACCACTTGGTTCGTTCCCGTGCTAAACGGCCGTTTCCCGTTTGACGACGTGTACAACGTGATGAACAACTGGGGCGCCAACCACGGCGCGATCTGCTACGGGCATGTCGGCGACCTCATGATGACGCTGGCTTCGATGCTGCGAATTCCGGTGGACATGCACAACGTGCCGCAGGATCGGGTGTTCCAGCCGGCAGTGTGGTCGAGGTTTGGGGTCAATGAGCCGATTGGCGCGGATTTTCGGGCTTGTGCGGCTTACGGGCCGCTGTATGGGTGAAGGGAGGAGCGCGCCTAAAGAATCCTCGCTATCGCTCTCCACTTCACGAAGTGGGTGAATCGGCCCGTACCGACCTCCTCTTCAGGATCCAGTGCCGGATTAGCCATCCAACGCCATAACCCAAGGGCAAAATCCACGACAAATAGAACGGAAGCCCAATGTAGAGTGCTTCGCCCAGCCCTTTGCCCCACTCATCGAGGTCATTGACCACTGGCCGGACCACGAACTGCCATACCGACGGGATTGCTGCCAGCATGCAGGTGATCCAGGGCAGCACCTTAACGGCTCGTTCCGGCTTCACCGATCCTACCCCCCCTCCATTTCTTCGAGCGTCTTCGGCCAGTCGCTCTTCAGGAGCCTGGATAGAGCGCGGTCCGCGAGCAGCCGGCCTTCGTTCTGGCAGTTGGCGCAGTAATTCGTCTCGTTCTCGGCGTAGCGGATTCTCTGAATGGGCGAGCCGCACACCGGGCAGGGCATTCCAAATTTGCCGTGGGCGGCGAAATCGGGGCGAAACGCCGTGATCTCGCCAGGTCCAGGGAATCGGCCGCCAAATTCGGTCCACAGCTTCTCGGACCAGTCGGAAAGTGTCCGGCGGGTCTGACTCCATAAGCGCTCCACCTCCTCAGCGGCGAGGCTTCGTGTGAGCCTTAGGGGAGAAAGCCGTGCTGCGTGCAGAATCTCGTCCGAATACGCGTTGCCAATTCCGCTGAAGGCTCTGGGGTTGGTGAGCGCCCTCTTGAGGGTACGATTCTCCGACAATATTTGTTGTCGGAACGATTCGAGGCTGCACTCCAGGGGTTCGATACCGCCTGGATCATGGGCAGCGAGGGCGTCTTCGCCCCTCACCACATGGATCGACGCCCGCTTGTGCGAACTGGCCTCCGTCAAGACCAACATGCCCGTCTCGAATTGAAGCGAGGCGTGGAAGATCTTTGGCGGCTTGCCCTTGGGCCCCTTGCCCGGCTCAAACCAGCGGAGCCTTCCGGCGATCATCAAGTGGATCACCAGCCACAGATCGTCTTCAAACCCGACGGCAATTCGCTTCCCCAAGCGCCGCACATCGAGGACCGTTTGACCCTTCAGCGCCGAGACTGGCGGATCGACCGTGCGAAGCACGAACGGGTTCCAGACCCTCAGCTCCGTCAGGGATTGTTCCACCGCGCGCTGCCGCAGGGCGCGCACATACACCATCACGTCAGGCAACTCGGGCATGGCTCCGGTTCCATTGTAGAACGCGCAAGGAGCCTCTACGGAATGACGCATCGGGAACTCGGCTCAAGCTCCAGACGTGTCATACTTAACCCTTGCTTGAAGCGCTCGATGAGCGCGCGGTGGAACCTGTGTCGATTACGAAAACTCGCCATTTCTTCGAAAAATCCGGTTGCGGCACCATCATCACGGCCGTTGTGGGCCTGATGCTCATCATCGGATTCCTGTGGTCCGGCAACTGTACGGGCGGGCCGAACATGGCCGAGGGCCCCAAGACCTCCATCGGCTCTGTAGGCGATCGCGCGATCACCGCTGAGGCCGTGGACCGCTACTACACCCAGCTCTCCGGCCAGCTTGGGGAGTCGCCCGATCCCGCCATCGTCGCCCAGAACTTCGGCCGGGCGGTCTCTTTTGCGGCCAACGACGCGGTTTTCGAATATTTGGCCACCCAGAACGGCATTTCCATTGAGCCGGATTCGCTCGACCAGGAAGTCAACAAGGTTGCAGCCGAGCAAGCCGAGCAGACCATCGCCTTTGAAAAGCAAACCCTCGGAGTGGGCAAGTCGGAAGCCGACTTTGCCCTTGCTTTCAAAAACAAGCATTCAATGTCGCCCAGCGAGTTCAAAGAGAAGCAGGCCGAGCAGATCAAGGCTGACCTTCAGGACCCAGAGAAAGCAGCAACCATGTACCGCCAGGTCATCCAAATCGCCCTGGTGAGCAAGCTCAAGGCCGGCAAGCAGTTTTCCGATGACGACATCAAGAAGAGCTATGACACCTGGATCACGAAGCGCGTCTTTGCCGATGCGTTCAAAAAAGACCCGAATCGGCCCGACTTTCCCGCCGCGCGCGAGCGCATGGAGAAGGTGAAGGCGGCGCTGGATGGCGGCATGGATTTCGAGGCCGCGATGAACCAGTTCAGCGACGATCCCGTGGCGCCGGGGAAGAAGACGAAGAGCGAATCGACGATCGATTACGAACGCTCGAACCTGGAGCACGACCGAAACCTCAAGCCGATATTGAGCCTGAAGCCGGGCGAAACGACGGCGATTGTGGACACCGGGTCCGGTGCGGCGATCTATCGCCTGGTTCGGCTGGGATCGAGCCTGCCAAAGGACTGGGAAAAGAGCAAGGCGCAGCGAGTGAGCCAACTGCAGGACAGCTACGCGTCGAACGAGGTCTACAACCGCGTCGTCAAGGCGAAGAAGGACGGGACGGTGAAGTGGACCTCCAAGGGCTTCAAGGCCATTTTTGACTGGGCCGAAGCCAAGGCGGACCCGGACCTGGCGACCGATGAAGCCAAACGTCGCGAGGCCTTTCAAAAGGCCTACGAAGACGCCAAGGCTGTACTTGCGGAGGGCGGCGGGTTGGACGAGCGCCCCGCGACGCTGGCTGAATACGGCGCGTTTGAGGACCTCTGGAAGCTTTCAAGCGACGAGCAGCGCAACGAGCTCAAGGCCGACCGCGTGGAAGTGCTGACCGACATCCTCACCATGTCGGATAGCCTTGACCTCCGGATGGAGCTTGCGAACCTCCTCATCGACCAGAAGAAGCCGGACGAAGCGCTCGAACAGGTTTCTTCAGCGGCTCAGCTTCTATTCACCTACGACGAGAAGTCCATCGCCAACTACAAGCGGGTCGACGCGATGAACGCCAAACTTGCCGCCGCAGGGGTGGACGCGGAGTCGCTCAAGCTAGTCAACGAGAACCTGGACACCTACCGCAACGGAGCGTTTGAGTTCTTTAAGAGCCAGGCCGAGTCGAACCAGGACTACTCTCCGACAGGTGAAGCCCTGAACAAGCAAATCCAAGCCCAGATGTCGGTGGCCAAAGGTCTCGGCTTCATCACCGACGCGCAGGTCTCCGAGGTCGCGGCACTGATCCAGAAGTACAAGGTCGAGAAGAAGAAACTGGACGACGAGGCCGCGGCCGAGCGCAAAAAGCTGGAAGAAGAGACCAAGGCCCAAGCCGAGAAAGACAAGGCGGCCGCCAAGGCGGGAACGAGCGGCACGGGCAGCGCAGGCTCCAAAAGTGGCAGCACCTTTGGCCAGCCAGGCGCGACGGGCCAGGGCACTGCACCGCCAACAAACGCAGGCAAAGGTGGGAAGTAAGGCGCCAGGTGGCCGATGCCGGCTAAGCTGATCCTTGTCGCGACGCCGATCGGCAACCTCGGGGACCTCTCACCCCGGGCCGCCGAGACGCTCATCGCAGCGGACTTCTGGATCGTGGAGGACACGCGCCAAAGTGCGAAGCTGCAGGCCGCGTTGAACACGAAGAAGCGGATGGTGGTGCTCAACGACCATACGCCAGAGTCCCGGTATGGAGCGCTGCTGCGGGAAATCGAGAGCGCGGGCTCGGTGGCCTTGATCACCGACGCAGGCTGTCCCGGGATCAGCGACCCCGGCGCCCACCTTGCAGACCTCTGGTATGAGGCCGGCGAGCAAGTGGACGCCATCCCAGGTCCCAGCGCGGTGACCACGGCGCTGATGCTCAGCGGTTACTACGCCCAGCGGTTCGCTTTTCTCGGCTATCTTCCAAGAAAGGCTGGGGCAGTCCGAAAGGAGTTGGATGCTTTTACAGATAGTCCGCTCACAATCGTCCTGTTTGAAAGCCCGTTTCGAGCCAAGAATCTCATTGAGACTGCCTACTCCACATTGGGCGAGCGCCGCTACACCATCTGTCGTGAAATTTCCAAGCTTCATCAGCAGGTTTTTCGATCCACTCTGCCCTCTGTTCCGTCTCAACAGCAAGTGCCGGAGAAGGGCGAATGGACCTTAGTGATTGAAGGAAAGCGCAAGGTTGGGCACGATGTTGGGGTAAGGTAAGGGAGCTTGGTTGGTTCGAACCTATGGTGAGTGCGTTGCACCTGATCAATAACGGCCGTAGTTGGCTCCTCGCAACATGTTGCCTGGGGCTGCTCACGATGCTTGCGTCATTCTCGGCTGGACAATCCCCGACCTATCAGCTTCAGTCTGAAGACGTTCTTAGGATTCAGGTCTACAACGAAACTCAAGTGGATTCTCAGGTGCCAGTCGGTTACGATGGCAACATCGCGGCACCCTTCGTGGGAAGCGTCAAGGCAGCGGGTCGCACTATCGACGAACTCGCCGCCGAACTCACTCAGCTCTACATCCAAAGGCTTCGCCTTCGAGACCCCCGCGTTTCGGTGACGATCATCCGGTTTCGTGAGCTCAAAGCAACCGTAATAGGCGCCGTTCGGCAACCAGGAAGCTTTCCGATTCGAAAGGGCGAAACGATCGTCACGTTGCTGGGCCGAGCCGCACTCGACACCGAGCGAGCCGACCCTTACCGTGCCACCTTGAGGAAAGCACGATCCCAAGAGCAGATCCCCATCGACCTCTATTCGCTTTTGAACCGGGCGGATACGTCGCAGAACTACGAAATCGAAGACGGGGACGAACTCTTCGTCCCGCAGGACACTCGGAACCACGTGAACTTGATCGGCACCATCCAAAGGCCGAGCCAGTATCCTTATCGCGACGGGATGAAGCTGACCGACCTCATTGCGATCGGTGGGGGCGAGATCCCGGGGCGGACCAAGTTCAGCGAGACGATCGTATTCCGGCCGATCGCAGGCCAAAACGACCAATACCGGCCGATCAAATGCGATTTGGTCAAGTTCTTCATGAAAGGCGATTTCACGCAGGACATCACGCTCAGGCCAGGCGATATCGTCTTCATTTCAAAGACGAAGACGCCTCCTATCAGCGAAATCTCCGGAGCGGTCAACACCGTTTGGATCTTCAACCTGCTCTCCCGACAGGGGATCTTTGGGTTCAACCCGTTCTAGGTTGAATAGTGCCTTTCGTGGTTTATCGCCGCGTTTCAGCTCGCTTCAGCGATTTCGTAAACGTGCGTCATGGGCGGTGACGTCCGCAGCGTCGCTGCCACAGAGCAGTACTTCTGTTCGCTGAGTTCTACCGCTCGTTTCACGGCCGCCTCGTCGAGGTTGCGGCCCTTCACGATGTGCCTGACGGCCACCGACGTGAACGGGCGCGGGTAAGTGCCCTCGGGCACCCTCTCAGCTTCAACCACGACGCGATACGACGTCACTTCCTGACGCTTCTTTTTGAGGATCGCGATGACGTCCATCGCCGCACATGCGCCGATCGAAGCCGCAAGCGCCTGCATGGGGCTGGGGCCCTTCAGGTGGCTCGGGGCATCCCGGTCGCTGTTCATCATGCATTTGTCGCCCTCGGCGTCCGTGATCTCAAAGGCGAGGTCGCCCTTCCATTCCAGATCCATCCTCATGCCCTAAGTATCGCAGGGCTGAATCTGTACTTGCTGGTCAGAACCAGCTGCTATCCTGGAAGGTCGCGTTCGTCGGTGGCCCCGGGCATCGGGGCGGGCCGCTCTACGGCGCTGTTCAGGGCCATCCTGGTCCCCTTGTCCGAAGCGTCGAGGAGGCTCAGCATCACGTCGGTCACGTGATAGCTCAAGCCGCCGTCCACCCGGTTCGGCCTACTGTAGTCGATGGCGCAAACCAGGTCGAGCAAGCCAAGGCCCCTCGAGTTCTTGGCGAAACCGTGGGTCAGCGGAACCTCATGCCAGTCGCTTTCGCCCTTGCGGAACAGCTTGACGGGGCCGCCAAAACCGTTCGGATCGGGCACCAATATCGAGCCTTCTGACCCGTAGACCTCGATGCATGGCAGCGTCGTGCGCTGCACGTCGAAGCTCGTTGTGATCTGCCCCACCGCACCGTTTTGAAACGAAAGAAGCCCGACGATGTGGGTAGGGGTCTCTACCGGAACGACCTTCCCCTTCTTCGGCTCGCTCGTAATGGTGCGCGTGGCGCGGGGGGTTCGGCACTCGGCGAAAACGCTGCCCACCCCGCCCAACAGCGTGACCAATGCGGTCACATAGTAGGGGCCCATATCGAGCATCGGACCGCCGCCCTTCTCGTAATAGAACTCCGGGGACGGATGCCAGCTTTCGTGTCCCGGGCAGAGCATGAACGCGTTGGCGCCTACGGGCTCACCGATCGCGCCGTCGTCGATGAGCTTTCTGCACGTCTGAATTCCCGCGCCAAGCACCGTGTCCGGCGCGCAGCCCAGCCTCAAGCCCTTCGCATCGGCAAGCTCTTTCAGCTCGCGCGCCTCATCTCGGTTCACCGATAGCGGCTTTTCGACGTAGACGTGCTTTCCGGCCTCCAGTGCGGCCTTTGAGACGGCGTAGTGCGCCTTGGGAACGGTCAGGTTGAGAACGACATCAACCTCCGTATCGGCCAAGAGCGCGTCCACCGTTTGGGCCTTCGGGATACCCTTGGCCTCAGCCACGCTCTTGGCGCGGTCCATGTCCAAGTCCGCGCAGGAGACGACCTGGGTCCGCGCGTAGGCGCCCAAATTCTCTAGGTAGATGCCGCTGATGTTTCCGACTCCGACGACGCCGACGTTCCACGTTCCCATGAATTCGAGCTTACCGGCGGACCCAACGAAACGGTGAGCCCCTAAAACCGCAGGATCGAACCGAGCGCCAAGCCCCAGACTGTGTGAAGGATGAAGGTCGCGCCGCAAAAAACAAGCGCTGCCGTCGCCCCCCGCTGCCGCTTCGTGAGGCCGATGATCGCCAGGACGATTCCGCCGATGCTGGCCAACTGGCCGCAAAAGAGCCCCAAGGCGCCGAGCACCCACGCCCAACGCGTCTCCAATCCTGTGGCCTGCGGCGCTTGATAGAGATCGGGCCGATAGTAGCCAGCGTAAGGTTGGTTGGAGGGCGGGCCAGGCTGCGGGCCAGGCTGCGAAAGGCTCAAACCCAGCGACGGCAATGCGTAGGCCTGTATGGAGCGCCCGGTCCCCTCCTCTTCAAGGAGGGTCGCCGGCCCCACCCGGTTCTCGGCCACCCAGAGCTGCAGCGTCTGCAGGTCCGCCGGACCGAACCGTTGGCCATCTGGAAACACGACGTAGTACCGCAACACTCCACCTTGCGCCAATCGCGCGCGCCGATAGGATTTACCCTGAAATCGCCGCAATCGTTTCAGCATAGGGGTCCTAATGCCCTGGCCGAGCCGTAAGTAATCATGAACAGGCATCCACCCATGGTCACGAGAGACCCCAACGACTTCCGCAACTTCAAGCTGAGGAACGGCGCGCCGGCGACGACCGTCATCGTGTCTGCCGTTCTGATCGGGTTTCTGCTCTGCTGGTTTGACCGCTCGTTCCGGACCTTTGAGGCATTCCGCTTTCAGACCAACCTCTTCGGCTCGCGTCCGTGGACCGCCCTGACCTACGCTTATTGCGACTCGGGCGTTGTTTCGGTGCTCTTCGCGGGCTACTGGCTCTGGACGATGGGCGGCGCCCTGGAGCGCGATATAGGCACCAAAGCGCTGGCCAGTTTCTGGCTGGTCGAGTCGCTGCTCTGCCCCATCACGTTCTGGGTCGGCTCCAAGGTCCTCGGCGCAGACGGCCTGTTGATCGGTCCCTGGGTGCCTCTTGCGGGCCTTACGATGGTCTGGGGGCTGCGCAACGCGAGCGCGCGGATGCTCCTCTTCTTTGTAGTACCGGTAAGTGGTCGGGCGATCGCCTGGCTCGCTGCCTTGCTCGTCCTGTTCGGGGCCTACAGCGTCCAAATGCGCTACGCCCCGGGGCTCGCAGTCTTTGCCGCATTGCCGCTCGTCTTCGCCTGGTCACTTGGCACACGTAGAATGAAGCTCCCTGGGATCCCTGAGCGGGGTGCAAAAGGCAACGACTTCGTTCGGGGCGCGGGCTTCTATTCCAAGGAGTACTTCGACGACGTCAAGCGCCGCGAGAGGGACCGAGCCGAAAAGGAACGCCTGAAGAGGCTCCTCGAGGGCCCTTCAGGCGACGAAAAGTGAGGCTCGCCGAAGGACTTAGTCCTCGACTTTCACACCCATCGAACGCGCTGAGCCGGCGACGATCCGCATCGCCATCTCCTCGTCGGAGGTGTTGAAGTCGGCCATCTTCTTCTTGGCGACCTCGCGAAGCTTGTCCTTTCCGATCGATGAGACGATTTCCTTTCGGGGGTTGCTGGAGCCTTTCTCCAGCCCGATCGCCTGCTTGATCAGGTCAGTGGTCAGCGGCTGCTTGACCACGAACGCATACGACCGATCCTCGAAAACCGTGATCTCAACGGGAAGCACATAGCCCATCTGGGGCTGGGTCATCTCGTTGAACTTCTTCAGGAACTCCATCATGTTGATGCCGGCCTGGCCGAGCGCTGGGCCAACGGGCGGGGCAGGAGTTCCCTTTCCGGCAGGAATGTTGAGCTTGATGACGCTGGAAATCTTTTTTGCCATGGCGGTTACCTTGGGATGTCGAGTGACGGAGTAACGAGAGTCGCGATCTCAAACGCGGAAGGCGGTGGATTGGCACACGCTCTCAGCACGCATTCGCCGGTCCCGATTTCCACACTTAAAATCCAACATTCGTCATTCGACGATCTGCTGTCCCAACCAGGCGAGGGGGAAGCGTCATCCCGGCCGGGATGAAGAGGATACCCTAAGCCTCCCGTCCTGGGGCAGAGGACTAAGGAGGCTTAGGTGGGAAAAGACGCTAACTAGAATATGCCATTTGTCTCGACGTACTCGGGACAGCCCCGACGCATTCCAGTACTTTCGACATGTTACCCGACGCTATTCGATCCAGTCCGCCACGAACACGTTTGTTTCGCCGCGAACCTTGCCATTCCTGTTGCTCGCGAAGACCAGGTGCTTCCCATCGCGACTAAACATCGGGAACCCGTCGAACTCTGGGCTGCGGGTGATGCGCTCGAGGTCCGTCCCGTCCACCCGGATACGCCACAGGTCGAACTCCCGGCCCTTCTTGTCGCCGAAGTTCGAACAGAAGATGATCCACTGGTTGTCTGGCGATAGAAACGGTGCGAAGCTGGCGCAGTTGAGGCTGGTCACCCGCCGGGGGTTCTTACCGTCCGCGTCCATCATGTAGACCTCCAGCTTCGAAGGCCTGACCAGGTTCTCGGCCAGGAGCTTTCGGTAGTCGTCCACCTCTGTCTGCGTCTTTAGGTCATACCGCCGATACACGATCTTCTTGCCGTCCCAGCTCACGAACGGGCCGCCGTCGTAGCCCACGTTGCGGGTGAGGCGCTTCACGTTGCCGCCGTTCAGGTCTGAGCGGTAGATCTCGAGGTCGCCCTCGAAGTTGGATGTCCAGGTCATGTACTTTCCGCCTGGATCGATGGTCGTCTCGGCCACATAGGCGTTCTTGTCGATCACCTTCGTCAGCCCAGAACCGTCCGCCCGGACCCGGTAGATCGAGAACTGGGGATTGACCATCCAGACGTAGCCCTTGGAGTGGTCCACCGGGGTCTGCGCGCCCTTGTTCCTATCGTGGGTCGAACTGAAATAGAGCCACTTGCCGTCGGGAGTGAAGTAGCTGCACGTGCAGCGGCCCAGGCCCGTAGAAAGCAGGCGCTTGCCCGATCCATCGGCGTTCATGACCACGATCTGCTCATCCGGCCACTCGGGCTGTCGCGTCTGGTACACGATCTGCTTTCCGTCGAAACTCCAATAGGCTTCGGCGTTCTGGCCGCCAAAGGTGAGCTGGCGGACGTTTCTGAGGTGAGGCTCCTTGGGGTTGTCGCCAACGAGAACTGAATCCTGTGTCTGCGCCAGGAGCATTGGCGCGAGGAACGTGAGCATGGATTAATGGTGCTAGACCTGAACGAGCCTGGCCTAGCCGTTCTGAGGGCGATTTCACATTTCTGCTGATTGAACCGGGCACTGGAGAATTTTGTATAGATTCCTTCACCGAGGGTCCGGATACAGACTTCCCAAATGGCCGGCAAGCCTTTGTCCGCGGGCAGCGAGCCCCTCCCTGCTCTGAGCTCGCCTTCG
The DNA here is from genome assembly GCA_016223145.1 of Armatimonadota bacterium. NCBI lineage: Bacteria > Bacillati > Armatimonadota > Armatimonadota bacterium. The sequence goes on along the minus strand of JACRPN010000012.1, from coordinate 25,320 downwards.
ACATACTGATGCTATGAAGTACCGCGAACTTGGAACCTCGGGCGTCAAGGTGTCGGAGATCAGCCTCGGCTGCTGGACCATGGGCGGCCTGAACTGGGTCAACGGCAACCCCAACGGCTGGGCCAACGTCGACGAGGACGAAATCACGCAGGCGATCAAGGTGGCCGTGGACCGTGGCGTCAACCACTTCGATAATGCCGACGTCTACGGCAACGGCCGCGCCGAACAGATGCTCAGGCGGGTGCTCGATCGGCTTGGCCTGAAATCCACCGATTTCGTCATCGCCACAAAAATCGGCTGGTTCCCCGGCACGGCGGAGCATGCTTACGAGCCCGCGCACATCCGGCACCAGTGCGAGCAGTCGCTCATCAACTTGGGGCGTGACCACATCGACATCTACTACTTCCACCACGGCGACTTTGGCGAGAACTGGAAGTACCTGGACGGCGCCATCGAGGTGATGAACCGCCTGGTCGATGAGGGAAAGGTCCGGCTGAAAGGGCAATCGGCCTATTCCGAGGACCACTTCGAGCACATCGTCCCTAAGCTCAAACCCTCGGTCCTGCAAAGCTGGGCCCACGCCTTGGACGATCACTTTGTGCGTCCCGGCTCGCGGGTCAGCAACCTGATGCAAGAGCGCGGGATTTCGTTTGTCGCTTTCAGCCCGCTCGCGCAGGCGAGGCTGCTCGACAAGTACGACGCCTCGACACCGCCCCAGTTCGAGCCTGGAGATCACCGCTTGAACTCAAGAGCCTTCTCCGCCGAGGCGCTCTCGGAGCTCAAGCCAAAGCTCGCAAGGCTGAAGGCCCGCTTCGGTGAAAAGACCGAAGACCTCGCGGCGATCGCGCTCAACTACATCCTCGCCCAGCCCAGCGTGGCCTGCGTCATCCCGGGGTTCAGGAACGAACGTCAAGTGGCCTGCAACCTGACGGCGGATGGCAGGGAGCTGACTTCGGACGACCTGGCGTTCATCTGTGAGGCGTTGAGATAGCCGGTCCTTTGGGGCGGTGAACGAAAACCCCGGTCCCGAACCTCCACCCTCCACGCGATAACCGTAGGGTTAGCTGCCTCCTCTTCCCGCCGGGGAGAGGTCCCTGAGCGCTAACGAACCGGGTGAAGGGATCAACATGGCCCCACTTAGGGGGTATGGCCTCCATCCCTTCCTCCCACCCATCGGGCACCGGGAAGGCCCGTGAACGAGGAAGGCGCACAAGCAAATAGAGGCGGACGGCAAGCCGCCCGCCTCACTCGTTCATGCAGGTCCGCAATGATCGCGGGACTTGCCCGCGCTCCCGCGTGAAACGAAACTAGTGGATGCCTGGGAAGCCCCAGCCTCCGCCGTTCAGATAGTCATAGAACCAGCTGTAGTGGTTCATATTGCGTCGGTCGACCCAAATGTTCTTGAACCACTTGATCGCGCCCTTGGTCATGGTCTTGGCGTGGCCATCCATGTAGGCCATTGGGGCGTTGCGGTTGAAGCGATAGCGGGCGTGCGCCGCGCACTCCCAACCGCCGCTCCACCAGCTCGGGCAGTCGTTGTCGAACATGGGGTGATAGACCGTGGTTCCAGGAGTGTACGCCTCGACGCCGTCGCGGTAGACCGTGTTGGGGTCGCCGGCGGTCGTGCAGATCGGGCCGATCCACATCTGCTGCCAGTCGTGGAAGAACGGGTAGTTCCAGCCCGCTGCCGGGTCGTTGGCGCCCTTCTCCATCATCATGATCTTGTCGGCGGGCGCGTCCAGGAAGTTGTACGGCACGCCGGGGTTGGCGGGCGTGTCGACTCCCGGATATCCGGCCCAAGACTCGTAGTAGTTGGACACGAACAGCGACATGTGAACGCCGTAGCTGAAAGAGCCAGAGCTCGGACCGTCTTGATAGCCAACGGGGTTGCCGGGGCTGCGATACAGACCATCGGAGGCATGATTCTGGAGGATCCCGGAGTTCGTGTTGGGCAGGTTCTTGCCGCTCTTGATGTAGGGATCGACCATGGTGGCCCAGCTGATATAGCGGTCGCCACTGTCGTATTCCGACATCGGGATCACGTCGTCGTAGTCGCCCATATACATAATCACCGCCATCGCCAACTGCTTGATGTTGGAGAGGGACTGCGTCTTTTTGGCGGCGCTCTTAGCCTGAGCGAACACGGGGAACAGGATGGCGGCCAAGATCGCGATGATCGCGATCACGACCAGCAGCTCGATGAGAGTAAAGCCGCGAAGGAAGCGGCGCTTGTGTGGGTGTGTTAGGGTCATTTCAACTCCTCCAAACACGCAAAAGCTCGTGGCTCCGCGGTTCGGGTCCGTGAATCAATCTCCCGGGACATGGGGAATGCCCGGAGAAAACTCCAAGGTGTCTTTGATCGGATGCTTCTTCGCATGACGATTCTCCGGCTCAGACGCTACTTGCCTGGGTTGCTGCCTCGATCTTTGGGGTTCGATCCCGGAGGACCGCCCGGCGTGATCCGAAGGGCACGCTTCATGGCGTCCTTCTGTTCCGGCGTCATGGTCTTGTCGTTATCGATCATCTGCTCCCGCTGCTTCTGGGCTTCCGCCACGGTGTCGGGGGTCGCGTTGTTGGTGTCCTTGTCGCAGGCCGCGGCAAAAACGCCGACGGCAAGTGCGAGAGCGACTTTGAGGAGCATGGTACTGCGCATGTCGATCCTGACTCACCTCTCTATAGAAGTTCAACACGAGTATAGCATAGGTTTTTGGCGGTGCAAAGAGATCAGGAAGATTTTCCAGGGAACGGATGGGACCTCGGTGGAGCGATGGATTCCCTAAGTACCATCGAGCACTCGAGGGTGATAGGGTCTGGCCTCATTCCGCGGACCTGGTCGATGAGCGACTCGGCTGCTCGCCGCCCGATTTCGCTGATCGGCAGGCGCACCGTCGTGAGCGCCGGCCGCACAAATCCGGAGAGCCGAAAGTCCCCAAATCCGAAAACGCTGATGTCCTCTGGCACCCGGACTCCCAGCTCGTGCGCCGCCCGCAAAAAGCCAATCGCCGCGAGGTCGCTGACCGACATCACCGCCGTGGGAAGCTCGTCTTTCGAGAGAAGCTCCTTGCCGCGCGCGTAACCGCTCTCCTCGTAAAAGCCACCTTCCATGACCAGCAGCGAATCGGAGGGAATCCCTGAATCGCGCAGCGCGCGGCGCACGCCTTTGCCCCGTTCCTTGGCGTCGAGATTCCAGGGGGGCCCGGCAAGATACGCAAAGGATCGGTGCCCAAGCTGAACCAGTTGTCTGGCCGCAAGATAGGCAGCGCCTTGGTTGTCTGCCGTCACGCTTGGAACTCGCCGCGAACCTCCGTAGTGGTTGATCGCTACCACCAAGACACCTTTGTCCCAAAGCTCATGAGCGTCGTCCAGATCCTCCTCGTCCACTAGAACGCAGGCCACGGCGCTCACGTGCAGTTCGCGGAATCGGAAGATCTCAAGCAGCGGCTCAGACCGGTCGGCCAGATGTACCTGATAGCCCAACTGCTCCGCCTTTTCCACAAACCCGGAAACCAGCGGCGGGAAGTAAAACGGGTCCAGACTGTGCCAGTTTGCCGCCAAGAGCAGACCAATGGCCGGGCGCACGTCCGGCTGTTCCGGCTCAACGACATAGGTGCCCCGACCCCTGATGCGGCGCAATTGCCCCGTGCGCACCAACTGGCTGATCGCGCTGCGGACGGTCATGTACGCGACGCCGTACTCTTCGGCAATCAGTGGTTCGCTGGGCAGACGGTCTCCGGGCAGCCATTCCCCGCGGTCGATGCGGGCGGCGAGTTGCTCGTGGAGTCGGAGATACTTGGGTTGCGCTCTTGCCATGACTGAATCGAAATCCCGATGGTCTGCGGGCAAAAGCGCCTGCGGCCAGCGCTTAGGTCCGAACTGGTCCAACCGACAAGTTGATTATACACGCGATGCACCGCTTCTACATAGAAGTTGTGTCACTCTAGTAGCGAAACCATGGTTGTGCTTGCGGCGCTTTCCATTCTCTTCACCGGGCAAGGGTCCTGCTTTCTGCCGAGGCCGGCAACGGCGCGCCCGCTGCCAGGTGCCTTCATCCTCGACCGCCGAACGAGCCTCGTCGCAGACCCTGGCCTGGCGAACGAGGCTTCGCTGCTTAGGCATTGGATCGGCAAGCCCGCCAAACTGCCCTTGCCCGGCAAGCGGGCCAAAGGCTCTCGCAGCATTCGTCTGATTCTCGACAAGCGGCTTTCGACGCTCGGCTCCGAGGGCTATCGGCTGCACGTTGATCCAAGTGGGATCCGAATTGAGTCCTCGACACCTGCGGGGGTCCATTGCGGAGTTCAGACTCTGCGGCAGATGCTCCCGCATTCCTCCTTTGGCTCGGCCAAACCAAGGGGCCGCCAGTGGAAACTCCCCTGCCTGACGCTCGAAGACAGGCCCCGATTCGCCTGGCGCGGCGCCCACCTCGACGTCGCCCGGCACTTTTTCCCAAAACCCAAGATTCTCAGGTTCATCGACCTTCTCGCGATGCACAAGATGAACGTGCTTCACCTGCACCTGACCGACGATCAGGGCTGGCGGCTCGAGATTAAGCGCTATCCAAAGCTCACCGAGATCGGAAGCAAGCGCAGGGACACCCAAGTCAACGATGCGCCCGACGAGTTCTCAGGGAAGCCGCATTCTGGCTTCTATACACAGAGCGACCTTCGTGAAATCGTCAAGTACGCCGCCCAAAGGCACGTGACGGTGCTCCCCGAGATTGAAATGCCCGGCCACTCCCAGGCCGCCATCGCGGCCTATCCGGAACTGGGGAATACCGGCATCCCACTCGAAGTGGCCACGGGTTGGGGCACGCACGTCGACGTCCTGAACGTGGAAGACTCGACGGTCCGCTTCATGCAGAACGTCCTAGACGAAGTCCTGGCGATCTTCCCTTCCCGCTACATTCACATCGGCGGAGACGAGGCGCCCAAGGGCCAATGGAAGGCCAGCGAGCGGGCGCAAGCCAAGATGATGAGCCTTGGCCTCAAAAACGAAGAAGAGCTTCAGGCGTGGTTCATCTCGCAGATGGACCGCTATCTGGCCTCTAAGGGGCGAAAGCTCATCGGCTGGGACGAGATTCTGGAGGGCTTTCTCGCGCAGGGAGCCACGGTAATGAGCTGGCGTGGCGAGGCCGGGGGGATCGAAGCGGCTCGCCAGGGCCACGACGTGATCATGTCTCCCGCAGCCTTCTGCTACTTCGACCAAGCCCAGACCAGTGACCCGAAACTGGAGCTCAAGCGCCCCTGGGGCAAGCTCGGCCTCGAGCGGCTTTGGTCCTATGAGCCGGTCCCGAATCAGCTTGAGCCTGACTTGAAGCATCATGTCTTGGGAGCTCAGAGCGCCCTATGGACCGAGGCGATCCCAACCTGGGACATCGCCGAGTATCAGCTCTTCCCGAGGCTCAGCGTGTTCAGCGAAGTGGTTTGGTCCGAAATGGAGCGACCCACCTATGCTAAGTTCCTGCCAAGGCTCAAAGCCCACGTCGCACGGCTGGACGCCATGGGGGTACGCCACCATCCCATAGACCCTCCAGCTCCGCCCAAACTGGGAAGCTGGTCGCCCGAGACCTTTGGGGAGTCCTGCAGAACGGTCGATTGGCCCGCTAAGTCCTTCGATCGTGTGCCTGGAATCTACGAGGTTCTGCTCGAATACGCCTATGGCGATTGCCGGCTGGACATCCAGTCGGTGCAACTGGTCGTGAATGGCCGCGTCGTTGCTGAAGACGTTCACGATGGGTCTACAGGCAGTGTCAACAAGGGCAATCGCTACAGGCTGAAGGTGGCCAAGCTCCCGCCCATAGCCCACGTTTCTCTCCGCATTACGGCCCGCACAGACGGCGGCACCGACTCCTACGGCGACATCCGGGTCCGGCGCGTGGGCAACTGGTAGCGGCCCCTTAGGTTCGAGGCTTGATCTTGAGGATTGCCGACTTTCCCTTGCGGATCGTCAGGTTCATCCACCCGCCGGTTTCTCGCACCGTGATCTCCTTGCCATCGACCGATGCGGATGCAACCGCGACATTTGTCGGGACCTGCAGCCTGCAGACGGGCGTCTCAGCCAGAGACTTGATGCCCACTTGGCTCAGAACGCCCCCGGACCACACCATCGAGACCTCAAAGCCGCCCCTTGCCCTCAATCCCTCGACCGCGCCTTCGGGCCAGGCGTTTGGCAGAGCCGGCAGCAGGGCGAGCCCGCCCTCGTGGCTTTGCAGCAGCATCTCGGCGATCCCCGCGCATCCCCCAAAGTTTCCGTCGATCTGGAACGGCGGATGGTTGTCGAAGAGGTTGGGCAAGGTGGAATGCGCAAAGAGCGCGGTGAGGTTTTCGTGGGCCTTCTCAGCATCTCTCAAACGCGCCCAAAAGTTGACGATCCAGGCACGGCTCCAACCGGTGTGGCCTCCCCCGTGCGAGAGCCGATATTCCAGGGACTTGCGGACGGCGGCGGCCAATTCAGGGGTTCCCTTCAGGGAGATCTGGCGGCCCGGATGGAGCCCAAAGAGGTGGGACATGTGCCTGTGCCCCGGCTCCGGCTCATCATAGTCTTCGACCCATTCCTGGAGCCTTCCAGTCTTGGGACTGATCTGCAGTGGGGCAAGCTGCCGCAGCGCCGACAAAAGTTCCTTTCGGAGGTCTTTGTCGAACCCAGCACGGTTCTTGGCGAGCTCGTCGATCGCTTTAATGCAGTTTGTGAAAAGGTCGTGGGCGATCTCAAGGTCCATGGTCGCGGCGTAGGTGAACATCGAGGTCGTCCCATCGGGCTTCCGGAACCCGTTCTCTGGCGAATGGGACGGATTGGTCACCAGCTTGCCCGCAACCGGGCTGTCAGCGGGCGCAGGAACCAGGAAGTCGAGCAAGAAGAGCGCCGCGCCTCGCATAAGCGGATAGCCCTGGTCCTTCAGGAACTTGCGGTCCCGTGTGAACTGAAAGTGCTCCCAAGGGTGCTGCGCGAGCCAGGCCGCACCCACCGGCCACACACCCCAGACCCCGTCGGCGGGCGTCGCGAAGCCCCACACATCCGTCAGGTGGTGGACCACCCAACCCCTCGCGCCATACATGCGCTTAGCGACGTCGGCTCCAGGTTTGGCGATCTCGTTCATCAGGTCGAAGAGGGGGGTGTGGCACTCCGAGAGATTCGCGACTTCGGCGGGCCAGTAGTTCATCTGAAGATTGATGTTGGTGTGGTAGTCCGCGTTCCAAGGCGCCTTCATGTCTTGGCACCAGAGCCCCTGGAGGTTCGCGGGCATATCGCCCGGCCTGGACGAGCACATCATCAGGTAGCGCCCGTACTGAAAATAGAGCGCCGCCAGCGCGGGATCGTCTCGGCCTTTTTGAACCTCGGCAAGCCGAACGTCAGTCGGAATCCGGTCCTCTTGGTGGGCGCCAAGGTCCAGCCGGACCCGGCGGAAGAGCCGCTGGTGCTCGATGACGTGGTCGGAAAGGAGCTTCCTGTACGGCTTCTTCATCGCCGCATCCAAAGCACTCTGGCAAGCTTCGAGCCGATCTCGGGTGAGCGGTTTTGCGGGGTTTTTGAGGTTGTAGTCACTCTCGGAGGTCAGATAGAGCGTGGCCGCCTGAGCCCCCTGCACGAGCAGCCGGCTTCCATCCACTTGAACCGCGCCGCCTTCGACCGTTGCCCTGAGCAAGGCATCAAACCTCACGCCGCGATCTCCTGCGCGCCCTGAGAGGTGAAGGCCATCGGAGCCGTGCGCCGTGGTCTTCGCATTGGCAGAGCGCTCCAGCAAGACCTCAAGGTTCAAGGGTCCGGCGGCGACCGAGCGAAGCTGCACGACGATCACATCGTCAGCTGCTGACGCAAAGGCTGTCCGCGTCAGGAGACCCTGACGATAGGAGCACGTCGACGTGGCAAGGGCAGAATCGAGGTCCAGGGAGCGCTCATAGGTCGGCGATGATGAAGCTTCCGGTATACGAATCTTGAGGTCGCCCAAGGTCTGGTAGGACTCGATGGTGGGGGGCACGCCCATCATGTCTGATCCCGCAAGCTTCGCGGCTTCTTCGTTCTTGCCGGCAAAGATCAGGCGGCGGACTTCGTCGAGCGCGGCCCTGGCCTTGGGGTTCACGCGGTCGCTCGGAGCGCCTTCCCAGATCGTGTCGTCGTTGAGTTGGAGTCGATCCTCTTCGGCGCCGCCGAACACCATCGCTCCAATTCGGCCGTTCCCGATGGGAAGCGCCTCGTTCCAGTTCCTGGCGGGCTGGCGGTACCAGAGGGTGAGCGCACTGCTCTGGATCTGGTGATCGACTGGTGTGGCCATCCCATTTGAGACGAGCATTGCGGCTGCCAAGAAGTGCATGGTCTGAGATTCGGGGCGAGGAGCGGCCTGCCCTTCTGGCCGGGTGGCGGTTAACCGGTTCCCCTCCCCTTTTAACCCACTCACCCTTTCACCTACTCACCGACTCATCCCATCTTCTCCCAGTCTCCCGTCCCCCGAACCTCCTTCCGGTATCATCTGCGCCGGAGAGATGGCAGAGTGGTCGATTGCGGCGGTCTTGAAAACCGTTGGGCGCAAGTCCCGGGGGTTCGAATCCCTCTCTCTCCGCCAGGATATGAACCTATTACTGGCCTTCGGCTGTTGTCAGAGCCTCTCTGCGGACCCGAATGCTGCAGAGAGCAGCGGGCAAAGAGGCCCGACCGTATGGCCGGGCCCCCTCGGTTCCTCCTCCCTGATGAACCGCGCCGCGCCCTCTACGGCACGATTCTCACGGTGTCGATGCCGATGATTTGCACGCCTTGAGGGTGTTCGGTCGTCGGGCGCGTCATGGCCGTCAGCACCGCTTCGGTGTCGCCCTGGGAGAGTTGGATGCCCACGGTGCTTATCTGCACCACCATGTCCCGCAGCCCGTCTCCGTCCACGTCGGTCAGCGAGTACTGGTAAGTGCCGTTGCCGCGCACCTTGATGCCGGAGTCCGCCAGCAGCACCGACGCCGGGTCGATGGTCGTCGCGTCGAACGTCTCCGAGGAGTAGATCACCACCGGGATCACGCCGTTCGAGCCTAGGTTGATGCTGTTGACCGTGGAGGCCGGCTTGATGTCGATCTCCACCGGGTAGCCCCTTGTCTCCGCCACGGCGAAGGGAGACAGGCTCGTCACCGTGCCGTAGACGTACTGCGCATCCACGCTGGTGGTCACGTCCACCCACGCCCCGTTCTCGAAGTGGAGGATCCTGGGGTTGGTCAGCCCCGTGTAGGGCAGCCGCACCTGGATGCTCCCCGAGTAGGTGGCTGTGGTCTGGATCTCGTAGTAGGTTGCGCCCTGAACAGCGAAGTTCGCCGGAAGCACCGGCGGCACGCCGATCAGGGTCTGCACCGTGGTGTTGCCGGCCGTCGTGACCGCGTCGAACGTGAGCGTCGCGTCTCCGGCGGCAAGCGCCGTGACCGCCAGGCCGACGTCGGTGTTCTGGACGTACTCGTAGGCGCCGATGTCGAGAAGCTGCGGGCCTCCGACGGGCGACCACACGCGCACGTTGCCGTCCATGTCGTAGGGCCAGGGCTCGGTGGTGTTCCCGTCCTTGTCCAGGTCGAAGATGTCGGGCGGGAGCAGTGACGCATTGCCCGCATCAATGCACGGCGAGCCGAGCTGCAACCGAAAGTCGCCGTTGGCGGGGTCTACGAAGAGGGGATTGGCCGATTCCAGAAGGCAGTTCTGGACCAGCGGGTCCCAGTACTCGTAACTGTGTGTACCGTCCGTGTAGTCTGCCTTTCGAGAAATGCTCAGGCCTTGGTTGCCCCAGAATGCACAGTTTGCGATCACAGGCTGGGGGTAGGTGTTGGTGTCCCAGTGGGTCAGGGCTTCGCTGTACACGGCGCCAGTAAGCGTCGCGCCGTTTCCTGCGAACGTGCAGTTCTGGAGGACGGCAATTCCCAAGCTCACGGCGCTTCCATAGTCGGCCGCGTTGCCAGTGAATGTGCAGTTCATGGCCTTTCCATACCCGCCCAGAGCGAGGGCTCCACCCGATCCGCCGGCACCCGAATACGGGCTCGCCGCAACGTTATTGCTGAACGTGGAATCCGCAATGACCGCATTTCCGGAAATCGCGCCGCCCTGCCAAGCAGTGTTCGCTTCGAAGTAGCATCCCGAGATCTGAACCCCGAGGCTATCGACACCAGTGCTGCGCGCGTAGATTGCGCCGCCAACCCAGCCGGCGTTGTTACGGAACAAGCATCCGTTGATCTTGCCAGAACCGAACACTGTAACTGCTGCATCGGTCATCGGCCCGGGCGACTCGGCACGGTTGTCAATGAACTCGCAATTGGAGATTTCAGCGAGCGTCCCAAATGTGCAAACAGCCGTTCCTGTCAGTCTCATGCCATACCGCTCCTCGTTGCCAATAAAGGTCGAAGCAGTAATCCTACAGGAACCGCCAACCGCCACGACGCACCCCGATAGAGTATCGATTCCCGAATAGGGGTAGCGTCCTCCAACCGAGTTGTTCTCAAACCGGCACCGGTTGACGGAGACATCGGATCGGATTGCAGCTATTGCGCCGTACGAAGTCGGATATCCGCCTTTGACTCCAAGATCGGAGAAAGCACAATCCGTAACCGTGAGCTTTTGTTCTTCCACCAGGATTGCGCCTACGTACCCGTTCCTGAAGCCTATGCCAGAAATGGACACGTCAATTGTGTTTGGAAGAACTGTACCGACGCCCCAGAAGTTGCCAACGAAGAAGCCAAAGTTGAAGTACTCGGAAGTTGCGCTATCCGTGAAATCCACGATGCACTTGGTCGGGTCGTTTGAGGCCGACCGGATCGTGAGGCTTTTGTCAAGCACGATGGTGCCAGTACCGTCGTCCGCAAAGTGTGTGCCGTTCGCAAGGACGATCCTGTCGCCAGGCTGAGCTGCTGCGACAGCCGCGTGAATGGTGGGGTATTGCTGGGGCACCTTCAGGTTCGCGGCCTGCGCTGAGCCGGTTAGCCCCCAGGCGGTGACGAGGAGCGCCGCGACCAGACGGGCCGCCGCTGACAAGTGGTTTCGATTAGCGTTCATGGTGTGTGCTTCCTCCTCGGCGCTTCCTCGGGCCACGGCCGACCGGCGCGCCGGATGTTGTTTCAGGTCCCTCTCGCTGTGTGAATTCGTTTGAGAAAGAGCGCGGGCCGGCCCTTTCCGGCCCGCGCTTCGATTGGCCGCGCTCCTCGCTACGGTTGTCGTCTCCAGGCGGGCTGGTTGCCCGTCGAGCTGAGGCTCGTGGCAGTCCCTCCGGCTGCGGGGATCGTCGCGATCACCCGGCTGCTGCCGATCACGGTGCTGAACGCCACCTTCGAGCCATCAGGGCTGAAGGCGGGGAACTCGTCCTGAACCGTCGGCGAGTTCGTGAGCTGCAGACGGTATGTCGGATCGTCCAGGTCGATCACGAAAATGTCTGAAACCAGGCTCGAAGAGCGAGAGGCTTCGACGACGAGCTTGTTACCGGTCCGCGACGCCGAAACGCTGTCGAACAGCCAGGGGTCGCCTCCTTGGGACTCCAAGAAGAACGGGCTGACAGCCACGCCGTACACGCAGTTGGTTCGGCTCTGCTCGATCAAGAGCCCGCCGAGCGTCGAATAGTGCACGCCGACGATGTCGCCGGACCAGAAGCTGTTGTCTCCCGAAATCGTCGTGTAGAAGATCGTCGAGCCATCGCCGCTAAAGGAAGGCGACATACACGCGCCGTTTACGGACGAGCAGGGCCCGACCACCCGGAGTTCCGTCCCTGCCAGATCGGTGAGCATCACCGAGTAATCGCCGTCGTTGGGCTGGACGTCCGTGTAGGCGATCCGCTCGACGCCGTCGGGCATCAGCGCCCAATCCACTTGAGCGTTGTAGGCGTAGCCGCCCGAAACGAAGAACTGGTTGATCGGGCGCACCTTGTAGAGGCCCGAACCGTCCTTGTTCATGACGTAGAGGCCCATACCTTGCGGGGCGCCAGAGCCGGCGAGGAACGCGATCCTCTGGCCGTTCGGCGAGAAGGCGGGCCGGCCGACCGTGTAGCTGGTAAGGAGCGTCGGGCACTGCCCGTCCGCGTTGATGGCCTTCAAGAACCCGCCGGAACTGAACGCGATCGCAGGGTCGAACACAGCGGCTTGTGGCGTCGCACTGACCTGGGTCGAGTTGGCGCTCTCACCGTAGGCGTTGACCGCGGAGACCACGTAGTAGTACTTCGTGCCGCCGACCACGTTGGAATCAATGTAGCCCGTGGTCGTCGGGCTCGCGATCACGGCGAAATTCTTGCCCGATACGGTCGAGCGCTTGACCTTGTAGCTGGTCGCGCCGGAACTGACGTTCCAACTGAGCGTGACCTTTAGCTGGCCGGCGGCTGCGGTAAGACCTGTGGGCGTCGGAGGCTTGGTGCCGCCCTTCTGCGCTTCGGCGACAGGGCCAAGGGCGAGCACGGCGCCCAGCAGGGCGGCGCAGAGCCCGAATTCGGCGAGTCGTTGAACGATGGTCTTCATAGTCTTCTTCTCCCTCCGGGTTTGGCCCTCTGGCCAGCCTTTGGGTGCCTCGGACCTTGAAGACTTCGTTCTCGAGCGATTCCCCCCGCGCCGAACCAACAAGCACGAATCCTGGTAAGAAGCTTGGGCAGAACGGCTATCCGCCGAGGCGCTTGAGGCCCTCTACGGCTCTTTGCTCGTTGCGATCGAGTCGGAGAGCTTCCCCGTAAGCTCCCTTCGCAAGATCATTTCTGCCGCCGCGCTCGTAGACGAGCCCGAGGTCCGCCCACCGTATCGCAGAGAACCCCGACCTGCCGAAGGCCGTTCCCCGAAGCGCAGCGGACAGATGCTCCTCGGCCTTCGCCACTTCATTGCGATGGAGGTGGACGGTCCCGAGGATAGCCCGTGCTTCCATCAGGAGCGGATCGAGCTCCGTCGCCGCCTGCGCAAGCCGAAGCGCCTCATCGAGGTCTCCGGACGTCAGAGCAATGGTCAGCGCCAGAATCGCGTGAACCAGGGCGTCCTTGGGGAAGGCCCGAGTGCCCTTTCGAAGGACTTCTACCGACTCGGCGCCATGTCCTGACCGAAGCAGGATGTCTCCAAAGCCTACGAAAGCGAGCGCTTCCCTGCGAGGGTGCGCGATCGCCTTGCGAAAGGCCTCCATCGCTTCCTCGGATCGGCCCAGCATCCAAAGCGACCAAGCCAAGTTGTTGTATGCCCCAGGGAACCTGGGGTTCAGCTCGATTGCTTTTCGACTGTGCTTCTCTGCTTCGGCCCAGCGTCCCATGCCCGAGAAAAGCGCTCCCAGGTTGTCATGCGCGTAGAAGTTGTTAGGCTCGGCGGCAACGGCGGCTTGGAGGGCTTGCTCTTGTTCCTGAACCTTGCCCAACGCGCCAAGAATGACGCCCAGCCGGACGTGGACGAGCGCGTTGCCGGAGTCCAATCGACAGGCTTCCCTCGCGTACCTTTCGGCTTCTGCCGGCCTCCCGGTCTGCCAAAGAAGTAGGCCGAGCATGTCGTACGGGGCCGGGTGGCCAGGGCTTCGCTCGATAGCTCCTCGCAGCAGCTTCTCCGCCTCCTTTACCTGACCTGTCTGCCGTAGCACGTTGCCAAGGTTGCCGAGAACTAGCATGTTGGAAGGCTCAATCTCCAGAGCCGTTCGGAAGCACTCCTCCGCCTCTCGGTAACGCTGGAGATCAAACAGCAGACTTCCTAGACTGTTGACCGCAACGGTCCAACGGGGATAGATCGCGACGGCTCTCCGAAGGTGAGCTTCGGCCTCCTTGAGCTTTCCAGCCTGCATGAGTACGACACCCAAGTTGTTTTCGGGCCCCGCATCGGCCGGATCGATCTCGGTTGCTCTTCTGAAAGCGGTCTCGGCTTCTGCGAGGTTCTTCAAGTCGTGGTGGGCTTCACCCAGCTCAAACCATGCGTGGGCATCAAATGGGTCAATCGAAACGGACCGAGTGAGCACATCGATCCCCTGCTGGGGATCACCCAAGACTGTGAGCACCTCTCCCTTCAGTGCGAGCAACTCGGCGGAGTTTGGGGAAGCATCAAGTAGCTTCTGGACCTCATCGAGCGCTTCCGAGGCTCGGTTCGTGAGGTAGAGGCATTTGATCCACTGCTTCTTCGCTTCGAGCCAGGCTGGGGCAAGGGCAGAAGCCTCCCCGAATTCCTCAGTTGCTCGCCTGAGGTTGCCAATCTTATAGAGCGCACGACCCAAGTTCGCATGGAAGAGGGGAGAAGCCGGGTTACGATCAATCGCCAGTCGATAATAGCGGATTGCCCGCGCCATATCGTCCGAGCTCTCATGGGACACTCCGAGGTTGTTCGCTGCGGCAGCGGATGCGAACTCGTCTACAAGTAGGCCCAGCCCCTGCCTTCCCGCTTCGTTTCTATCCTTGAGCGCCCGCAACGTGGCCGCCCTAAGCGCCGTAGAGTAGCCGCGCGCATTCGAATCGGCGTCAGGGTGCCCAGCGCGAACCTGGACCGTACGTACCAAGACCCGATTCTCGCGCAGGACACCCAAAGTCACTGTGCCTCCGGCTCTTTCGGCAACGGTGAGCCAGGTGGCAAGGTCGCCCCTTACAGGCAGGCCGTTTACGCTGAAAACCTGATCGGTGGGGCGTAGTCCGACGCTGCCAACTGGGCCCTTTGGTTCACGCTTGGAAATACCCACCTTGCTGTTGGCCAGGGCATAAATCTGCCACCCAACGGTGCCAATCGATCCAGCCATCGACTCGAACGACTCCCCATAGGTCATGCGCGAGGTCATTACCCTAATGACATGAGATCCCGACAGCCTGATCGTGCCAACGCTGGAAACTCGTTTTGGCGCGGTCGGCATGGAGTCTTCAGTGGCCCAAATCTCCGTGAGGTCGGTCGCGGTCCTCTCGCCGAGATCATTGAAGAATCTGACTTTGCCCTGCTTGACCTGTAAGGTGGTCTTGTAGTCGGGGCCGTCCTGTTTCTTCGCTAGCCTTTCCACCGTCAGCCCGAACTCCGTGCCCAGCACTTCGGCAGTGGCGGCAGGAGTCTCCACCTTGAAGTGCGCCCCGTCCTCGTGGTGGGTGACCATGGCGTAGAGGCGGCCTTCGGCAAGCGTGATGCTGTCCGGTCTGACAAGCGATGAAGTGACCTTGGCGCCTCCTGCCCTCGGAATCTCGATCTTGGTGTTGAAGTCGAGCCGCAGCACCGTGCCGTCCGTGAACTTCAGTTCCAGCTTGTCCGCGTCCCCGGTCTCGATGGTCGAGCCCATCGCCACCTTCATCCCGGGCCTGGCTGTGATTCCCTTCTTGCTGCCGGGGGCGTAGACTAGAGGCTCGCCCATCACCGAGTCCAGCTTGCCGACTTCCGGCTGTGTGACGGCGACCCGCTGATCTTGCTTCCTGGGACCCGGCTTCGGCACCAGCTTCTTCTCGGGAGGCGTGCCGCCCTTGACCATGGGGCCATCCGGGCGTTTCTCGGGTGCCTTGGGGATGGGAACGGATGTGCCGGACTTCTCATCCTGCTTGACGATCACCGGTTTGTTGAGGGCCGTGTACAACATCCAGCCCACCATCAGGAGCGCCGCCGCGCCGGCAAGTCCCAGCCCCCAGGACCATCGTCGGGCTGCCGGACGCGGCTGTGTCGCTGGCTGCCAAGGCCAGAGGATGCCGTGGGCATGGCCGTTCATCGACGCGGAAGGCTCTCCGTGAAGCTCGATGCGCGCCCTGGTCGTCGATACCACCGTCATCAATATGCGGTCGCGAGACGTCTGAGCGACCGTTTCCCCGCCGTGCCCGTCGAATGCCGACAACATGGCCGGCAGTCTCTTGTCGAACAGCTCCCCGATCGCCCCCTGAGACGCGCCCCTGCCCGCCGACCGCAGGTCGGCCAGCAGGTCCAGAAACGCGCGTCTCAGGTCTTGAACGTTCATATCGCCAACAAACTCAGGCACAACACTCGGAACTCAGCCTCGCCGAGCCACCGCAGCATCTCTTTGCGGGGTTTCTCCTTGGCGCGCTCGAGAAGGCGCTCGACAGCCTTTTCCGAGCGGCCCATGATACGCGCGATCTCGGCGACGGAGAACTCCTCCACGTAGCGCATAGTCATCGCCTCGCGCTGTTCGGGGGTCAGCGTGTCGAGCAGCGCTTGGACCATCTTGACGCGGTCCATCTGGTCTACGATTTGCTCCAGGTTCGCGTCCGGGTCCTGAGCCAAGCGCAAAGCGTTTCTCGAATCGTCGTCAATCCTCACAAGCATCTCCTTGGGGATGCGCTTCTGGCGGCCCTCTCGCGAAAGGAAGTCGCTGATGCGAAGCCTCGCGAGCGAGCAGAGCCAGGTCGTCACCGAGCACGAGCCGTCGTAGGTGAGTCCGATCTCGCAGGCGGTCAGCAGCGTGTCCTGGGCGATCTCTTCCGCGTCCTCGACCGAGCCCCCGATTCGACGCCGGACGAAGCAGAACAGCGGGTCGAGGTGCGCATCCATCACCTCCCGCGTCGCTTCCTCGTCCCCGCGTGCCATGCGATGCACGCGGGTCACGTCTGCCTGCGGCAGCTTCGTCGCCTCAACAATTGCCATAGCTTCGACGCCGGGGTCGTTTGACCACAAGCAACCAGCAGAATCAATCAGCTGATAGCCTTGTTCACTTGTGACGATCGTTAGGATCGCAAGCGTCCGGCTCGCCTTCACCGAGTATAAGACCTCATTCGCGCGAGTTACCCCCCGGAACAACTCAGTGTTTTCACTTAGTGAAGAGTGTGGATGTTGGTCGACGGGACACGGCGTCTCCTTCCGCAGGTCAGAGCCAGGTGCGAATCGTAGTCCGTTTCATCCGTCGCTCTGCCCAGTGCTGGAGTCGTCCTCCAGAGCTTCGTGCGGGGCTGTTTCCAACACTGCGCATCCCATTGCGGGAATCGGTGAGGCTCTGCTATGCACAATCTCTCGTCGCAAGCGCAATGAATCTAAATGATGATTTGCCTGTTGTCAAAGCCTGTTGTCATCGACGCTCATCTACCGGATGCTTGGGAACCTGGGAACCTCGAATCAGGCAGGGCTTGCAGGTTCGCAGGTTCAACGAGGGGAATTCGAATCCCTCTCTCTCCGCCAATTCCCATTGGCAATCGTCGAGCGCCTCCGGCCCAACACATTCCTGGTGCAGCTTTCTCAATAGAGAGTGCTTCGCCATCCCAAGCGATCAGCGCTTCGCGGCGCTCAGCACCGGAGCGCGACGGTGGTCCATCCAGGCCTTCACTGCGCTTAACACATCCCGAACTGCCTCGGACTTGATGGACTTGATTTCGGTCAGCACGGGTTCCAGCCTCTTGTCGTTTTGCCACAGGGAAATCCTGAGGGTAACGCTGTCTCCAGAAACGGTGTACGAGCCCTGGATCTTGTAGGCATCGGGCAATTGGGATCGGTCGCTGAAGACTGCAAACGGGGCTACGTTGCCTGGTCCACGCGTGGCCAGGGCCATCTCGTTCAGCGCTTCTGAAAGGGCATCCGAGAGCTTCATCGTGTCGCCGCCCTCGTCCGGGTTGAAGAGTGTCGGCCTAACGAACACAGGCGAAGGGTCGGTTGCCGGAATCTGTTTTCGCAGTTCGTCATTCAAGAACCCGATCGGAAAGCTGTCGCCGCCGATCACGGAGGGCGATTGACGTGAGCCAAGCCGAGCAGCCATTCTTGGGGTCTCATCCCGCGCAAACTGAAAGAGACGGTCCACGAGCACGGCGTCGGGCGAAGCGTCGTTGCCCAATGGTTGGCTCTTAATTGCCTTGAGGAGGCTTGCGGTCAGGAGCCCGTGGCGATAGGCAGGCGCTTCATAGCTAAAAAGGTCCGATGGACACCCGAGAATCGCGTGCATTCCAGTACGGCTTTGAAAGGCGCTGATCGCTCGCGCTTGACTGGGATCGTCGTTTCGCATGGCCACGACGACGCCTTCTGCCGCGGCGGCGGCGCAAGTGTCCAGAACGATCACCCTCTTCTTAGCCCTGAGGTTGCGTGACCCCATCCAAGAAACCAGTTCATCGCTTGAGATGGCCTGCTGCTTCTGGATGGAGTTTTGGGAGAAATACTCCGGCGTCCCGCCTCGTGCCTCCTGGGTGAGATACAAGTACTTCGCTGGGGTGCCAAGAGCCGTTGCATGGCCCGAAAGGTATACGAGGTACAGGTCCAGGGGATCGGATGCCGCAGCTGCGGCATCCAAGAACGCCTTCTCAAAGTTCGCCTTGCTTGGGGCCAGGACGGTGACTTTGTCTTTTGGCAGACCTTTGGCGGCAGGGTCAGAGCACAACAGCGAGATCTTAATTGGCGCCTTCAGGCCTTCTGCAAGCGCTATGAGGGTTTGCGCAACGGCGATCGCGTCGTCCTCGGCGTAGTTGAGCTTGAGTCTCTCCGAGCTATAGGTCTCAATTCCTCCGACCACGGCGACGATCTTTGCTGGCTTTGAAAGTGCCGACTCCTTTGGAACTGTGGACTCCACCTCGACCGAACGGCTGGCTAGGAAATTCTTTGCGTCGTAGGTGACGACCGAGACACGGGCATCCTTCCTCCCCTCTAGCACTTTGGAGAGGTCGAACGTGTGCTTTGCTCCCGGACCAAACTCCTTGACCTCCATTCCATCGACGAGAACCCTGCTCTTCCCAATCCCGCCGCCCTGGTCCTTTAGGCTGAAGGACACGATCCCCTTGTCCACTTTCAGTTGTTCGACCTTGGGATAGAGCAACACGTCCTCGATCTTCGGCACTGGTCCGAGCTTTTCGCCCTTCCAGATCTTCCGAAGCAGGCCGGGCTCTTGATAGTAAGGCGCGAACTGGGCTAAGTCTATGGGTTCCAGAACCCCTTTCGCTTGGTCTTCATAAACCCAATGCAGGCCCTTTGTGCTTTGAACGTCCGAGCAATCGAATCTGCCCTCAGGGTCGATTACCGCCCAATTGCCATCGTCGAAGGAATACAGAGCACAGATCTGCTTGCCAGTGCTGAGATCCCAGAGTCGGGCGGAGTTGTCGGAACTGACGGTGACCGCGAAGTTACTCCCGTTAGAGAAAGCAACTGCATCGATGCGTCCTGTATGCCCAAGAAACTGGTGCCGCAGCCCCCCCGACTCCAGATCCCAGAGACGCAAGACGCCATCCAGTCCACCTGTTAATGCCAAGGCGCCATCGGGAGAGATTGCAGAGGAGAATACGATGTCAGGATTTGCGCTTAAGGTATGGCTCGTCGCTCCCGTCGAGAGGTCCCATATCACAGAGCTTCCCCTGCTTCCACTAATGAGGACACGCTTCCCATCGGGGAAGAACACGCAGGAGAGCACAAGGTTTCTGCCTTGATCTAGGGTCTGAACCTTGGCGCCATTCGTAAGATCGATCAAGTAAGCGGACGTGAGGCTCCCAACAATGGCCTTCGTTCCATCTGGAGAGAACGCAACTGCACTGGCCCACGACTTGAGCCCGTCGATCTTCAGCAACTCCTTGCCTGAGGCGAGGTCCCATAGGCCCACGGACTTTTCCCAATAACCCGTAAGTGCCTTGGTTCCGTCCGGTGACACAGCAACCTTGACGACACCGCGATCGCCGACTGCCAGCTCTCGAATCACCTCTCCAGTGTCTATGTTCCAGACCTTGGATGGACCTCGTGCATAGCCGGCAAGAACTTGCCTGGCCTGGGGAAGAATGGCAATGGATGGGATTGCCTCACCCCGCAAACCGCGTCTGGGCAGTTCCATTCCGGCTCCGAAGTCCCAAAGATGGAAGTAGCCCTCGGTGCCTCCCGTTACGACTTGCTTGCCGCCATCTGCCACGGCAACGGAACTCACGCCCTCGCAGTAGCCTCTCAAGGCCTTTACCTCTGCTCCGGTCTGGGTCGACCAGATTCGGACTGTCTTGTCATAACCGCCCGTAGCAGCTTGTGTTCCGCCGGGCAAAAACATCCCGCAGGTAACGCCCCTGTTGTTGGTTGAAAACCTGGTGATCTCCTTGCCCGTTGCGACCGACCACACTCTTGCAGTTCCATCCGCACAACCTGTCAGCACCTTCGTTCCGTCATCGGAAAAGGACACCGAAGTAACCATCTGAGTGTGTGCTGCGAGCCTCCAGACGATCTTCTTCGCGACCAGATCCCATAGCAATGCGGTCTTGTCCCAATTGCCGGTTAGGGCCAGTTTTCCGTTCGGGGAGAACGCGACGACCGTGGATAGGCCCCTGTGCCCATCGAGTTTGAAGAGCTCCTCTCCAGTCTTCAAGTCCCAAAAGTGGGCTGGACCGCTAACGCTGCCTGTTAGTGCCTTCGTGCCATCCAGGGAGAGCGCGACCGAGTGCACTGCATCATTGGGGACATCAAGCACCATTAGTTCCTTGGCCGTTTCAAGATCCCATAGAATGGCTGTCCCGCGAAGTCCATTTGCCAAGCAGCGCTTGCCATCCGGCGACACTGAGATGACTTTGCCGGCGCCTCCCTTGAGCGTGATCCTACTGATCTCCTTGCCTGTTTTTAAGCTCCATCTGCGGATGGTCCCGTCATCACACGCTGTGACGGCGATTGTCTTATTCGATGCGAAGGCAACCGACCACACCTGGCCTGTGTGCCCAACGAGCTTCAGCACTTCGCTCTCGGATTCAAGGTCCCAGAGCCTGACGATAGAATCTGTGCTCCCGGTTAACACCCGCTTGCCGTCCCGGGACACGTCTAGGGCTATTACAATCTGCATATCGGAAACGAGGAGACGCAGTTCCTGTTCTGGCTTGGGATGTGCAGTCTGTTTCGCCGCTGTCGGCGAGCCACCGAGCGGCGACAGCGCGGCAATGGCCAGACCAATCTTCAGAACATGTCTTCGTATCAAGTCCCTATTTTCTCCTCGTCACCAGAGTCAAATCCGAGACGGCAAAGCTTGCTCCCGCATCGAACTCCACATCGGGACCTTTCGACCGGCCATCACGGATGCCAAGAAGCAGGTCCTGCAGTCCGTGCTTGTCACCCTTCGTGTTCGGGCGCTCGCTTGCTTCGTAAGCAACGCCAGTGAGGTCTATGTACTTCTCACTCGCGATCAGTTTGAAAACCTCTCGGTCCACCTTGTTTGGAGTCAAGTAGTGCCCCGCGTTACGCAGGAATGCGATTCTGCGCGGCTTCCCATCGCCCTCGATCTGGATATCGAACACGCCGCGCGCAGGGTCCGGATACACCCTAATGCTCCCATCGACGAGCAAGTAAAGTAACGCCACATGAAGGGGTTTGAAGGAGCGGTTTTCGCAAACCACGTAGGCTTCATCGCCCTCCAAGAGCGTCTCGACGCCCCCAGGCTCTGCACTGCTTGGGAGAATGAGATCCGGGCCGACGACCTCACCCGTCTCGACTCTGGGCATTCCCGGCTTCACCCGCACCAGCCGTACCTTGACCCTTGGGGCATTGGGGCCAGATGCGAGCCGGGTCAACTCCTGCCAGCGCCACTCGGCAAGCAGCCGAGCCGTGATGGCTTCCAAATCTGCTGAATCCTCGAGCAGCGTCATGCCAGTCGAGCGCTGCCAGACCTTTTTGCCGCCCACGGAAGCCAAGGCGACGTCGCCTTTGCCTTCCGTGGTCTCTGCCCGAACGAAAGGCAGGTTGGCAATCGCCTCAAACCTCGGGTCGCTTTTGGCAAGCGAAACGGCAAGGGGCCGCAACGGCAGAGCAATTTCTTTGGGCATGGCCCTGGCGCTGACCATCTTTGCCGCCTCCAGTGGTGGGCCAGTGAAACGGACCACCGTAGCCTGGGACTCGAACATCCCTACGCTCCCGGGGATGATCTTTACTTCAGCGATGCGGTTTGCAGGGGCATCAACGTTGGAGCCGGGCTTGAAAAGCGTGTAGGTCGAACCTTCGGTCACTCCTCGCAGCTTCCCCGATGCGAACGTCAGCGTGATCGGGTTGGTCCCGGTGGCCTTAGTGGCCAAAAGATAGGGCCGGGAGGCGATGGGCTTCCCGTCGCCGAAGATCGGCGTGTCGATCGGGCCCTCAACCTGGGGCCATTGCGCAGGCATTTTGCCCGTGACCCTCGGCTGAACCCACTCGTGGATCGAACGGTAAGTCACCTCGTCCAAGGCCGGGGCATTTGACGCTGCGGCAGTCGGAATCGCCGCTTCCGTAAGGGCTTGGCAGAGGAAGTAGGTCATGACGCTGCCTTCAGCCTTGTCGTCCATCATGTAGGAGAACTGGCCGCTCTCACAGCCGGAAACGAACACGACTCCTTTCGGGAGGCCCTCTTCCGTGCTCCATCCGCTTTGTTCGCCGTCTTGCGACCCTTGAGGCGTGGCCAAGGGACCGTGGGCCGAAGGATCGGCACCGAGTTCCGGTGGCCTTGGGGGATCGAATGCGTCGCTCCACGCTCTGCCCTTCTGCTCGGCGAATCCCTTGGCACCCGTGCCCGAATGACAGCTGTCCAGAATTACAGTGATGCTGCTTTTGCCACCGGTGGCGGCGGAGAGTTCGCGAAGCAGCGCGTTCAGATCGTCGTCGCGAAGGTACATCTCGTTCAGGCGCTCGGCATCGGGTTTGCTCTGACCTGCAGCGGACACCCAGGTCACCAAGCACTCATCCTTGTCGTCGGGCTCCGCGTCACGGCCCGGCTCTCCATCTTTCTGGTTCCAGACCTGGTGCCCGTGGCCGGTGTAATAGAACACAAAAGATGAGCCTGGAGCCGCCTTCTTCGCGTTCTCGATCAGTTGGGACCGGAACGCTTTCTTGATTTCCTCCTGAGTCGCCTGCGAATTCTCGAGGACCAGGAGGTTTTGAAACCCATAGCTCTCCTCCAGAACGCGCCTTAGGTGGACCAGATCGGGACCCGTGTTGAGGCTCCTCCAACCGTCCTTTGGGTTCGTGCCCTTGGAATAGTCGCTGATCCCGACGAGGAGCGCGTAGCGGTTTGCGACGGGCGCATTTTCGGCGGAGCCGCCAAACAGGCTCACTCCGGCCGTGATCGCGGCAGCAACCGCCAAGAGGCAGGTTTTCGTCATCGAAGCGACACCTTGGATGCGGTTGGATTCGGAGCCCACAGCTCTTTTCCTGCCTGAGCAAGTACGGTCTTGCATAGCTCGGCGAGCTTGTCCTTTGAACCGGCCACGCTGAACTCCTTCACCGTCTTGCGGGACTTCTGGCCGTCTGCACCCGTCACATAGGCCTGCACGAACACCTTGAGCGAGACGACCCCGTCCTTTTCTAAATACTCACCTCGCAAGACGTGGGCGGTCGGGTGGTCGCGGACCGTGGGCCAGTAGATCATGCCGTAGGCCCCTTCGGCGCTGGCTTTGGTTAGGGCCTCATCCATGGCAAAAGAAAGCCTCAGGGGGTCCTCGCGTTCCGCATTCTCAAAGTCCCGCATCAGGACCACCTTTTTGGGCTGTTCCAAGGTGATCTTCCCCGCGTCCGACTTTGAGAGTTGCCCAACCGGAAACGACTGGGCTCTCGCCGCCGGCTTGAGCTCCGGTTTCTGGCTGCCGCTGAGCTGAAGCTGTTGGATCAGTTCTCCCACGCGCTGCTCGCTGTAGCTGAGCCATGGCAAAACCTCGAGCTGGTAGCTTCCCTCCGGCGTGAGTTTCAGCACCTGGGGATCCACTTTGTTCAAAGGCTCCAGGAGGCTATACGTGAGTAGTCCTTGACGCACGTTGGTCGCCTCATAGCTGACCGAGCTTGCAGCGCATCCCGCCAGGACATAGACGCCCGCATGGTCCTTGAGCCGCTCCCACGCGCGCTTGATGTCCGATCCCACATCCTGCCCTTTGGTCAAGTCGGGAGCGGCCGCGCCCGACGCGCAGGTGTCCAGGATCAGGACCTTCTTGTTGGCGGGGATAGCAGCCAGCAAATCGGCGAGCTCCTTGCCCGAGATGGCAAGCTGGGACCGGGTTTCAGGTCGGTCGAGGTTGGCAAG
Source organism: Armatimonadota bacterium (assembly GCA_016223145.1). NCBI lineage: Bacteria > Bacillati > Armatimonadota > Armatimonadota bacterium. The sequence goes on along the minus strand of JACRPN010000012.1, from coordinate 1,524 downwards.
ACCCGATTCCTTGGTCAGATAGTAGTAGTCCGAGTCCTCGCCGGCTCGGGCAACGCCATGGCCCGAAAGGTAGAGCACGACCGTGTCCGTGGCGCTTGCCTTCGACTTCAGGGCAGTGAGCAATGAACGAATGTTCTCATTGCTGGCTTCCTCATAGCCGGTGACGGCCTTTCCGGTGGCGAGGATCGTGGTCTCTACGCGGTCTGCGCCGAGAAGATTGGTTGAGGCAAACGTGAGCGCTTTGGCGAAGTCGACGGCGTCTTTGGCGGCGTATTTGAGGTCGAGGGCCTCACCCTCATAGTCCGAGCACCCGGCAGCCACGATAAAGAGCTTGGGGGGACCGCCTTTGGTTGCGGGAGCTGGGACCTCTACCTCGACCCCTCGACTGGAGAGCGAGTTGGCGCCGTTATAGGCGAAGACCTCCAGTTTGTTGCTTTGGCCTTTGGCGAGGTCGTCCTTCGGGATAAGGCGCTTGGAATAGGGCCTGAGATCGAGGTCGAGGGTGTGCTTCTTGACTCCCGGCGGCGCCTTGCCTTCAAAGATCTGCGATCCGTTCAGGAAGACCTTGTATGCGCCGATCCCTCCGCCGGCTTGCTCGGCGATCTCCACGTGGGCGCTTTGGTGGTTTGAACTGAGTGTGGCTTTCGCCGTTGGGAAGAGCTTAACGGACTTGATGTCCGGCACCTGCCGGGGCTTCTCTGGGCTGAAGCCTAGCTTCTTTGCCAGAAGACCGGGATCGTAGTAGAGGTCTTTGAACTGGCTGAGCTCGATGGGTTCGAGGATGTGGTTCTTGGGGTCGGAATACACCCAATGAAGGCCCTGAATGTCGCCTCCGTTGCTGGCGTCGTAGCGGCCATCGGGGTCCACGACGGCCCAGGTGCCGTCGGTGAAGGAGATTAGGGAACAGAGTTGCTTACCCGTAACTGAGTCCCAAATGCGGCTGGTCTGGTCCCAGGACGAAGTCAGGATTCGCCTTCCGTCGGCCGAATAGACAGCGGAGCTGACAAAGTGGGAGTGGCCCTCCAGCATCATCAGCTCTCTGCCCGTTCCTGCATCCCAGACTCGGGCGGTATGGTCCCAGGACGATGTTAGGATTCGCCTTCCGTCGGCCGAATAGACAGCGGAAAAGACGCGCCCGGAGTGGCCCTCTAGCTTCATCAGCTCTCTGCCCGTTCCTGCATCCCAGACTCGGGCGGTCTTGTCCCGGGACGAAGTTAGGATTCGCCTTCCGTCAGCCGAATAGACAGCGGAATTGACATCGTCGGAGTGGCCCTCTAGCTTCATCAGCTCTCTGCCCGTTCCTGCATCCCAGACTCGGGCGGTCTTGTCCCAGGACGAAGTCAGGATTCGCCTTCCGTCGGCCGAATAGACAGCTGAAGGGACGCCCCAGGAGTGGCCCTCTAGCTTCATCAGCTCTCTGCCCGTCCCGGCATCCCAGACTCGGGCGGTATGGTCCCAGGCCGAAGTCAGGATTCGCCTTCCGTCAGCCGAATAAACAGCGGAACTTACCGAAAACGCATGACC